>CALALQ010000058.1 GCA_937925595.1 uncultured Demequina sp. | reverse complement strand
GGCCAGTTCAGTCATGCCTGCCAGCAGGGGAACGTCCTCGATGACGGCCTCGCCGTCGAGCCGGTTCACCCTGTTGAGCAGCACCACGCGTCCGAGTCTCAACTCCGATGGCGCCATGAGGAGCCGCTCCTCGTCCGGGCCCACTTGCTTCTTGAGGTGGTGCTTGGCAGTGAGGATGGACAGCGGCTTGGGGTAGGGCGTGACGGTGCCGTCGAAGTCGATCACCACTGTCTCGTCGCTGACGTAGCCGTAGTGCTTGCCCAGCGTCCGGGACAGGGTGGTCTTGCCTGTGCCGGAAGGCGCGACGAACGCGATCACCTGGCCGTCCAGGAGCGACACCCCTGCGGCGTGAAGCATGATCACGTCACCCGCTCGCTCGTCGATGGCGCGCACGGTCACAGCGCCGGCCAGAGCGTGCATGAGATCCGCCGTGGTCTCTCCGCCGATCGCACCACGAGCTCTCGCCACGCGCAGCCGCGTGGGATCGTCGTGAACGATCGCCTCGATGTGCACTGGCTCGCGCTCAGGCTCCTCGCCCTTGCGCAGGCATCGCGACCACGCCGCGGTCAGCGACCGCCTCAGCGCGCGTCCGCCTTCCCCAGTGCACTGCACGTCCACAGGAACACCGAACGCTGAAAGCCGAACGATCTCAGCGTCGGCCCCCGCGTCCAGGAGGCGAGCCGCGCCCAAGGGATCGCGGCGCGGTCCCCTCGTGGGGGTCATCGCTATCCAGTGTTCGGCGAGCAGGTAGACCGCTTCCGCGATCTCTGTGGCCATCAGGTTGTATTCCTGGGGATCGGCTTTGGCGGGCTCGTGGATGTCGTCGGCCGGCGTCAGTTCTGCCTGGAACCGCGCCGGCGCGAGCATGAGGGGGTGCTCGCGCAGCGGCGCCATGGGGCGCACCAGGTCATTGAGCCGCGCGTACTCCACGAGCGTGAACGTGCGCTGGCGCGCTCGCGGGAAGCGCCGCACCACCTCATCGCGCTCGGCGCGGGTCATGGTCAGCAGCACGTCGGCATCGTCGACAATCTCTGCCTCAAGGTGCGTGGCGCGGAAGCCGCCCGGGTTGCCTCCCAGAGCGCGCAGCATGAACTCGGCGTCGGGGTCGAATCGCGCGCCCTGCTCGTCCTCGAGACCCGCGGACGTGACGCGGATGGCCCACGCCTCGATGCCGGTGTCAGCGAGCGCGGGGCGCAGCAGCCGCTCGGCAAAGGCAGCGCAGGTCGAGTTGCGCGTGGACACCAGGACCACACGGAACGCGAGACCACTGCGCCAAGGCATCGTCAGTTGCCCTTGGTCTCAGTTCCCCCAGCAGGCTGCGATGCGTCGTAGCGGTATTCACTGCCGTAGTACTTGCCCTCGCCCTTGCGGCTCACGCCGTCGAGGATGACGCCAAGCGGGCGGCCCTTCACTCGCTCGAGGTTCTGCAGCGCCTTGTCGAGCAGGTCAATCGTGGTCTTTCCGGACCGCACCACCACGAGAGCGCCGTCGGTGCGCGCTGTGAGGATTGCGGCATCGGTCACCGGGATCAGCGGCGGGCTGTCGATGAGGATGATCGCGCGTGGGTCGAGCGACTTGAGCATGTTGCGCATGGTCGTGGAGCCCAGCAGCTCGGATGGGTTCGGCGGAATCGAGCCCGCGCCCATGACGTGGAAGCGTCCCGTGGGGCCATACCCCTGCAGCACGTCTTCAACCGTCGCGCGGCCCACGAGCACATCGGTCAGCCCGACGCCGGGGACCAGTCCCAGATAGTCGGCAACGGAGGGCCGGCGCAAGTCCGCGTCGATCAAGATCACGCTCTGGCCTGACTCAGCAATAGCGTCGGCCAGTTTGATGGCGACCGTGGACTTGCCGTCACCGGGCAGCGCGGAGGTGACCACAATGAATCGGGGCGGGTTGTCCACGTCCATGAATTGCAGGTTGGTGCGCAGCTGGCGCACGCCCTCCGCGGTGTGGAAGTCGGCGTCCGCGAGGGCAACGCCCCTCTTGGCGATGGACGGATCGAACGGAATGGTGCCGAGCAGCGGAACATCGAACTCGCGCTCGACGTCGCTGCCGGTGCGCAGGCGTCGGTCGAGCGCGGCCCTGATGAGCGCGTACGCGACACCCGCGGCAAAACCGACGAGGAGGCCCAGCGCGAGCGCGAGCTTTACGTTGGGAGAACTGGGCGCGCCGGGGAGTGAAGCGGTGTCGAGCGTCGTGAGCCGCACCACGGAGGTGCTGCCGTCCACGCTGCCCTGACCCTCAAGGTCCTCGACCACCTGCACCATGCCGGCGATCCACGCCTCGACAAGCGTCCTCGCCTCCTCCGGCGAGGAACCCGTGGCGGCCACGCGCAGGATCGAGGTGTCGAGCGGGTTGGTGACGTTCACCCTGCCAACCAAGGCATCGGCCGACGCTGTGAAGCCATACTGCTCGATCGCATAGTTCGCGACCTCCCGGGACTTGGCGACGTCCAGGTAGGTCTTGGCGCGGGACTTGGCAAGATTGTCACCAACGAGCGCATCGCCGATCGACGCCGAGGTGCCGGCGCTGACCACGGCAGAGCCGTTCGACGTGTAGACCTTGGGCTGCGTCAGCGTCCAGCCGAACGCGGCGATGCCGCCAACCAGGGTGGCGACGATGATGGCAACCCAGTGCTGGCGGAAGATCCGCAGATAGTCCTGCAGTTCCACGTTGGCCGCCTCTCCACGGACACCGCGGTGGTCCCACGACCTCCGCCCAAGTGAACCTAGGTTACCCGCGCTATTGCGTTGGGTAACTGAAGTAGGCGTCGTGTGAGACGAAGTTCATTGGGGTGGGAGGGGCGCGTGCTGCGTATCCTCGACAAGGCCGAGGCCCCGGAGCGTCGCAAGGAAGTCGCGTGTGTCCCGGGCAACGACCTCGCGCTCAGCTCCGGTGGCCTCAACTAACTCGTCAACGATCTGGTCCTCTGTTCTTGTTCCATCGATGCGCGACCAGATCTCGAAAGCCGCTCCCTCGAAGACGTAGGGGGACTGCTGCTCCTCGATGCGGGGGAGGTTGAGGACCACGACGTAGTCGTCGTGGGCGACGTAGGCGAGGCCCGACGCTTGGGTTGGGTTCACGTGTCACCGTCCAGCATCGAAGTTTCGGTGATGCCGCGGCGAGCTTGCCGGCGGCCGCGGAGGATTGCAGGGACTTGGCGGATGCCGCGGCCTAGGCGGGCGAAGCGGGCGCGCAGGAGTGGCCCGCGGCCCGGGGTCACCTCCGGGTGGTCGATGCGAAAGTCGCGTTCGCTGGGCCAGACGATGTGCCACATGGCTGCCGGGCGCCTGTACCAGGCAAGACGCTGGGCCGCGATGAGCGCTTGAGCTCCCACGACGCCGTCTGCGGCGACGCGAGCACGCCACTCGTCGAGTGCTGGGTTGACGCCTGGTGGCGTGGGCTCGGGGAGGGGGACGCGGAGAGTTTCCAGGAATGGACGCGCCGTGTCGACGGCGCCGGTCTCGATGGCGAGGTCGACGATGTCGCGGCGTTCCGCCTCGCTCATCTCAGCGCAGACGTCCACGAGCATGCGGAACTCCTCCGCGTGCCGGGGAGTCTGCACCGGGGTGCGGAGCGCATGCAGTGCGCTGATCAAGACTGCGCCCGCGCGATCGGGAATGAACACTTCGACGCCCGCTTGCGTCATCGTTTGACGCCGCTCCCAGAGGACGTCGAAAACGTAACCAGCCTCACCAAGGAAGCCAGGGAAGGTCCAGTGAACATCGATGTCGCAGGGCCAACTGCCATGCACGATGGTTATCGAGTGAGCGACGAGACTTGAAGTGTTCTGCGACTCTTCCCGCCGCACCCAGCCACACTCGCAGAGCTGAGCCGTCACCCGCTCGAGATCCGGCGGACGGACCCAGATGTCGGCGTCAGCGCTGGCGCGCTCCACCCGAAGCCCGTGGTGCTCGGCGGACGCCCCTTTGATGGCGAGCGTTCGCGCTCCGACCCGGGCAGCCAGGTTGGCCCCCAATGCGTGCACGAGCGCAACGGCGTCCCGAATCGCAAGCCCTCTCGTCCCAACCACACGCCTACACTAGACGCCGCGCCAGCGGCCACGCTCAGGCGAAATCATCCAGATGACCGCACGTCTCGGTCCTGCGAGAGCGACCGCGCCGGGAGGCGGCGATATGACGAGTGCCGGTACATCCCGCTCCGGCTTTGCGTCGAATTAGCAAGCGCTATGCTGCCCACTCCGATAGCAAAGAACGGGTTGGTAAACAGATTCGTCGCGGCGGAGAAAGCGAGAGCTACTACGGCAACGGCCAGCACCGCGAACCCAAAGTTGGCCGACGCGCCGTGGTCATGGCGAAGGATGCGGAGAACCACCCGTGCTAGATGCACCAACATGACCGCGCCCCAGAGTATCCCCAGCAGTCCGAACTTTAGGAGGAGCCAACTTGTAAGTATGTGAACGTCATCTACCGCGTTGATATCTCGGCCCGAGGCGATAAGCGTGGAAGCATCCGGTGACGAGGACAGGTCGACCGTAGCCGCGGGTCCCAGGCCGAAGATCATCGAGACCGGATGAGACACCGCCTCGCGGACTGCGCTCGTCTCATACGAGCGGTGCAGTAGGGTCACGTCCCAATCCTCTTCAACGTCGCCGACTACCAGGCGCCAATAGCCTGAGTTCACGACATAGACAAGACCAACGAGTGTTCCGGTAGTCGCGGCCAGAACTCGCAGTGAACGGGGTAGCAGGCCGAGCACAATCAAGAAAGTGCATACGCCAACCTGCGCGACCACTGCGAGGCTGGCATCTGGATCAGACCAAAGTCTCCCCACTTCGCCCACGACGATTGCCCCGCCTCCGGCAAGCGCCAGGAAGCGCGGCCAGCCCTCAAAAGCGCGCTGAATCGCTAAGTAGACAAGTACGAAGCCAATCGGGATGGCGATCCCGTTATAGGGCGTGAGCGAGGAGCCTAGGGCCAGCGAGATGCCCACAACTGGTGCGACCAAGCCGAAGAGTTTCCGCACACGCACGAACGACCATGGCCGAGCTCGGAACGATATCTCGCTCACGAGGAGGAACCCAACGGGAAGGGCCAAGCCCTCGGCCAGCGAAAGCAGCCCAACTTGTTGCCGGGGGTAGATGACCGAGGCCAAGAGCGACAGGAAGACTGTACCCGCGAGCGCATACCACCAGAAGGGGCGTGAAGGGCGGAGACGGGTGGGACTAGCTAAGAGCGCGACGAGAAATGCAAGGTAGACCGCAGGAAGCGTTACCTGCTTCGCGAATGAGAATCGCGCGAAGGCCTGCATGCTTTCCGCCCCAACGCTCAGGAACACTCCCATCCCGAGCGCCAAAAGCAGAGTGACGCCGAGAGGCCACAGAATCACCCGCGCTCTGGCGGGGTCGTCGACCACACGGGTCGCTTCCGATGTAGACATAGCCGCGCCTTACCCATGCATTAGGGGACCGGGACGCGAGAGCGTCCGATGAAACTCTAGCGCTCAAGGCGGAAGCTCCCAGAAGCGCAAATCCCTACGAATGGGCTCCGGCGCTCACTTCGCAGATGACTTGCCTGCACGGACGAGTGCCACCGTGCCCACCACGACGCACGCTGCGACTGCCGTGGCGACGCCCCATGCAACGCCGGCCGCGCCCGAGACAGCACCGAATGAAGTCGGAATCACGAGCGTGGCTGCCGCCAAAGTTCCTCGCATCCAACTCGCAGCTCTATCGAGGGACTTCGACCTCATCATTGCGAGGAGCCAGTTGTAGTACGCCAGACCGAGATACTGCAGTCCAAAGGCAAGCACGAAGGCACGAGCGCCGGACCAGGTTGCACCAAGAAGCTCATAGCCAACCGCGTCAGGCACGAGCCAAATCGCGAACCACCACGCAAGACTGCCCCCGACTAGAAACACCATCGCCTCGACCGCGACGCGCTTGTAGCGCGCAGTGACTCTGTTTCGAATGAGATCGGGGACCACGCCGATCCGTACGGAGTTGAACGCGGTATTTAGCGGTGAGAACAGGAGCTGAGTGCCTCGGAGGTAGCCAACGGCAACACTACTTATTAGAGCGGAAACTAGAAACCATACGAAGGTGTTGGAGGTGTTGAGCAGGGCGTATTCCGCCGCGTATCGCTTAGCCCGCGCTCGGTGAGATCTGAGCCAGGCGACACCACCCGCGATGCCAACGCGCGACTTCAGGACTAGCAGACCAACCGCGAGCGACAATAGCGCACCCCACAACCAGGCAAGCGCTGGCCCCGCGAGTCCGAGATCAACTGCGCCGAACTCCAGCCAGAGCACCCCGACCAGTGTGGCCAGTAGCCAAATCCCGTCTATTTGCAGTGCCAAGGATGGGCGTGCCTCAGCAATAGCCGTGTACCTGAGGGCGTCATGGAGTCCGGCGGCAATGAGTGCAACCGCCAACACGATCCCCGCCAGCACGTATTCGCCCGCGAGTCCCACACCGACTGCGGCCACGGCAACAGCAGGCATCAGCGCAACGACCAGCCATGCTCCGAGCACGGACGGCCGCATCTGTGCCAACTCCTTATGAGAGCTGTTCGAGTAGCCGACAAGGAGGGGCTCGCCGACCGCCGCTCGCCCGACGCCAATACCGAAAACCAGAACCACTTGAAGGAGAGAGAACTTGCCGAATTCGGCGGCGGTCGACGCTCGCGCAACAGCCACTACGAGCAGGATGTTGGAGAGACTGTTGACGACCTGATCGATCATCGTCAAGTAGCGCTTCACTGGACAACCGGCCTATGACGGCGTTTGACTTGTGATCGATGCGTTCAAGCGGCGGAACCACGTCACAAGGAATGCGCCGCAGAACAAGATGTTCGCCAAAGCCAGCACTGAGTAGGCGACGACAAAGACCGTCGACAACGGCAACAGCAAGAAGATCGCGCACAGCACGCCATAATCGACCGGAAGCATCAGCATCGAGCGCCAGAGGCTGAATGCCCCCGTCGAGGCACCGGATATAGCGAGCTTGTCGAACAGTATTCCGCCGACATAGATCAGGGCTGCGGAGGTCCCGAATGCCGCCGCGATCGCGGTGACACCAGCCTGATGTGTGCCCTCGAAAAGAACACGCGCGGCCCCTGCGTGAAGGAGAACGATTCGGCCTCCGTCGAGCACGTGATCGAGCCATTCACCCGCGGGGCTTGAGGTGCCTCGGAGGCGAGAAAGTTGCCCGTCCGCAGAGTCCAGGACGTAAGCAAGAAGAAGGACAACCCCTACGAGCGTCCAACCTGCCCGTGGCTCGCGAAGAAACCACAGCGCACCCAGAGCCCCATAGGACAAGACAGCTGCCAAGATCGTCATCCCATTGGCGGAAAGCCAATGCGGGGTAGCTGCGGCAATGAGTCGGCCCATTGGGCGGTTCACGAACAGTGTGTACGCTGGGACGCCCCGGCGAGGTTTTTGACCCGATTGAAGTCGGCTGAACCGTTGCCGGACAGACTCTGCCAAGTCTCTTCCAATCGCTCGATACTGCAGTGCCGACGGACCCACGCCCCCGGACCTAATGCGCCGACCCTACCAAGTGGTCGAGGTGGTGTGAACTCGCGTGAGTCGCGCCAGTCGACACCTACACCAGCGAGGCGCGTTCATCCTTAACACGGCGGCAACTCTCCTTGGATAGACTCTTCCGGCGCAGACGAGTCGCCACGGATAGACCCGTGAAAGTTGGAGAGGAAAACACGATGGCCGAACTAGTGGGCTACACAACCGGTGTGTTCGACCTCTTCCATGTCGGCCACTTGAACGTACTCAGGCGAGCCAGCGAAATGTGCGACTCGCTCGTAGTGGGCGTTACCACAGATGAGTTGTGCGCGGCAAAGAAGGGCAAGCGACCCGTAGTGCCGTTCGAGGAGCGTTGCCAAGTCGTAGAGGCTATCCGGTATGTCGACCGTGTCGTACCGCAGGCGACGTATGACAAGTTCGACGCCTGGGAGCGAATCCAGTTTTCACGAATGTTCGTCGGAGACGACTGGAAAGGCACCGACCTTTGGAACAGCTTGGAGGTCGATTTCCGGGAACGGGGCGTCGAGATCGTATACTTCCCCTACACAACCCACACGTCCAGCACGATCCTTCGCGCGGCCCTCGACCGACTCTAGTGCGCACGCGAACGCGCTAGAGGTGCACCTGACTCATAAGGTTGCGAGCGATCGACGAAGCCGTCAGCGAGTCGAGAACGGGACCCTGGTCGAGTAGCGGGACGCCTGGCCAGCCGGGGTCCTCGATACTCATCCCGAAGAACTCTCGTGGTCCGGAGTATCTCGGCAAGAAGTGGAAGTGAACGATGGGGTCCACCATCATGAGCGCGAGGTAATTGAACTTCTCCGCCTGCAAGGTGTCGCGAGCGAAGCGCTCCAACTCGCTACACACGCTCAAGAACTCATGGGCTTCCTCGCGAGTCAGTTCACTAAGCCGCGACTTCTCCGCCTTTAGCAGAATGATCATTGCACCCGCCGTGACCTGCCTCTGACGGAGCAACACCGCCCAGTGCACGTTCTCTGTGACAAGGGTTACATCGCGCCTAAAACTCTCGTACGCATCGAGCAGCAGCGCCACATCCACCTCCCATCGGTAAACGCTCAATCGAAGCGTACGCCGCCGCGGACCTCATCCCGCCGTCGAGCGGGCATGCGACGGTCACCCCGATTCCTCACTTGGTGCCCGCGCCACGGCGAGCAGCCTCGATGTACACCGACTCCAGTTCCTGTGCCACGGCCCTGATGTCCAACTTCTCGCTGAGATAGGCGTGCGCGCCGCGGCGCATAGCGTCCGCCAACCCAGGCTCCGCCACGACACGCGTCACTGCCTCAGCTAGTTCGGATGGTGCTTCGCCGGGGAGCAATGCAGCGCCGTACTCTTCGCACGCAGCGGCGATCCCAAGGGAAGGCGTCGCAACTACGGGGGTTCCTGCCGCAAATGCCTCCAGGAGGACCATGGGAAAGACCTCCCTCACCGCCGGAAGCACGAAGACACTAGCTCGTTGGATGCGTCCACTTGCCGCGCCCGGATCACAGGATCCCTCGTAGATCACACGGTCTTCGAGACCAAGTTCCGCAATGCGGACTTTAACCCTCGCCAGTTCGCCTTCATCCGGCCCGGCAATAGTGAACTTGAGGCCGGGAAACTTAGGGGCCAGAATAGCGGCCATTTCGACGAAGACGAGAGGCCGCTTGCGGGCATGCAACCGCGACAGGAAAAGGACTTCCGGGCCACGACCGTGGTAGTCAGGGAGTTCCGGCACCGGGACTCCATTTCCAAGGTGCCTAAGTCGCGCCCCGGGCTCCACTGCGCGGACTTCTACCTGTTCTCGGTCAGTGAGAGTGAGGACACTATGAGCCGCACGCAACACCCTCCGCGTCGCTAATGCGTCCACAAACGGTGCCAAAGGATTGCGCGAGGGCCCTATCATCCCGTGAGTCTGGACAACTAGCGGAATGCCTGCCTGTATCGCCCAAAGAGCCGCCGGGAGGGATACCAAATCACGTCCAAGGTGAACGTGGGCCACGTCGTAAAGACTCGCCCGGGACCTTAGCCACGCCCGCATTCCCCGGCTCGAGTAACCTGCGAAGCCAAGTCTGGGCAGCCTCTCAACTCTGAAGGACTGAAGGTCGACGGAGTCAACGGCCCGGGGCGGCACGTCAAATCCGACATGGCCCGCGACCAGGTCAACGTGGTGGCCCATTGATCGGAGTTGCGTAGTCTGGTTCAGCGCCACGCGCTGGGGCCCCCCATAGGAACCTTGGGGGTCGGTAACGGTGAATACCTGTAGGACTCTCACGCTGACCCCGGTGCGGGGAACCGTGTTCCCACGTGAACGCACGGGTTTCCCCCCACGATCTGGCCGGGAGCAATGCTTCCGGAGACGACGCTCCCTGGCGTCACCAGGCTTGAACGGCCCAGATGCGACCCGCCCAAGACTACGCACCGGGAAGTAATCCAGACCCCGTCATCTATGGTGATGGGTGCCGTGAGAAGAGCCATATCGCGTCGGTGCGCATGCGAGCCGGTGGTGATCATCGATTCCTGCGAGATCACGACGTCGTGACCGATTGTGACGGCGTCCTGGTTGTGTATCCACACTCCCTCACCTATCCAACAGTCGTCGCCAATCGTGAGCTTCCACGGGAATCGCACACGCGTTCGCGGTCGAAAGATAACGTTAGATCCGATGCGGGCTCCGAAGCATCGCAACGCAAGAACGCGTAGGCGTGACGAGATTTGGAGCGCATTTGTCACGACCAGCCACTCGACGAAGCCCCAGGCGTACACGATGATCCAGTTGCGACCCCACGCGGCGCGTTCGCCCGGAGCATCCCGCAACGAAACGACGGGGATTGCGTCCGGGATCGGACTAGGTTGGTCCAACTTGTTCCTCCTGGTGCGCAGTCGAGTAGGCTCGCACGGTGCGCATGCGTGATCGGGTTACCATCTTAGGACTCAACTTCGCGCCGGAGCCGACCGGCAACGCGCCTTACACGGCCGGTCTTGCGCGGCACCTGGACGCGGCGGGCGCACGAGTAACCGTGCTCACCACATTTCCGCATTACCCCCAGTGGCGTCGGTACGCGGGATACTCGGGCTGGCGAAGTGAGGCGAATGATCATGGCGTTCGCCTGGTCCGCCTTCGCCACTTCGTCCCGAATCCCCCGCGCGGACTGCGAAGGTTGCTCTCCGAGATCTCGTTCGGAGTACGCCTGCTAGTCGCGAACTGGCACCGCCCCACCGCAGTCGTCTTGGTGTCGCCTGCCCTCTTCTCCTCGTGGTTAGCGATGCTGCGCCTCCAAGTCCAGCGAACGCCCCGGCGCATCGTGTGGGTACAGGATCTCTACTCGCAGGGGATGGATGAGACCGGAGAAGGTGGCGGACTGGCACAGGGGGTCGCGCGCTCAATCGAAGGCTGGACCTTGCGCAGGGCTCACATGGTCGTAGCCATTCACGACACGATGGCGTCGCGCATGACAACGTCACTCCGGGTCAAGAGAGATCGGATAGTCGTGATCCCCAACTGGTCGCACGTGGCGCCCGTTGACATGGAGCCGGGAGAGGCCCGTGCCCACCTTAACTGGGCCGACTGTTTTACCGTGCTGCACGCTGGAAACATCGGTCTCAAGCAAGGCCTAGACGTGCTAATCGAGACGGCTCAACGTGCAGCGGCGAGGCAGTTGCCTATCCAGTTCATCTTGCTTGGGGACGGCGGGGAGCGGAAGCGCCTTGAACAGCTTGCGCTGGGGTTAACGAACCTTCATTTCGTTGAGCCCGTCTCCGACGCGGAGTTCCCGATCGCCTTGGCAGCGGCCGACGCTCTGCTTGTGACGGAAGCGACCGGTGTGTCTGAAATGGCTGCTCCAAGCAAACTTACGAGCTACTTCGCGGCTAGGCGCCCGGTGATAGCTTCGGTTTCTTCGAACGGAATTGTGGCCAAGATTATGGCCGCAGCGCAGGCGGGTCCCGTCACCAGGGGCGGCGACGCGCTTGACTTACTCACCGCCGTCGATCTGCTCGCACACAATCCCGAATGGCGAGAACGCGCGGCGAAGAACGCTAAGGAGTATTGGCAAGAGCAACTTGGCCCAGACCGTGCGCTGACGGCGTGGGAGCGGGTTCTATCGGCAACTATCCTTGGTGGAGCCGCACGAGGGGAGACGGAATGACTAAGCGAGCCTTCATCACTGGGATCACCGGCCAGGATGGCTCCTACCTTGCGGAGTTGCTGCTCAGCAAGGGCTACGAAGTGCACGGCCTGATCCGCCGCGCGAGTACTTTCAACACATCGCGGATTGACCATCTTTACGTGGACTCACATGACCCTTCCGCACGGCTATTCCTCCACTACGGAGATCTGAGCGATGGTTCCCGCCTAGTGCGACTCTTGGCCGACATCCAACCCGACGAGGTCTACAACCTCGCTGCACAGTCTCACGTGCGTGTGAGCTTCGACGAGCCGGAACACACGGGCGACGTCACGGGCATCGGTTCGATGCGCATGCTTGAGGCCGTGCGCCAAGCCGGGATCGATACACGCTTCTACCAGGCATCGTCGTCTGAAATGTTCGGTGCGAGTCCGCCGCCCCAGAACGAGGACACCCCCTTCTACCCGCGCAGCCCCTATGGCGCCGCCAAGGTGTACTCGTACTGGGTGACCAAGAACTACCGCGAGGCGTACGGCATGTTCGCCGTCAATGGCATCCTCTTCAACCACGAGTCGCCGCGCCGCGGAGAGACCTTCGTGACCCGCAAGATTACACGCGCCGTCGCCGCCATTAGGGCTGGTATCCAGTCCGAGCTTTACCTGGGCAACCTGGACGCAGTCCGCGACTGGGGCTACGCCGCCGAGTACGTAGAAGGCATGTGGCGCATGCTGCAAGCCGACGAACCCGAGGACTTCGTCTTGGCGACAGGAAGCGGCATCACCGTTGGACAGTTCCTCGAAGCGGCCTTCAGTCACGCGGGGTTGGATTGGCGGGAGTACGTGAAGTTCGACGAGCGCTACCTGCGGCCCACCGAGGTCGACGCGCTCATTGGGGATGCAACCAGAGCTCGGGAACGCCTGGGCTGGGAGGCCACGGTCGACGGCGAGTCGCTCGCGCGCCTCATGGTGGACGCCGACATTGAGGCGCTTGAGTACGCCGGCAGACCGTGGATCGACAAGGTCTCGCTCGCGTCTTGGGGAACTAAGTGACTACAGACGGTGCTACCGGTTTCACTCCCGGCCCACTGGACCGCGATGCGGCCTTCTACATCGCTGGTCATCGGGGCTTGGTCGGCTCTGCCATCTGGCGCCGACTTGAGCAGGCGGGCTTCGAGCGCCTGGTAGGCAAGTCGTCGGCGGAACTGGATCTCAAGAACCGCGACGCGACCTTCGAGTTCTTCGCCCAAACCAAGCCCAAGTACGTGGTGCTCGCCGCAGCGAAGGTGGGTGGGATTCTCGCGAACGCGACCTACCCCGTTGATTTCCTCAGCGACAATGTGCGCATCCAGACGAACGTCATTGACGCTGCGCTCGCCAACGACGTGGAACGACTGCTGTTCCTAGGCTCAAGTTGCATCTACCCCAAGTTCGCGCCCCAGCCCATCAAGGAAGACTCGCTCCTCACAGGCCACCTGGAGCCAACGAACGACGCCTATGCGATCGCCAAGATCACGGGAATCCTGCACATCCAGTCAGTCCGCCGCCAGTACGGCCTGCCGTGGATCAGCGCCATGCCTACCAACCTCTATGGCCCCAACGACAACTTCTCACCAACCGGCTCCCATGTGCTGCCAGCGCTCATTCGCCGCTATGACGAGGCCGCTCGTTCTGGCGCAGCGACAGTGACCAACTGGGGCACCGGCAACCCCCGGCGAGAGTTCCTGCACGCAGATGACATGGCCGATGCGTGCTTGCACCTGCTGGAGCATTACGACGGACCCAGCCAGGTGAACGTGGGCACCGGCATGGACGTCACTATCCGCGAGATCGCCGAGACCATCGCCAAGGTCGTCGGTTACGAAGGCGAGACCGCATGGGACACTTCGAAGCCCGACGGCACGCCGCAGAAACTGCTTGACGTGTCCAAACTCCGCCAGGCTGGGTGGACGTCCAAGATCTCCCTGGAGGCTGGCCTCACGCGCACGGTTGACTGGTATCGCGAGCACCGCGATTCACTCCGAGGCTAGTACGCCCCATCGCGCGCCAGAACGGCTTTCAGAGTGCGCAAGATGATCATGAAGTCTCCGCCCAGAGTCCAGTTCTCCGCGTAGTAGGCGTCCAAGCGAATTGCTTCCTCAGGACTCAGTGCAGAGCGGCCGCTGACTTGCCACAACCCCGTCATACCGGGCTTCACCAACAACCGTCGGTGCGCGAGGTCGTTATATAGCGCCACCTCAGCGGGGATCTGCGGACGCGGCCCGACAAGGGACATGTCGCCTTTCAGCACATTGATGATCTGTGGAAGTTCGTCGATGGAGTAGCGCCGGATGAAGCGACCGAGCGGTGTGACTCGGGGGTCGTTCTGTGGCTTGTAGTAGAGACCGACCTCGCCGTCGACGACCTCCTCGAGCAAAGTCTCTGCTCCGACGATCATTGACCGGAATTTCAGCATGTTGAACGGCTCGCCGTTCCTGCCGATGCGCTGTTGCTTGAACAAGACGGGCCCTGGACTCGACAGCTTCACGAGCACGGCCACGATAAGCATGGGGAGAGCAAGTGGGATCATTAGCAGTGCTGCGCTCGCCCTGTCGAACACAGACTTGAGCAGATACTTGGCGCCCGTGAACTCTGCCGGGTCCACGTGCAACAGCGGCAACCCTTCGACGGGACTCATCAGAACGCGAGGCCCCGCGATGTCCACCATCGCAGGGGCGACGATGAGCCCGATGCCAGTGCCCTCGAGCGCCCATCCAAGTCGACGCGCTTCACTCAGCGACATTGCATCATTCCCGCTGAGGAGGATGTATTCCGCTCCCACGCGCTTCGCCGCCCCGATCGCGTTGCTGATGGCACCCAACACTGGCACGTCCGCGATGTCGTCTGAGAGCTTTCCGGGGCTAGTCGGCGGAAGACACACGCCCACGACGTTGTAGCCGGCTCGTCGTGCGCGGCGGAGCCGCCGGACCATCTGTTCGGATGTAGTCCAAGGGCCGACCACGAGTACCTGCGCCTGCAACTCGCCCGCATCGCGCTGCGCGTGTATCCAAGCGCGCCAGGCGGAGCGATAAACGAGGAGAGCGATGGTGCCCACCGGGAGCGCAAACAGCAGGTACCCGCGACTGATCTGCCACTGTGTGAGAAAGCCGACAATGGCGACTAATGCGAAGGTGTACCAGGACGCCGACACAACACGCTGGAACTCCTGCGGACCATGCCCCAATATTCGCGGCTCACGGGACCGAGTCAGTGCCAGGTTGACCAGCCAGAGCAAAGCAATCGCCACGCTCACGAACCAATACGGCGGAGCCGACGGCCCGGCCACTGGCTCCCCGGGGTTCCACCCAATGCGCACCGCTTGGGCAAGGACCATCACCAGCACGACCACAAGCGAGTCATTCAGGGCGAGCCGGCGCTGGTACTTGTGTGACCAACCGCCGGGACCATACATGCGCTGCGCGGAAGCCGGCGCAGGAGTCGACTCCTCAGTGTTCTCGCTTGTCCCCACGGTCACAGGTTATCGTGCACGCTGACCTTGCCCGGCCATATTCCGTGCCAAAATGGCTGCACCGGCACACGGGAGGGGACCCACTTGGAAATCCAGGATTACCTGAGGATTTTCCGCAAGAACTGGATTGCGATCCTTCTGCTAGCTGTGCTAGGTGCGGGCCTGGGCTTCACCTACGCACTGGTCGCTACACCGACGTACACAGCCTCGGCGCGAGTGTTCGTCTCCACATCCGGCGCGACCACTGCGGCGGATCTGCAACAGGGAAATACGTTCACTCAGCAACGCGTCAAGACTTACGCGGAACTCGTCACCACGGCCGCCGTACTGCAGCCGACCATTGACTCACTCAATCTCAGCACATCGGTCGCGAAGCTTCGCGGCCAGGTTTCGGCCTCGGCTCCTCTCAACACGACTGTGATCAACGTGACGGTCAACAGCACCGATCCGGTGTTTGCCGCGACTCTCGCCACCGAGACCGCGAATCAACTCATTGAGGTGGTCCAGCAGATCGAGACCACCGATGCCCTGCAGGGTTCGCCGGTGCGCCTCACCGTGGTCCAGGAGGCCGAGGTCCCACTGACTCCAACCAGCCCCAAGAAGGCCCTCAACATAGCGATGGGCCTCCTGCTCGGGCTAGCTCTTGGAGTGGCCATTGCACTCTTGCGTGCGGCGCTCGATACCAAAATCCGCAATGAGAAGGATCTTGAGCGCGTCACCGATCTACCCGTCCTCGGCGGCATCGTCTTTGACTCCAAGGCGAAGGACCGCCCCCTCATTGTGCACGAGGACTCCACGAGTCCCCGCGCCGAGAGTTTCCGAACGCTGCGCACCAACCTGCAGTTCCTTGACGCGGGGCGCCGTGAGCGCGCGTTCGTGGTCACGTCCGCAATTCCCGGCGAGGGCAAGTCGACCACTACGGCCAACCTCGCTATCGCCCTCGCTCAAGCGGGTGCCAAGGTGCTCCTCGTGGGCGCGGACCTGCGCAAGCCCAAGATGGCTCATTACCTGGGCATCGAAGGTTCCGTTGGCCTCACCGACGTGCTGATAGGCCGGGTGGAGCTCGGCGATGCCGTGCAGCGGTGGGGCCGTACCGATCTCTTCCTGTTGCCGTCGGGGCAACTTCCGCCGAATCCGTCGGAGTTGCTCGGATCCGCGCTCATGGACGACCTCATTGGCCGCCTCAACAAGGACTTCGACGTTGTCCTCTATGACGCGCCGCCCCTGCTTCCCGTCACGGACGCCGCGGTGCTCGCACGCCTCGTTGGTGGTTGCCTGGTGCTCGTCGCGTCCGGCAAGACCAGTACACCCGAGTTCGAGACGGCGCTCGCCACGCTCGAGAACGTTGATGCTCCCGTCAGCGGCATCGTGCTGACAATGCTGCCCACCAAGGGACCCGACGCCTACGGCTACGGCCGCTATGGTCACGCCTACCAGCAGGACTGATCTAGACCAGCGGGGCCCAGATACGAATCGAGGGGCCCTGCCTCGGGGGGTGTGAGCAGGGCCCCTCTTTTCGGGGGGTTTCCTTCGGAACTAGTCCGAAGCTTAAGGAACTTAGGAGTTCTGCGCGGAGCGGCGACGAGCGGCGACGAAGACCACCGCGGCACCAGCGACGAGCAGGACGCCAGCGCCAATGGCCAGCGGCGTTGAGTCGAAACCGGTACCGGACAGCGAGTCGCCAGCCACGGTGACGGTCGCGGTCTCATCAACGGCAACGCCATCGACGATTGCGGTCAGCCCAATGGTGCCCTCAACGGACGGCGCGGTCACGGTGAAGTCAGCGGTGCCACTTGTGATGTCCTTGGGGGCGGAGGTCACAGTTCCCGCGATCGACGCGTTCTCACCAGAGGTAGTCGCCTGCAGCTGCGCCTCCGTGGCGCCTTCAGCGGTGATGGTGCACTCGAAGCTCTCGTTAGGCGCAACCTGCGTCGCGGAGCACTCAAGCGTGGCGTCGTCAGCCGGGTACGTGACCGCACTTGCCGTCACCGGGACTGCCAGCGCGATACCTGCGACTGCGACAGCAGCCAGGGCACGAGTAATCATGGGAAAACCCCCTCTTAGATGTAGGCGAGCGACTTCACCCGCCAGTAGAACTCTCAGCCATGTTAACAGCCGTCTTCTTGGTAATCGACAGAGATGTTGGTCACTTGAGGGTGTGGCCCGGGTGTCGATGCAAAGTCTGGCGGCAGCACATTGCGCTTGTTCGCCTGCAACTCATAGGTCAATGTTGTCGACTGCCCTGGTATTAGGTCGATTCTTGCTTGGCTCAAGTACCGGCCGTCGTGGCTATAGGGGGCGAGCTTTGCGGGCTCGCCGTCCAATGAGAATGTCGTCACACCTGCGCCGTCTGGTGGGTAAAGCAGCACGTTTGCGTGAAATTCACCATTCGGCACGTACACATCCCCACCGGAGACATACCAGGGCAAATCAGCCACGTCGCCGTCGAACGTGTGGGTGAAGGTCGCGGTCACCGTCTGCCCACTGAGGCTGCCGTCGCCGCACATGTGGTTGGTCACCTGGAACGAAGAGTCGATGTAGTAGCCGATCTTGGAGCCCGAGCCATCGTTGACGAACAGTCCCAGCGTCTGCGTCCTCTCGAGGAAGCCACCGGCCGCCGCCGTGGTCTGGAGCAGCCCTTGCTCCGCCTCGTGCGCGCTGAACACCAGGAAGCGGCTCTCGTCAAGCGCGCGCTCCACGCCAGCCACGGAGGACGTTGCGCCGTCCATGAGCATCCCAAAGAGAGTGCTGGACGCGAGCGCGAAGAAGGCGTCCGACTCCTCCGGATCAGGGAACGCCAGGTATGCCTCGTTGAGCATCACCTGCGAGAGGTTCTGCGACGTCACGGTGATGCCCTGGATCTCCGTGGGCCGCATGCCGTCGAGCATGTAGCCAAGCGCCACGGGGTCTACCGAGATGACACCGTCGGCCTCTTGCCCGTACTCCTCCTGCCAGAAGCGCGTCATGAGCTGCGCGGAACGAGGGAATTCGGGCGTGAAGTTCACGTCTTGCGGATACATGAGCATCCGCACAGAGAACGCATTGCGCTCATCGTCGGTCAGTTCAAAGTCAATGCCATCGCGATTGATCATCGCGTTCGCAGTGCTGAACCGCCCCATCTCGATATTCCCGTTATCCGCCGTCACCTCAATAACGGCCCCAGGAATGCCTCCCGTGGTCCGCGGCTCGGCATTGTTCTGCACCATTACCAGGTACGTCCGCTTGCCCTCGGCACCGAGCATGCCCGGGAGCACCTCGGCCGCCACGTGAGCGCCCTGCACGGTTTCGCCCAGGGTCTGCATGTTCTCGGCGAGCTCCACGAACGGCCCACGAACCGCATCCACGGTCCCCGCCAGGCCCACTCCCGCGAGCCGCTCCTGCTGAGCCATCATCACGCCTGCCGCACCCGCAAGCGTCTCGCGATACGGCTCCAGCACATACGGGTCGATGTGCCCGTTCTCGATCTTGGGGGCCTGGAGCGCGTCCAAGTTCTCCAGCTCAGACAAGGGCTTGAGCGCCCCGTCACTGATCGCGAGTGTGGCCGAGCCAGCAATGCTCAACGGCTGAGTCTGATCCTTGATCCACGGCAGGTGATTGGCAATCCACCAGTGCGGCCCATCGGTCGCGCTCGCGAACTGCTGCGCCGATTCGCGCACTCCGCCCACCTCAGCCTTGAGCGCAGCTGCGTCGCGATCCCGGATCGCCTGCTGCGCGGCCGCCGCATGCGACCTCAACTCCGCCGAGGACTTCTTGATCTGCAGCCCGTCCCACGCGAACGCCGCAACGAAGGCCAGCACCAGCAGAACTACAGCGAGGACAACCCACCTGCCCCAGCGTCGGCGCGGCTTTGCTGCATGCGCCATGGTGCTCATGCTTGGCAAGTCTAGTGAGCGGCACTTGGTACCTTGTGGCCGTGACCTCCCCCCTTTCGATCGTGACCGTGTGCACCGGCAACATCTGCCGCTCCCCTGCCATGGAGCTGCTGTTTGCCAGGCAATTGGCCGACGCTGGGGTCACCGTCTCCTCCGCCGGCACCCACGCGATGAAAGGGCACGGCATCCCCGCGCCGATGCTCCGCTGCCTGGATGCCGATGGGATCGACGGCACGGCTCACCTGGCGCGCCAGTACACCGAATCGATCGCGCGCGAGGCGGACCTCATCGTGTGCGCCACCGCGCAGCACCGCGCCTGGTGCGTGCGCGAGGCGCCGTTCGCGCTCAAGCGCACCTTCACTCTGGGCGAGCTCGCTGAGGCCGCTCGCCGCGGCGCCCCGCTCGAGGGCGGACTCGCCGGGGTCGCGCGCGCCGTCTCCGACTACCGGACCCAGCTCGCTGGCGTGAAGCTCATCGATGTGCCGGACCCGTACTACGAGTCGCAGGACTTCTACAACGAGACCTATGCGCTCATGACCGAACTCATCACCGACGTCACCGACTGGATGACGTCCGCCTAGCCGTTTGCCTACTCGCCGCCCTCAAACAGGAGGGAGCAGGCGTAGCCGGCGGCAGCGTCGGGCAGCGGGGCGCACGCGATCCCTGCGATGGTGAAGCCCGGGCGTGTGATGTTCTGCGCGTGGCCCGGCGATTCCATCCATTGCGCGACGATGCTCTCTGGGGTGTCGTCGCTGCGGCCGAGGTTCTCCCCCGCCGCGACGCCCTCGAGGCAGGTCGCAACGAGGGACTCATGCTCGAGTGTGGGGGTGGCGGCCGCGGCCTGCGCGCGAGGCTGGGCCTTGTCCGCGAGGCAGTCCGACCACTCGAGCGGTGCGAGATGCGCCGCCTCTCGCTCCTCATTGATCCCGTCGAAGAGCGCCGTCGCGTACTCCTGCGGCGTGCCGAGATCCGACTGTCCGCACCCCGCGAGCGCGAGCACGCCCACGAGCATGGCTGCTCTCACTAGGACGGCGCGGTTCACGACGACAGGGTATCCGGGCACCCCCTCCCGAGATGGTGGATTCTGCCCGGTTCGCGGTTCCCCCCTGCTCCTGATGGTGGATGCTGCCCGGTTCGCGACTCCCCCTGCTCCTGATGGTGGATGCTGCCCGGTCTGGAGCTCGAGAGTCGGCAGCATCCACCATCTCGAGAGACGCGGGCGCGAAACCGGGCAGTATCCACCATCTCAACAGACCCGGGCGCAAAACCGGGCAGCATCCACCATTTCAAGGGCCTCGGCGGGCGGCGATCCGCGTCCACAACGCCGCCGCGTTATCCGCGCATCCACAGCTGCCTCCAGGAGGCACCCGTCGATCGGCAGCGAAGCCCTACCTTCACGGCATGACCCCCGCGCCCACGTACCGCCGCAGCCGCGAACTCGCGGACCGCCTCCTCGAGTACCGCAGCGCGATCACACGTCAACAGGCCGATGAGCATTTCGGGCCCCACGCCCTCGACGCGTGCCTCGCGAACGGCAGCGTCGCGCGCATCCTCCCAGCGATCTACGTCCACGCGGACCTCCTCGCCGCCCCCGATGTCCGCGTTCGCGCCGCCTCCAAATGGGCCGAGCCGCACGGAGCACTTTCCGGCGAAGCGGCGCTGTGGGGCTGGGGCGTGCTTAAGCGGCCACCCGAGATCATCACCGTCCAACTCCCGCCCAAGCACCACCTTGAGCGGCCACGATGGATCCGAGTGATCCGGCCCGACGCTCCGCTCACCGTCCACACACACGGCAGGTTGACGCTGGTTGGGCAGGCCGAGGCGGCGGCGCAAGCATGGGCGGAAGCGCATCCGCGAGACCGTATCGGCCTCGTCGTTGAGGCGGTTCATCGCGGCACCATCACGGCCTCCGATATCGCCCAAGCCGCGACGCAGCGGCGACGCCTCCGCGGGCGCGGCAAACTGCATGAGGTCTTGGGGCTTCTCGACGGCGGGGTGACCAGCTTCCTTGAGTACGTCGCGCGCAACCAGGTCTTCCCAGCTCGCCAGTTCCCCGAACTGCGCTGGCAACACGAAGTGGAGGCCATGGGCAGGACGCGCTATATCGATGCGGCGGACCCGGTGACCAGGCTCGCGCTCGAGTTTGACGGCGGAGCAACGCACACCAAGGCCGAGGACCGCCTCGCGGATCACGAGCGCGACGCCGCACTGATCTCGATCGGCTACACGCCTGTGCACTTCACCTTCGACGAACTGATGTACAGCCAAGACTGGTGTCGGCAGGTCTATCGCGACGCGCGCAACGCCCAACTGGCGCGGCTCAACTCCTAGGTGACCGCAGCGTCGGGCGTTGACGCGACCGGCACCCACGGCCACCCACGAAATGGTGGATTCTGCCTGATCCCCCACCCCCAAACTCCCTGCTGGTGGAATTCGCCTGGTCTTGGCATCAAGACCAGGCAGAATCCACCATCTTGAGCGGTGCGGCGCGGGCTGCCCCGGCGCTTACAGCCGCTCGGCGAGGAGCTGCGCGAGGTGGCGGCCCTTGACGTCCGCGAGGTCATCGGCCTGGGTGCGGCAGCTCACGCCGTCCGCGATGTAGACAGTGCCTGGCTCGGCGGCGCGCAGCTTGGGCAGCAGCGAGTTCTCCGCCACCTTCACGGACAGGTCATAGTGCCCGCGCTCGGTCCCCCAGTTGCCGGCAAGGCCGCAGCAGCCCGACGCTTCGGTCACCTTCGCGCCCGCCGTCGCGAGCAGCTCGCGGTCGGCATCGAAGCCCACC
This sequence comes from uncultured Demequina sp., assembly GCA_937925595.1. The sequence continues at coordinate 24,840 of CALALQ010000058.1, read as the reverse complement.
ACCGAGTACTGGTGGCAGTGCGGCTGCACCACGGCGGTGACGTCCTCAAGCGAAGGGGGCGTCCATCCCTCGCGGGGCTTGACCTGCGCACGGCCGGTCAACACCTCCGCAAGCGTGAAGGTGTTGGCGCGGATCGCGTGGGCGCGGGGGTCGTCAGGGAGCAGGTCCACGATGTCGCCGCGCAGCACCGCCATGCAGCTGGGCTCCACGCCGATGATCGGGATGCCGTTGACGGCGTACGGGCCGAGGATCTCGGCGAGGTGGTTGAGGCGCTTGCGAGCACCATCCAACTGGCCCGTGGAGATCCACGTGACGCCGCAGCACGCGTCACCAGCGGAGACGAGTACTTCGAAGCCCGCCGACTCGAGTACGCGCACGATGGCCTCTGGGATCTGCGGCTCGATGCCGTCCGTGAACGAATCGGCCCACAGCACCACGCGGTTTTCCGTCGAAGCGCACTTGATGGTGTCCGCCGCCCTGCGCTGTGCCACCTGGCTGCGGCGGAAAGGTGTGGGGGCAAATCTGGGGAGCGAGCGTCGGGCATCCATACCGGCGACCGAGACTGCCGTGCGCTGAATCCAGCGAGGCTTGAGGACCGCGTTGACCACGCGAGGCGCGACTCCGATGACCTTGAGCCAGCGCGGCAGCCAGCCAATCGAGTAGTGCGCGACCGGGCGGGGCTTGCCCTTGTAGCGGCGGTGCAGCACCTCCGACTTATACGCCGCCATGTCCACGCCGCTGGGGCAGTCGTTGGAGCAGGCCTTGCAGGACAGGCACAGGTCGAGGCTCTCGCGGACGGCGCGGTCGTTGAGACCCTTGACCAAGGTGCCGTTGATGGCGTCCTGGAGCACACGAGCGCGACCGCGGGTCACGTCCTTCTCGTCACCAGTGGCAGCATACGACGGGCACATGAAGCCGCTGCCGGTGCCGATCGCGTCCGCGCGGCACTTGCCCACGCCGGTGCAGCGGTGGACGGCCTGGGTGAGGTCGCCGTGGTCGTGGCGGAAGGCGAATCCGCCCGACGCTGGAACGGGCGGAGCGCTCGGGCGGCGGAGGTCTTGGTCCAGCGGGGCGGGGTCTACGAGGACACCGGGGTTGAGCAGGTTGTTGGGGTCAAAGAGGTGCTTGACCGCCTTGAACAGCTCGATGGCCTTGGGCGAGTACATCGCGGGGAGCAGTTCGCTTCGGGCGCGGCCGTCGCCGTGCTCCCCGCTGAGGCTGCCGCCGTGGGACGCGACGAGCGCGGCGGCGTCCTCCATGAAGGCGCGCAGCGGTTGGCCGTCGTGTTGGAGGGGAATGTCGAGGCGCACGTGGATGCAGCCGTCGCCAAAGTGCCCGAACGGCTGGCCGGAGACGCCGTGGCGCTGCATGAGGTCATCGAAGTCGCGCAGATAGGAGCCCAGGTTCTGCGGGGGAACCGCCGCGTCCTCCCAGCCGGGCCAGCATTCCTTGTTCTCATCGCTGCGGCCGGCAAGTCCCGCGCCATCAGCGCGAATGGACCACAGTTGGGCCGCCTCTTTGGGGTCCTCTACTACTCGGTAGCTCTCGGTGCCCGAGTCGCGGATGATGTTCGCGAGGTTCTCCCGCGCCTCTTCCTCGGTGTCCGCGCCCACCTCGATGAAGAGCCAGCCGGCGCCGCGCGGTAGCTCCGGGATCTCGCCGGTGGCGCGGAACTCGGCGACGCGACGGACCAGGCGAGCGTCCAAGCCCTCGACAGCGTGAGGCTTGTGGGCGAGGAGGGGGACCACAGCGTCCGCCGCACTGGGCATGTCCTTGTAGGCGAGCACCAAGGTGATGCGATGCGGGGCGACCGGAACCAGGCGGACGGTGGCGTCGAGGACGGTGGCGAGCGTGCCTTCCGTGCCCACGAGGAAGCGGGCGAGGTCGCCGCCCAGCTCCGGGAGCAGATGCTCGAGGCTGTAGCCGGAGACCTGGCGGGAGAAGCGACCGAACTCGGTCCGGATGAGGGCGAGGTTGGCCTTGACCAGGTCCTCGAGGCCCGGGATGGGGGTGAGGTCGCCGCGTGAGGCGGTGAAGCGTCGGCCCGTTCCGTCGATTGCGTCGAGGCTGATGACGTTGTCCGCGGTGCGGCCGAACGCGACGGCGTGGGGGCCGCAGGCGTTGTTGCCGATCATGCCGCCGAAGGTTGCGCGGGTGGAGGTGCTGGGGTCCGGGCCAAAGCGCAGGCCGGTCGCGGCGATGTGGCGCTGGAGGGTGGACATGATCACACCGGGCTCGACGCGCGCGGTGCGCTCCTCGGTATTGACGTCCAGGATGCGGGTCAGGTGGCGGCTGGTGTCGATGACGAGGCCGGGGCCAATCGCGTTGCCCGCGACCGAGGTGCCGCCGCCGCGCATCGTGATGGGGAGGGCGAGCTCGCGGGCGGTGGCGAGGGTGGCTTCGAGGTCTGCGCGATCGCGGGGGTAGGCGACTACCTGCGGAACCACGCGGTAGTTGGAGGCGTCCGTTGAGTACTCCGCGCGGCGGCGGGCTGACGTGTCGACCTCGCCGTCGATGGCGCTGCGCAGCGCGGCGGCGATGTCCTTCGCCGCGGCGGCGTGCGCTGTGCTGGCGTGCGCTGTGGAGGCGTGCGCTGTGCTGGCGTCGGTCGCGGTCACGCCGCCATTGTTCCACGCGAGGGTGCGTCCGCCGGGAGGGTCGAGAGTCCTGAAACCCCCGTCCTAATGGTGGATCCTGCCCGGTTCGACTCTCCACACCGTGCAAGATCCACCAGCACGAGTGGTGGCGGAACTGGACCGAACGGATCGCGGACTGGTCGCGGATGGTGCCCACAGCGTCGGGCGGTGTGTCCTAGTTTGCCCACTGCGCCGTAGGGCCTGGTAAATAGCGAAAAATCGGACACTGCCAAGATGCCACGCCGCGGTTATCTTGTTTTCTTTGTTCACATTTGTCACACCCGTATACATCTGTAATTGACGTCTACACCCCCCTGCGAACGCCGTTGACGGTCACTTTTCGCCGCCCTTGTATTGCCTAGTCGAGGCATCCGTCTGCGCATGGACTACGCGGAGAACCCGGACAGACCTCGTTACTGGGAGGAACGAAAATGCTGAGGAAAACCCTCGCAGCACTTGCGGTGGCACTGGTCGCCCTGGTGTTCACCGGCCCCGCACAGGCATCGCCTGGGGGCAATGACCATGACGACAAGGTGTGGGTCTGTAAGTACACGACCACGCCAGGGGGCGATGAAGTCCTCAAGAAGGGCAACGACGGCCTTGTGCACGTCTCCAAGAACGCGATCGGCGACGGCAACCCCAAGGTCGGCGACGAGTTCCCGGACAAGCACGGCAAGTCGGTCGTCATCCAGATTGGCGGCAGCGACCCCGGCATCGAGAGCTGCCCCGGGTACGAGCCCCCGTTCGACTGGGACTGGCGCTACGACGCACCTAGCTGCGACGCGCTGATCGTCAAGTACCCCTCGAACATCCCCGCTGGCCAGGCCAACGACGTCAACGTGAAGTTCAAGAACCTCGCGACCAACGCGACCAAGACCCTGAACTTCCACAAGGACTCCGGCACCTGGAGCGGCACCAAGACGTTTGACTTCAAGTCGCACTCGCAGTGGCCCGGTTGGACCTACTACGCAGTGACCTGGGTGCAGGTCGCCGGCACCAACTACCACTGGCAGGGCGAGATCATCTGTGGTCAGCCCGCGGAGAAGGCCCCCAAGGTCGAGTACGGCAAGTGGAAGGACGGCAAGATCGAGTGTGGCGCCACCGAGGTGACCCAGACTCGCACCAAGACCGTCACCCCCTACAAGTGGAAGAACGGCCAGTGGGTTCTTGACCACGAGAACAAGGTGGTCACTCAGGAGACCCAGGTCCGCACGCTCGCCAAGCACGAGATCAAGCCGTGCTACGTGATCGTCGCGTGGCGCATGGGTGGCTGGAACAACAACTCCCCTGTGTGGACGCCTCCGCAGAAGTACGTGACGCACGAGAAGCAGAGCACGCCCAACCTCAACGCGCTGGACAGCTACCTCAACAACATCGGCTGGGGCTGCTACCAGATCGACATCTACTACGACGACGAGACCACGGCTGCGCTCATCGCAGGCGGCGTGCTCTACGGACCTAACAACCCCACCGAGCACCTGATCCCTGGTGGTCTTGGCACCGCGTGGAAGTTCAAGAAGGTCGGCAACTCCTGCAACCCGCCCAAGCCTGGCCCCAAGAGCGGCGAGGAGTCTTGGGACACTCAGGAGTGCGTTGACCCCCTGAACGGCACCGCCAAGAAGGTGACCTGGAAGAAGACCTGGACCCAGCAGCCCGTGTGGAACGCCACCACGCAGACCTGGGACTGGGCCGAGAAGGTCTACTCCGGTCCGATCTTCGTCAAGAAGGTCTACGTGGACGACGAGTCCTGCATTCCCGGCAAGCCCGACCCGTACAGCGGTGAGGAGCTGCTGCCGGAGAGCCGTGAGTGCGTCGAGCCGGGCAACGGCACCGCGTACCTCTACACGTGGAAGAAGACCTGGACTCAGGACTGGTCCTGGAACCAGCAGCTCGGCAAGTGGGAGCTGCAGGACAAGGTCTACTCTGACCCCTTCATTGACGAGGAGCTGACGCAGATCGTCAACGCCGAGGAGTGCATCCCGGACAAGCCCGAGGGCCTCAACGGCACGGAGACCTACCCGCCCACCTACGAGTGCGTGGTGCCTTACAACGGCAAGTCCACTGTGACCACCACCGCCCGTGACTGGACGCAGGACTACGAGTGGGACTGGGAGACCCTCAAGTGGGTGCTCCAGGACAAGGTCTACGGCGAGACCTACGTGGTGAGCGAGGAGGAGATTGACTCCGAGCTCTGCGAGCCGCCGAGCCTCGAAGGCACCATCGTCGCCTCGCAGTGCGTGGACGACGTCCCGTGGATCGAGTACGACGTCAAGCTCAACGACCCCAACGGTCTGTCGACTGACGACGGAACTGCGACCTTCACCTTCACGGCTCCCGGCAAGTCCGAGACCTTCGTGAAGACGGTGCCGATCGGATCCGGCAAGTTCCTGTGGCCCGGCGCCACCGCCACCGACAACGGTGACGGCAGCTGGACCGCGACGGGCTGGCCCGGATGGGCGTACATCGACGACGAGTGGGTGTCCGTCGGTGACGACAACTTTGGCTGGACCAGGGACGGTGTGGACGTCGAGGTCGAGGTGAACCCGACCCTGACGGTGCACCTGAACTACCCGCCGCCTACCCCGCTCTGCGTGGCCGGTCCCCCCACCGAAGTCCACAATGAGCTGGACGCTCCGCCCGCGGATGCGGTCGAAGCGGAGGCGCAGTACGCCGGATAGTCCACCGGCGCGCGCCCCGCGGCCCTCCCCCGTCTCAGCCGGGGGAGGGCCGTTCTCCATATAGTGGGGAGTATGGAATTGCCCGACGATGTGGTCGGGGCCTTCACCGGCGTCGCCACCGTAGATGGTCCAGACGGGCGAGAGTTTGAACTGGCTCGTGGCTGGGCCCACCGCGCCTTACGAGTCCCCATGACGGTCGAGACGCGCTTTGGCGTCGCGTCCGCATCCAAGACCTTCACCGCCGTGATCGTGCTGCGGCTCGTTGAGCGCGGCGTCCTATCGCTCACCGAACCCGTGCGCACCTGGCTGGGCGACGACCTTCCCCTCATTGCGCCAGAGGTGACGCTCGAGCAGCTCCTGACCCACACGTCGGGCATTGGCGACTATCTGGACGAGGACGAGTACGAACTCGAGGACTACATCCTTGAGGTGCCCGTCCAGCAGCTCGCGACTGCCGAGGCGTTCCTGCCAATCCTCGACGGCCGACCGCAGCGCGAAGAGCCCGGCACCGCGTTCCGCTACAACAACGGCGGGTTCATGGTGGCCGCGGTCATCGCCGAACGCGTGACCGGCAAGCCGTATGCCGAGTTGCTTGATGACGAGGTGGTGAAGCCCGCAGGGCTCGTGGCGACCGCTGCGCTGCGAACGGACTCGCTGCCTGCCGACGTGGCCCTGGGCTACGTCTTCAACGAGGGCGATCAGACGAACATCTTCCATCTGCCCGTGGTGCCCTCCGGCGACGGTGGCGCGTTCACCAACGCCAACGACACTGTGAGGTTCTGGCGGGCGCTGGCCGGCGGGGAGCTCGTGAGTGCTGAGCATGTTGAGCTCATGGCGCGGCCGCGCAACCAGGTTCCCGATGAGGAGATGCAGTACGGCCTTGGCATGTGGCTCAGCTGGAGCGGCAAGCAGTGGATCATGGAGGGCTGCGACGTAGGGCAGTCGTACAGGTCCACGTTTGATCCCGAGACCGGGCGTGTGGCGACCGTGCTGTCGAACACTGCGGGAGGCGCGTGGAAGATGGTGCGGGAGTTCGAAAAGCTGTTTGCCTGAGCTGGCTGCGCGTGAGTTGGCGGCGGCGCAACCTGAGCTGGCTGCGCCTGCGCGCCGTACTGCGCCGCGTGCGCGCCGTGCTGCGCCCCGCGTGGCCCCAGCCGCGCCACCCGTGCGCGGTAATGGGACATGAGGTCCGGCTTTCGCGAATCCTTGCACGGTAATGGGACATGAGGTCCGCTCGGCGAGTGGGGTGAGTATGGAGCGTGGTGAGTGTCGCGCGCGTCGGGAGCGTGGCGCGTGGCGCGACCACAGCGTTGGGCCTGAGGTTCGCTCAGGGCGGGGATGAGGGCCGCGCCGGACCTGATGTCCCATTAGGAGACACAGATCTCCGAAACCCGGACCTCATGTCCCATTACCGCGCTCTGAGTTGGGGCGCGGCGCCGCGGCCGGGCAGCACCCACCCCACAAAGCAAACGGCCCGGCCTCTCTGCGAGAAACCGGGCCAGTGGAGCCGCCTGTGGGAATCGAACCCACGACCTATTCATTACGAGTGAATCGCTCTGCCGACTGAGCTAAGGCGGCGCGGCCCTGCAATCGAATCGACCACCGGGCCAGTCAGAAAGTGTAGCGGGTCAGCACACAGTTCCCGAATCCGGCATCTCTCCGTGGACCAGCCAATTGTCGACCGCGTCGATGATGCACTGGTTGGAGCGGCCGTACGCGGTGTGACCCTCGCCCTTGTAGGTGAGGAGCGTGGCGTTGCCCAGTCGCTGGGTGAGGGACTCCGCCCACTCGTACGGGGTGGCAGGGTCGCCGGTGGTGCCGATCACGAGGATGGGCGAGACGGAGGTCGCCTTGTCCAGCGTGGTGATGTGCTCGCTCGCGGTGAAGGGCCAGTCGCTGCAGCCCGTGGACGCCGCGAACCACCAGCCGAACGTGGGCGATGCCTCTTCCATGTACTCGCGGAACTCGGCGACGTCGGCGATGGTCCACGGCTCCTCGGGCACCGCGTCGAGGCAGTTGATTGCGGTGAACGCCACGGTGGAGTTGGTGAGGTAGTCGCCGTTCTCCGAGGAGCGGTCGAGGTAGAAGTCCGCGAGCTGGCCCATGATCGTGGCGCTGCCGGTCTCGATGACCTCGATGAGCGCGGTCTTGAGGTACGGCCACGAACCCTCGTCATACAGGGTCACGACGATGCCGTAGACCATGAGGTTGCCGTTCACCTTGATGCCCTGGCCGGGGAAGGGGTTGTCGATGGCGCTCGTGGTGAGCTCGTGGATCTGCTTCTTCGCGAGCGTGATGCTGCGCTCGAGCGGGCAGCCGTCTTCCTTGAGGCACCACGCGATGAACGCCTCGAGCGCCTCCTCGAAGCCCTTGGCCTGGCCGTAGGCCTGCTCCTCTTCCGGCAACAGGAAGTCCGTTGCACCATCGAGCACCAGGCGGCCCACGTTCTCAGGGAACAGCTGCGCGTAGGTGGCGCCCAGTTTGGTGCCGTAGGAGAAGCCCAGGTAGTTGAGCTTCTCGTCGCCAACGAGGGCGCGAATGAGGTCCATATCGCGCGCCACGGAAGGCGTGTCGATGTTCTCGATGAGGCGGCCCGTGTTGGCCTCGCACACCTTGGCGAACTCGACGTTGCGCTGGTTGGCGGCGTCCACATCCTCCTGGGTGTCGAGCGGCCAATCGGTGACGATGTACGTGTCCACGACGTCCTTGTCGCCGCAGTTGACGGGCGAGGACTCGCCCACGCCGCGCGGGTCGAACCCAATGATGTCGTACGCCTCAAGCAGCTCGTCTCCCGCGATCGCGCCAAAGTACTCGGCGAGATCCAGGCCAGAGCCGCCCGGCCCGCCCGGGTTGAGCAGCAGCGACCCCTGCTTGTCGCCCTCAGCCGGGATCTTGTTGAGCTTGAGGTCGATGGTCTCTCCGCCAGGGTTGCCCCAGTCGAGCGGCACCTGGATGGTCGCGCACTCAAGTTCGCCGCAGGTCTCCCACTGGATCTCCTGCTCGTAAATGTCGCCGCCGGGCGCATTGGTGGGCACCCCCGACGGCACAGCGGTGGGGGTCACCTGGTTGCGATCGGGCACGCAAGCGGACAGCACCATGACAAGGGCCGACGCTGCGGCAAGGGACATCGCGACGCGAGAGCGAATCATGGGGCAACCCTAGTTCACCGACGTGCGGCGCCGGCAGAGCGTCCTGCGTCCAACGGGCGCAGGGCAAGAGTCATCGCTTCGATGGCAAGAAGCGGCGCCACATTGCCGGCGAGGCGAATGCGGGCCTCGCCCAAGGCGTCGAGGCAGCGCACCGTGTCAGCCAAGGTGCTGCGCGCGGCGAGCTCCTCGATGTGGCCGCGGTGGGACTCGTTGACGAGGTGAACGTCGGCGCCCACCTGCACGCACGCCACGTCGCGGTACAGGCTCATGAGGTCGAGGATGGCGCGGTCGAGCACGTCGCGCTTCATGCGCGTGGCCCGGCGCTTCTGGTCCTCTTCGAGCTGCTTGACCTGGGCGCGGAGCGCGGGAGGGAGCCTGCCGCCTTCGTCGGCTCCGAGCATCGCCATGAGTTCGGCGCGCTCTGCGCCGTCACGTTCTTCGGACACCGCCTTGGCGTCATCCTCCGCCACCTGGACCAGGTCGGCGGCGGCCAGCACCGCATCGCCCACTCCGCGGATCTCGGTCGCGAGCGCGAGCACCTGAGAGCGGCGAGCCCGGGCCTGGGGGTCGCGCGCCAATCGCCTGGCTACTCCGATGTGCGACTGGGCGGCGCGCGCCGCCTCGAGTGCCAAGTCTTCCGGCACCCCGTCGATCTCGACGAGCAGCTGAGCCACAGCGTCGGCCGTTGGCGTCACGAGCGAGACAACCCGGCAGCGAGAACGGATGGTGACCGCGACGTCCTGCGATGACGGCGCGCACAGCAGCCACACGGTCCGCGGCGGCGGCTCCTCAATGGACTTGAGGAGCACATTGGAGGTGCGCTCGGTCATGCGGTCGGCGTCTTCGATGATGATGACGCGCCAGCGGCCGTTGCTTGGCGCCTGCTGCGCCACGGAGATGAGGTCTCGCACCTCGTCGATGGAGATGGTGACCTTCTCTGTGGCGACTCGCTTGACGTCGGGGTGGGTGCCGGCGCGCACCTGCGCGCACGATGCGCACTGGCCGCAGCCGCCCTTTTCACACTGCAGGGCCGCGGCGAAGGCGCGCGCCGCATTGGAGCGACCGGAGCCAGGAGGACCGGTCACGAGCCACGCATGGGTCATCGCCGTGGGATCGCCCACGGCGGCCTTGAGCGCAGTGAGGGTCCGCTCCTGGCCTACGACGTCGTCCCACACGCTCACGGCAGCACCTTCTCTACGGCGGCGAGCACATCTGCGGCGACCTCGTCGATGGAGCGGGCGGCGTCGATGACCGCGTAGCGCTCCGGGGCACGGGCCGCGAGCGCGAGGTAGCCCTGGCGCATCTCCTCAGCGTGCTGGACGGTCTCCCGCTCCAGTCGGTCGAGGTCCCCCGCGAGCCGGTCAGCAGTGGGCTCCATGTCGAGCAGCACGGTGAGGTCAGGGATGGCGCCTTCTGTGGCCCACAGCGAGATGCGTTCGACCTCGTCGCCAAGGCCGCGAGCTCCACCCTGATACACGATCGACGAATCCAGGTAGCGGTCCTGCAGCACCACGGCACCGCGCTCCAGCGCGGGCCGCACCACTGAATAGATGTGGTGTGCGCGATCGGCGGCGAACAGGAGCGCCTCGGCGCGCGGAGCGACATGGTCGCCGTGCATCACTGCGGCGCGAAGCTGGACCCCAAGTTCGGTGCCGCCGGGTTCTCTGGTGACCACAACGTCGGCCCCACGCTCGCGCAGCGCGCTCTCAAGGCGAGCGATCTGGGTGGTCTTGCCCACGCCGTCGCCGCCTTCGAAGACCACCCACACGCCGCTCATGCGTCCAACGCTACCGGGCTGGGCGGACACGTCAGTCGTGGATATACACAGGCGTGCCGAGCGGCAGCTGCCAGGTCTCCACCAACTCCGTGATGGCGTCGTTACTGAGGCGGATGCAGCCGTGCGAAACGTCCTTGCCGATCGAGCTGGGGTCGTTGGTGCCGTGGATGCCGATCACCGCGTCGCCGCCCTTGAAGTTGTCGAGCACGGGGCTGTAGCCGCTGAGGCCGTACGCGTAGGGTCCGTAGGCGCCCTTGGGGTTGGGCGGCGCAAGCAGCTCGCGGATGAAGTAGACGCCGCCGGGGGTGGGGAGCTCGTCGCGACCGGTGCCGATGGGGTACCGGCCCAGCTCCTCACCGCCTTTGGACAGCACCAGCTCGTGGTCCTTGATGAAGACGTCGAGTTGATAGTCGGTCGCGTACAGCTGCACGTCGCGCGGCTCCACCCAGCCGGTGGTGCCATTGGGACGCACAGGCAGGTACACCTCGATGCCGTCCTTCTGAACGGTCTTGGCGAGCAGCACGAGTGGCGTCTTGTCGGGGACGGTGAGCACGTCCTTGGCCTTGAGCGTCATCACGACCTCGCCGTACGGCTTGTCGTAGACCTTCACCGAGCTGCCCTTGACGTACGCCACGGTGGACGTGAAGAGGTTGGGGTCCTCGCTGGGCGCCGGGCTGGCAGAAATAGAAGCAGTGTCCGACGGCGTGGTCACCGGAGCAGGCGAACTCGCCGTGGGCTCTGGGTCACTTGAGCAGGCAGTCATGGCGGCCAGCACCGCAAGGGCGCCGACCGCGGCCCTCAGTCCGCGAATACGCACTGGGCAAATGTACCTTGAGCGGCGATCTGAGCGACAGGGTGTGTATTGCGGCTCCGCCCAAGATCCCCGGACGGCCCTGTCCGGTATGTTTATCGCGCGCGATGGTGCGCACCAAGTTGAGGAGCCACTTCATCATGAAGCGTCAGATCACCCTGAGCGCCGTAGCGCTCGCCTCCATCGCGGCGCTTGCCGCCGCCTCCACCCTGGTCAGGGCCAGGTGCTCCGCTACGCGGTGATCGACGAGCCCACGCTGCAGAACTTCGAGGCCGACGGAACCCAGTTCAGCGCCTACTGGCTCGGAAACGACACTCGGTGGATGGGCGGGCGCGCGCTGTTCGAGTCCGCCGCACCCGGAGCCGAGCCGGTCGAGGCGGAACCCGACTTCACGGGCTGACCTACTCCCCGGGGTACACCAGACCGATCTGCGAACGGATCTCGTCGAGCGTCTCCATGATTTCGAGGGTCTCGCTCAGCGGCAGCTCCTCGGACTCGGTGCGACCCTCGGCAACGTTGCGCGCAAGCGCGGCAGCCTCGTACTGGAAGCCATTGTCCACGCGACCATCGAACTCCCAGCTGGTGCCATCCTTGCGAACCAGTCGCCACGTGCTGGGCGCGTAGAACATGTCGGCGACCTCGATGCGGCCCTCGGTGCCGGAGATCACGGCCTGCACCTGGGTGCGAGCCCACATCGTCGTGGTGAGCGACGCCTGCGCGGCCTCGTAGTCGAAGACCATCGACACCTGACCGTCGACGCCCGTCTCGGTGAGCTGACCGACCGCTGTGACAGCGTCGGGCTTGCCAAGGATGTCGAAGGCGAAGGAAACCGGGTAGATGCCAAGGTCGAGGAGCGCGCCGCCGGCCAGCTCGGGGCGCTGCAGGCGCGGGACGTGAGCAATGGGCTGACCGTGGTCGGCCTGGATGGTGACGACGTCGCCGATGTCACCGCGGGCGATGGTCTCGCGCAGCGCCACGATGTGCGGCAGCCAGCGCGTCCACATGGCCTCCTGGACATAGACGCCCTTGGCGCGGGCGGCGTCGATGACCTGGCGGGCCTGCGCGGCGTTCTGCGTGAACGCCTTCTCGACGAGCACGGGCTTGCCAGCCTCAATCGCGAGCAGCGCGGGGTTGTGGTGGTCGTTGTGGGTGGTTGCCACGTACACGGCGTCGATGTCGTCGCGGCCCACCAACTCCTCATAGGACTCGAAGGCGAGCTCGACGCCTTCCTCATCCGCGAAGGCCTGCGCCTTGGCCGGCGTACGGGAGGCGACCGCGGCCACGGTGCTCGCCGTGTGTTGGTTCACCGCCTGCGCGAGCTTGTGGGCGATGCCGCCGGCGCCGAGGATTCCCCAGCGGATGGCGGGGGCGTCGTGGGGGTTGGGTGCTGTCATGGAATGAAGCGTAGTGGGAGCCGACGCTGGCCTCCTTCCCTCAGGGCTTACCGGCCCGTTAGCAGGAGTTTTGATCGGAAAGCCCTTGTCAGCGCAGGTCTCGCGCCGCTACCGTGGCGCAACGGCATCGCCATCGCCCAACTGGTGGCAGCGTCGGGCTTACTGCTGCTCCTGGGAATGGGACTGCTGACCGCGCGTCGCTACTCGCCCGGGTACCGCACGCCCAACTGACGGCGCGCCTCGTCGAGGATCTCCATGACCTCGAGCGTGGCGTCGAGTGGCATGATCGCGCTCTCCGTGGCGCCCGCGCGCACGCAGCGGGCGACCTCGGCGACCTGGTACTGCCAGCCAAGTTGAGTCTGTTGCGTGAACGCGAGCTCGCGGCGTCCCGCTCGCACCAGGGTGAAGCCCGCCGGGCCGTAGTAGTCGTGGCCAAAGTCGATGCGGCCCTCTGTGCCGGAGACGGTCGCGAGCCGGGCGGTGTCCGCGGCGAAGGATGACAGGGCGGTTCCCATGGCCCGACGCTCCGGGTAGTTGAGCACGATCGTCTCCCTGAGATCCACGCCAGTTGGTGCGAGGGCGCCCAGGGCGCGGATGGCGCCCGGGTTGGTAGGCGCGCCGAGCATGTCGTGGATGAAGTTCACGGGGTAGACGCCGAGGTCGAGCAGCGCACCGCCAGCGAGCTCGGGGCTGAAGTTGCGGTCGTTGGGGTTGTACTCAGGAGAGCCGCCAAAGTCCGCGCTCACGTGAACGATGTCGCCGATGGCGCCGTCCGCAATGAGGCGCCGGGCCTCGACCATGTGGGGGAGGAAGCGCGTCCACATGGCCTCCATGCAGAACACGCCGTTGCGCCTTGCCGCGTCGACGACCGTGCGTGCCTCCGCGGCGTTGCGCGTGAACGCCTTCTCCACGAGCACGGGCTTGCCCGCCTCGATCGCGAGCAGCGCGTGGTCGCGGTGCAGCGCATGCGGCGTGGCGATGTAGATCGCGTCCACGTCCGGGTCATCGACCACACGCTCGTAGGCACCGTCGCCAAAGCGGACGGTGGGGACGTTGTACTTCGATGCGTAGAGGTTGCCCCGGTGCGCATCGCGCGAGGCAATCGCCTGGATCGTGGAGCGCGTGTGTCCCAGGGTGGACCGGGCGAACACGTCGGCGATCCACCCCGCGCCTATGACGCCCCAGCGCAGCGAGGGCGCGTCCAGGGGGTCCTGGAGGCGGTGCGTCAGCGGACGTACGGCGGTGGCTGTCATGCTCCCTCCTTGGTGACAGAGATCCATGAGTTGTGAGCGCCCAGCGGGTTGATGTGGCCCGCACCGTCGTTCACGAACACCTTGATGTGGAAGTAGTAGACGTTCTCTGGCGCCTCACCGCTGAGTGTGCGCGTCACCTCGCGGCACTCCGCGTAGGAGTCGATCCCGCGCGTCGTGGCCGTAGCGGTGTACGTCGCGGTGCCCCTGGTACCCGAGTACTGGATGCTGGGCCGCGACTCGAGGTGCGAAGCGACGTAGGCGATGCGGCCGTCCGGCGCGAGCACGTAGACATTGACGCTCATCACCACATACGGCGCGATAGCAGGGTCAACGTCCACACTTGCCGCGAACAGCGTGGAGCGGTAGCCCGAGCCCTTCTCCACCGCCTGGCCCTGCGTGAGCACGTGGTGCCCGTCCTTGTCGATGCTGAGCGGCCTGCCGAAGCTCATCAGCTGCCACGCCTCAGGGAACTCGTGCGTCCAGCCGGGTGCCAGCTCCGCCGGGTCCGCGCGGCATGCGTCCTTGACGGCCGTGCCCGTATAACGCGGCGAGTCCTCACCGGGCGCCGGGATATGCACCCTCTTGCCGACGGACGTCACCACCTGCATCGACCCGTCGCTGTAGGTGAGCAGCGACTCAGAGCTGTTCACCACCTCGCGGGTTGGGGTCGCGGCCGGCGGCATGGGCGTCTCGACCAGCTGGGGAACAATGACCGACGCTGTGCCCAGCACCACGACCGCGGCGGCAGCGAGCGCTCCGGTCACGGTGCGGCGCCTCCGGACTCCGTGGGTGATCTGGGCCTGCAGCTTCGCCGTGACATCCGGAGTCGCCAGGCGGGTGCCAGCGTCCGCGCCAGCCTCGCCCGCGATCTGCTCAAGGCGGTCAAGCATGTCGCTCATCGCCGCCTCCTCACTCCGACGACGCGGATGCCCTCGTCGTCATCGGGCTCGATGTGTTCGCCAAGGAGGGGACGCAGCACCGCCGCGGCGTCGTGAAGGTAGCGCTTCACTGTGCCCGCGTTCAGCCGCATCGCCGCCGCGACCTCCGGCACGGTGAGGTCGTCCCAGTACCTGAGGGCGACCGCGATGCGCTGCTGCGGGGTGAGCGACTGCAGCGCCTTCTCCACCGCGACGCGCGTCGAGATAGCGGTGACCGGCTCCAACTCAACCGCAGGAGCGGCGAGGGTCGGCGCTTTGTCGCGCCAGCGTCGGGCCTTCCTGGAACGGTCGATTATCAGGGTTTTCATCGCGAGCCGCACGTACTGCTCCGCGGCCGCAGGGTCGCTCAGGCGCGGCCGGCGAACGAACGTCTTGACGATCGCCTCCTGCACAAGTTCCTCCGCGTCGGACTGCGAGCCGGTGAGGATGAAGCCGTAGGCGGCAAGGCGAGGCCCAGCTGTGCGGGTCAGCCCCGCGAGCACCTCGTCCAAGTCGGCCATGACTCTCCTCTTCTGGCCCCAAAACGCTGTGCTGCGCAGAAACGTTGTGGGCGAGTTTCAGAGTAGTGGCGAGGGCGTGCGGCGGGGGCGCGGTCGCGGCGGGGTCACGAGGCGCGGTCGCGGCGGGGTCGCGACCCCGCGCACCCTGCGTCCGCACGGCAAATCGAGTGCGGGACCGCGGCGCCCCGCTTACGGGAACGAGGTGAACTCTCGACCGGAAGGATTTGCCGTGCGGAAGCCGGTGGGGGACGTGATTTCGCGCCAACGCGCACGGAAGTCTGGGCGGGGATCGCGCCCCACCTGCCTCGCGACATCGAGAATCATGTTGAGTGGACTCCACACGACGTCCTCGAATGCATATCGCAGCAGGCCGCGACCCTGAAGCTGCAGCTCGCGTCCGCGTCGGCGATCTTCGCGGAACGCCTTTCGCGTGCCGTGAGGATCAAACCCATCCGCCTCAACAACCGTGCCGTCCTCGAGAACGAAGTCCGTTCGTCCCACGCGCGAGATTTCCCTCTGAGCCTGGGCCGGGAAGCCCGCAACGTCCAGGACGGCACCGGTAATCGTCTCCAGCAGCGACCCGGACAGTGCCGAGGCGCGAGCACGAAGCCATTCCCGCCGCCGCTCCGTGCCGCACACGAAGAGGCCCATATCCTCGGGGCGAATCTTGCGGTCATAGAGCGCGCCGTCGATTGCGATGAGTTGGTCCAGAGGCGCCACGCAGTCCGCCATCTGGTCAAGCGCCCCCAGCAGCGGTGTCCACAGTTGACGGGGCTTGTACGAGTCCGAGTGATGGACTGTCGCTTCCCAGTGGCCTCGAAGCCCCGGGCGCGCAAGTGACCGATTGCGCGGCACGATCAAGTGCGGCGTGGCCTGGGCCGCCAGGAATGGCAATTCGCGAATCCCCCAGTGACGTGCGGCTGACACGCATCCCACCTGGGCACGGAAGACGCGGGCCGTGACCACATCCTGCGGCGCGTTGGGAAGCGCGTACACACCGCGGTGTCGACGCAAGACGTCGCCCGACCGTCGAGCAGCCTCGATCTGATCCCATGTCACACCCGTCTCGAGGAGCTGTTCGCGGCGCGCGCAGCCCTGGAGCGCGGCAAGCGTGGCAATGACATCCATGGCGCGAGCGTGCCCCATCGACAATCGCGGCGCGCGTGAGAGGCGGCACTCTGTGGACAACGGGCGCGAACGCTCTCTGTCCACAGCCTGCGTCCGCACGGCAAATCCTTCGCGCGACGTGGACGCCCCGCACGGAGCGACAGCGCGGAGTGCCGCTCAAGAACATTTGCCGTGCGGACGCAGGGGGTGCGGGGGTGGGGAGGCCGACGCTGGGCTCACCGGCCGCCGGCGCCAGCGCGCCCCCCGGCCTACTTCTTCTTTGGCGCGGCCTTTTTCTTTGCCGGGGCGCGTCGCGCCGGCTTCTTCGCCGGACCCTTGGCGCGCTTCTCGGCAAGCAGCTCCACGGCCCGCTCCGGCGTCAAGGACTCCACCGTGTCACCACGAGGGATCGTCACGTTCGTCACACCATCAGTGATGTAGTCGCCAAAGCGGCCGGACTTCGCGACGATCGGCTTCTCGCTCACAGGGTCCACGCCAAACTCGCGCAGCGGCGGCGCGGCAGTGCGACCGCGGCCCCGCTTGGGCTCCGCGTAGATCGCGAGCGCCTCTTCAAGCGTGATGTCGAGCAGCTGATCCTCGGACGCAAGCGTCCGCGAGTCCGTGCCCTTCTTGAGGTACGGCCCGTAGCGACCGTTCTGCGCGGTGATCTCCTCGCCGTCCGGCGCCACGCCAACGACGCGCGGCAGCGACATGAGCTTCACGGCGTCCTCGAGCGTCACGGTCTCGAGCTGCATGGACTTGAACAGCGATGCGGTGCGCGGCTTGGCCTTCGAGTCCTCCGGCAGCACCTCGGTCACGTACGGACCAAAGCGGCCGGCCTTCGCGACGACCGGCAGCCCCGTCTCGGGGTGCACGCCAAGCTCGCGCTCCTCGCCGCCCTGCGACGCGAACAGCTCCTCTGCCTTCGCGACGGTCAGCTCGTCGGGCGCCACGTCCTCGGGCACCGACGCGCGCTGCGTCTCGCCGTCACGCTCACGCTCGATGTACGGCCCGTACCGACCAACGCGCAGCGAGATCCCGTCGCCAACGGGGAACGTGTTCACCGCCCGCGCGTCGATCTCGCCCAGGTCGTCTACCAGGTGCTTCAGTCCCTCGTCGCGCCCCTCGGCCCCAGATTCGCCAGACCCAAAGTAGAACCGGCTGAGCCACTCGCGCATGTCGGCCTCGCCCCGCGCGATGCGGTCGAGGTCCTCCTCCATGTCCGCGGTGAAGTCGTAGTCGATGAGCCACGAGAAGTGCTGCTCCATGAGCCCCACGATCGCGAACGCGATCCACGTGGGCACGAGCGCCTGCTTGTCCACGCGCACATAGCCGCGCGCCACAATCAGGTCCACTGTGGACGCATACGTCGAGGGACGTCCAAACTTGCGGTCCTCGAGCTCCTTGATCATGGAACCCTGCGTGAAGCGCGGCGGCGGCGTGGTCGAGTGGGTCACCGGCTCAATGTCCGACGCTGTGACCGGCTGCCCCTCGGACAATTGGGGAAGGCGCTCATCGGCTTCCGTGACGGCGGCCTTCTTCTCCGACTCGTAGCGGGACTCTTCGCGCGACTCCTCGTACGCGGCGAGGAAGCCGGGCGAGGTGATGATGGTGCCGCTCGCGGAGAACTCCACCGCGTGACCGGCCGCGGAGCGCGCACCCAGGCGCACCGTCGAGGTGGTGCCCACAGCGTCGGCCATCTGGGAGGCGACGGTGCGCTTCCAAATGAGCTCGTACATGCGGAACTCGTCGCCGCGCAGTTCGGCGCGAACGGAGTCGGGGGTGCGGAAGCGGTCGCCGGCGGGGCGGATCGCCTCATGCGCCTCTTGTGCGTTCGTGTCCTTGGTGGAGTACACGCGCGCGGTGGGCGCGACCGAGTCGGAGCCGTAGAGCTCGGCGGCCTGTGCGCGGGCGGCGCGGACGGCCTCGCCGGACAGCGTGGGGCTGTCGGTGCGCATATAGGTGATGTAGCCGCGCTCGTATAGTCCCTGGGCGACGCGCATCGCATCGCGCGCACCAAGGCGCAGCTTCCGCGACGCCTCCTGGATCAGCGTGGAGGTGATGAACGGCGCAGCGGGCCGACGCTTGTAGGGCTTGGATTCGACGCCCACCACAGTGAATTCAGCGTTGGCCAGACCCGATGCGAGCGCGCCGGCGGTCGCACCGGTGATGTGCTCGACCTTGTCGCTCTTCAGCACACCGCGGTCGTCGAAGTCCTTGCCGGTCGCGACGCGGCGACCGTCCACGGTGGTGAGCTTGGCCTCGAAGGTGCGCCCAGCGTCGGGCCCCTCGACGGCGGTGAAGGAGGCGGTGAGGTCCCAATATTCGGCGGCCTGGAAGGCCATACGCTCGCGCTCGCGGTCCACGACCAATCGCAGCGCGATGGACTGCACGCGGCCGGCGGAAAGGCCCTGCTGAATCTTGCGCCACAGCACCGGCGAGACCTCGTAGCCGTACAGGCGGTCGAGGATGCGGCGCGCCTCCTGGGCCTCGACAAGCTCCATGTCGATGTCGCGCGGGTTCTCCATGGCGCGAGCGATGCCTTCGCGAGTGATCTCGTGGAAGGCGAGTCGCTTCACGGGGACGGACGGCTTGAGCACCTCGAGCAGGTGCCACGCGATGGCCTCACCCTCGCGGTCCTCATCTGTTGCGAGGTAGACCTCTTCGGCGTCCTTGAGTCGCGACTTGATGTCCGCGACCACCTTCTTCTTTTCAGGACTCACCACGTAATAAGGAGTGAACCCGTTCTCGATGTCGACCGCGAACTTGCCGATGGACCCCTCGCGCTTGCCGGCAGGAAGTTCACTCGGCTGCGGCAAGTCACGGATGTGACCGATGCTCGAGACGACGTCATAGTCGTCGCCAAGGTAGCCGCCAATAGTGCGCGACTTGGTAGGCGACTCGACGATTACGAGCTTGCGGGCCATGGATTCCTGCTTTCAGCACGGCGCTGGGGCCGGGACGCACACAGAATACATACGCGGCGGAGTTTGTCCTGTCTCAAGGGTGGGAACATTGGGGATATGCCTTCCCCTCTGGTCACCCCTGCACTGTCCGACGCTGTGCTCACCGCGATGCGCGAGGCCGCCGAGGCGGAGGTGCTTCCCCGGTGGCGTGCGCTCACCGCTGATGAAGTGCGCACCAAGTCCGCGCCGTGGGATCTGGTGACCGATGCGGATGTGCTGGCGGAGCGTCGGATCACCGCAGCCCTCTCCTCTCTTATAGACGTGCCGGTGGTGGGCGAGGAGGCGACGGCCGCGCGACCGGAGCTCGTGGATCTGGTCGCGAGCGCCGAGGCCTGCTGGGTCGTGGATCCGGTGGACGGGACGCGCAACTTTGTCCACGGCCAGGAGGACTTCGCGTGCATGGTTGCCCTCCTTTGTGCTGGTGAGACGGTGGCCGCGTGGATCACCTACCCGGCGGTGGACCGCGAGATGCACGGCGCGGACGGCGTCGGAACGTTCATCGATGGGGTGCGCGCCGCGGCACCCGTGCCGAACGACCCGGACGCGCTGCGCGGAGCGATCGGCGCCCGCGCGTTCGTCGCCGACCCGGAGGCGGTCTATGCCGCCGCCGCGACTCTGGGCCCGGTGCGGGACATCCGCTTCTGCGCCGGCTGGGACTACCTCGACATGGTCGAGGGCCTCAAGGACTACGTCTACTTCAGCCGCACGCTGCCCTGGGATCATGCCCCAGGCGCGCTGCTGGTGCAGCAGGCAGGGCTCACGTCTGCGCGACCCAATGGTGACGAGTATCACCCCGGGGACGGGGGTCGAGGCTTGCTGACGGCGCATCCGAGCGTGTGGGACAAGATTGCGGCGGCGCTGCCCGCTTAGGCGCGCAGGCCGCGGCAAACAGCTACCGGCGCTCGAGGTCCGGAAGGTCCTCGTGGTGGATGACCTCATACATCCCGCGGCCAACAAGCACCGGCGCATGGGCACCGCGGCGAATCACCTCGCGAGCCTTCGCGAGCACTCCCTCGCGAGTGTCCACGGCGGGGTTGATCGGCAGCTGCACCTCGTAGTCGACGCCGGAGTTCATGATCAGCTCAAGCGACGTCCACACCTCGACATTCGCCGCCGAGACATCGAGGCCCACCCAATCCAGCAGCGGGAGCACGGCGGCGAGCCGATGCGGGTGCTGTCCAGAGGTGTGCAGCCCCACGAGGTAACCCATGTCGCGCACCTCAGCCATAGCGTCGGCCACCCCTGGCTGCTCTACCGGCTCGCAGCCGGCGAACACCACCGCGTCGATCACGCAGCAGCGGGAGCGCAGCGACTCCATCACTTCGGGGCTTGTGCATTCGGCGACGGGAACGACTGCGGCGCGGCGGCCTGGCCAGACGGTGTCGCTCGAGGGGGCTCGGCGCGGGGACAGAGTGATCACAGACTCAACGGTAAGAGCCGAAATCGCCCGTCAGCCCGGACTTAGGTCACTGGAGAATGCCGTTCTCCACGAGCTCCCTGACGGCCGGCAGCAGCTCGCGAGCGTGCTCCACTCCCAGCGCCTCAAGGGCACCCAGAATCTGCCCGACGCTGAGCTCGCCATCGCATGCCCCCACCAGTCCGGCGAGGCCCGTGTCCGCGCGGACGGCACGCCCGAATCCGCCGCCTTGGCGGATGAGGATGTGCTCCGGATCCGGCAGGAGCGGCCGTCCATAGACCTCTCGCGTGACATCGGTCGCGACCGTGAGGCGAGTATCGAGGAGCTGCTTGTCACTCAGCCCGGCGAGACGGTCGTGCGCCTCAAGGCATGCCGCCAGGTGGTGACCCGTCGCCATGGCGCCCTCGAGGGACTCGAGCCGCCGCAGCGTCGGCGTGTCGCCGGAAGGGCGGCGCAGCAGCACCATGCCGAAGCCCACCTCGCGCACGCCGCGAGCGTCGAAGTCCTTGAGGTAGGCCTCGTAGGCGGCATCGAAGTCCGCGCGGCCGCGCTCCGGGACCACCCCCGCGTCGCGCAACCACGTCTCCGCATACTGGGCGGCGTCGAGGACATCGCGCTGCACCACCCACGCGTCGAGACCCGTGCCGTCGAGCCACTCCTCGATGCGCGCCGTCCAGCCATCCTCGCCGATCTCCCAATTGCCCAGCAGCTGCGCAATTCCTCCCGGCGCGAGCACGTCGCCGAGGCCGCGGACCAGGGTCTCGACAATCCCGTCGCCGCGCATGCCGCCGTCTCGATACTCGAAGCTCGGCGCACCAGGCGGGGTGATGACGAATGGCGGGTTGGACACCACAAGGTCGAAGCGCTCGCCGTCCACCGGATCGAGGAGAGAGCCGCTGCGCAGGTCCAGCTCCGTCTCGTTGAGCGAGGCGTTGAAGGCCGCGAACTCGAGAGCGCGGACGGAGACGTCCGTGGCCACCACCTGCTGCGAATGGCTCGCCGCGTGCAGCGCCTGGACGCCGCTGCCCGTGCCAAGGTCCAGGGCGCGGCCCACCTGATTGCGGATCGTGATCGAGGCGAGCGTCAGGGACGCGCCGCCCACGCCCAGCACGTGGTCGTCTTCGAGTCGCGCTCCGGTCACCGCCTCGCCAAGGTCGGAGGCAATCCACCAGCGCTCGTCCTCTGTTTCATAAGGGCGCAGGTCAATGAGCGCGCGCACGGGGTCGTCATCGCTCGCCCCCGCTGTCGCCACAAGGCCCGACGCTGCGGCGGCCTGCGTGCCCAGCGTCGGCAAGGCGCGATTCAGTTGGGCGACGGTGAGGGTGTCTCCCAGGGCAAAGAGGCGGGTGAGCAGGGCGACCGGCTCGTCGCCCGCGTCGCGAGCGGCGAGGCGAGCGGGGACCAGCTGCTCTCGGTCGAGGGCGTGAGAGGCGCGCTCACCGATGAGCTCCGCGATGGCGTCGTTGGTCCACGGTTCAAGGTCCTTGCGCAGCGAGGGCTGGGCGTCGACGGCGAGGACGGGCGCGGGAGTGCTCACGTGGGCACGCTAGCGGACGGCGCGGCCGGGCGCCGCTTGGCGAGGTGCCCAGACACAGCAAGAGAGGCGCACCCGCAGGTGCGCCCCTCCTGACTGGACCTACTTCTTGGCGGCCTTGGCGGGCTTCTTCGCAGCCTTGGCCCCGGCTTCGGCCCCGGACTCTGCAGCCTCACCGGAATCACCCTCCGCAGCCGCGGCAGCAGCCGCGACCTCGGAGTCGACGCCGCCCTTGTGCGAGCGACGCGACGCGAGCACCACGGCGCCAACCGCGATGGCCAGAGCCACGATCGCGATGCCGTAGCGCAGCACCGAGTTCGCGCCGTCACCGTAGGTGAGCATGACCACCGCGGGAGCGATGAGCAGCGCCACCAGGTTCATGACCTTGATGAGCGGGTTGATCGCCGGACCGGCGGTGTCCTTGAACGGGTCACCGATCGTGTCGCCGATCACCACTGCCTCGTGAGCCGGCGAGTACTTGCCGCCGTGGTGGCCGTCCTCGACGATCTTCTTGGCGTTGTCCCATGAGCCGCCGGAGTTCGCGAGGAATACGGCCATGAGCACACCGGTGCCGATCGCGCCCGCAAGGAAGCCAGCGAGCGCGCCAGGACCGAGCGCCATGCCCACCACGATCGGAGACATGGCCGCGAGTAGACCAGGGGTCGCGAGCTCGCGCAGCGAGTCACGGGTGCAGATGTCGACCACGCGGCCGTACTCGGGACGCTGCTCGCCCGTCATGATGCCCGGCATCTCACGGAACTGGCGACGCACCTCGTAGACGATCGCGCCGGCGGCGCGGGTGACCGCGTCGATCGCGAGGCCGGAGAACAGGAACACCACGGCTCCACCGATGATCACGCCAACGAGCGTGAGCGGGTGGATGATCGCGTAACTGAAGTCCACCGCGATTGCTGAGGCGTCACGCAGGGCGCTCTCGACAGCGTCGGAGTAGGAGCCGAACAGCGCGGTAGCCGCGAGCACGGCCGTGGCGATCGCGATGCCCTTGGTGATGGCCTTGGTGGTGTTGCCAACGGCGTCGAGGTCGGTGAGGATCTTGGCAGCCTCCTCGTCCACCTCGCCGGACATCTCGGCGATGCCCTGCGCGTTGTCGGAGACGGGACCGAAGGTGTCCATCGCGACGATGACGCCGACCGTGGTCAGCAGGCCGCAGCCCGCGAGCGCCACGAGGAACAGCGCCAGGGCGATGGAGCCGCCGGCCACCGTGAACAGCAGCACGATCGAGCCGCCGATGACGAGCGCGGTGTACACCGCGGACTCGAGGCCAACACCGATTCCCGAGAGCACGACGGTCGCAGCACCAGTAAGTGAGGTGCGAGCCACGCGCTTGGTGGGACGCTTCGCGGTGTCAGTGAAGTAGCCGGTGAGCCACAGGATGACGCCCGCGAGCGCGATGCCAACGAGCACGGCGATCGAGGCGACGATGCGCGGGTCGCGGGCGACCTCGGAGTCGAGAACCGACGAGCCGTTGAAGCCAGCGAACGTCGAAGGCAGGTACACGAACGCGGCGATGACCGCGAGCACGGCGCCGATGATGGCGGAGATGTAGAAGCCACGGTTGATGGCGCGCAGTCCGGACTCGCCCTTGCGCACCTTCGTGATGATCACACCGATCGCCGCAGTGAGCGCGCCAATCGCGGTGACGATGAGCGGGAACACGAGGCCCTGCTCACCGAAGGCAACCTTGCCAAGGATGAGCGCCGCGACCAGGGTCACCGCGTAGGACTCGAACAGGTCTGCCGCCATGCCGGCGCAGTCGCCCACGTTGTCACCAACGTTGTCGGCGATCGTCGCCGCGTTGCGGGGGTCGTCCTCAGGAATGTGCTGCTCGACCTTGCCGACCAAGTCGGCACCAACGTCGGCCGCCTTGGTGAAGATGCCGCCGCCAACACGCATGAACATGGCGAGCAGAGCGGCACCAAAGCCGAATCCCTCAAGCACGGCAGGAGCGTCGGCCTTGAACAGGAAGACCACGAGGGCCGCGGCACCAAGGCCCTGACCCACGACGCCCATTCCCACCGCGCCGCCGGTGCGGAACGCAATGCGGGCACCGAGCGAGCGGCCCTCCTCTTGAGTGGCGGCGTACGCGACACGCACGTTGGCTCGCACCGCAAGCCACATACCCATGTAGCCGATGATCGCGGAGCAGGACGCGCCCACCAGGAAGAACACCGAGCGGCCGATGCGCACCCCAGCGTCTCCCGGAAGCAGGAACAGCAGTCCAAAGACGATCACTGCGAACAGCGCGAGAGTGCGCAGCTGCCGCATCAGGTAGGCGCTCGCGCCCTCCTGGACCGCTCCTGCAATCTCCTGCATCTTCGCGGTGCCGTCCTTGAACTTCAGCACCTGCTGGCGCAGGTACCAGGACATCGCGAGGGCAAGAGCCGCAATGATTCCAATGACCACAACGGTTGTGACGTTTCCGGTGCTGACCGATAGGGCCGAGACCGACGTTGACAGCATTCGTCCTCCTTGACGAGCCACGACATCGTTGTCGCGGCGGCTTACGTATGCGTGGAGTCTAGGCGACGATGAGACCGTGTGGGAGCCGCCCCCAACGATTCGCGACAGGTGTTCGTCGAGAATGCGTAGGCGGTAAACAACACCTCGGAGGACTCATGGCTGAGTGGCAGGACACGATGGAGCGCCTCGTGCGCGATCG
>CALALQ010000057.1 GCA_937925595.1 uncultured Demequina sp. | reverse complement strand
TTAAGCACTCGGATCCATCTCTACCTCTGCGTGATACAGATGTATTACACTAGGGAAGCCGAGGCCTGCGAGGACGACTGCTGCGCTGCCGACATCCAGCTGACGTTGCGCAGCCCCGAGAGCATCTAAGCAAGGAGCTCCTCGAGGAGAGTCTCGATTCGGCCCCTGATCTCGTCGCGGATCGGGCGCACCGACTCGATGCCCTGCCCGGCGGGGTCCTCGAGCTTCCAGTCCTCGTACCGCTTGCCCGGGAAGAACGGGCACGCGTCGCCGCAGCCCATAGTGATCACCACGTCGGAGTCCTGCACCGCCTCGGTGGTGAGCACCTTGGGCTGCTCGGCAGTGATGTCGATGCCGACCTCGCGCATGGCCTCGACAGCGACCGGGTTGATCTGATCGGCAGGCATGGAGCCGGCGGAGCGGACCTCGACGCGGCCGCCGGCGAGCTCGCGGAGCCAGCCGGCAGCCATCTGGGAGCGACCGGCGTTGTGGACGCAGACGAAAAGAACGGAGGGCTTCTGGTCAGTCATGGTTGTTTCCTTCTGTCAATCAGTGAGCGTGGCGAGGAGCTCGCGGACGCGGCCCTCGATGTCGTGGCGGATCGCTTCGACGCCCTCGGGCGAGGCCAGCGCGGGGTCTCCGACAGCCCAGTCCTCGTAGCGGACGCCAGGGATGATCGGGCACACGTCGCCGCAGCCCATCGTGACCACGACGTCCGCGGCGCGGACGGCGTCGTCTGTGAGCGGCTTCGGGAACGCCGTCTCTGCCTCCCGTTCGCCTTCGATCTCGACGAGCAGCGACCTCACGTGCGGGTGCACATCCACCGCAGGCGTCGACCCGGCGGAGCGGGCGATGACCTTGCCCCCGGCGAGCTGGTTGACGATCGCGGCGGCGAGTTGCGAGCGGCCCGCGTTCTGCACGCACACGAACAGCACCTGCGGGACCCCGGTCGCCCGATCCCTGGTCAGGTCGGCCAGGCGCTGCCGGGCGAACCGTTCGGTCAGCGGGATCATGTGCGCCGTCAGCTTCGCCGAACGCACCAGGCCCGCGTAGGACTCGCGCACGATCGCGACCACGAGTTCCCGGTTCAGCCCGGTCAGCTCGTCCGCGAGTTCCTCGGCGAGGCGGGTCACGCGGGCGTCCATCTGCTGCAAGGCCTCGGCCCGTGCTGCGGTGTCTTCGGGCTCGTACGTGACGGCTGCGGCGGGAGCGAACACGTCAAGGAGAGCCGCGACCGCGCGCTGCTTGCCTGGCGCGATGCGGTAGTACACCCAGGTACCCCGCCGCTCGGATAGCAGCATTCCCGTCTCCTTCAGCACCTTCAGATGGTGGGAGACCGTCGGCTGCGACACCTCGGCGAGCTCGGCGAGGTCGCACACGCAGGACTCTCCGCGGGGGTCGGTCGCGATCGCGGAGAGCATCCGCAGACGCAGCGGATCAGCGAGCGCCTTTAGCGCCCCGGCAACGGTCGTCGCGGCCTCGGTGCCGATGGCATGCGTCGCGGACGGCGCGCACGCCTCCGGGTCGGAGATGACGGCGGTATCGGTCATGACGTCCTCGATTCGACGGCGTAGGGGTCGGTACGGAACCAGGCCTTCGCGGCCCAGAGTGAGACGTAGACGAGGCCGACCAGCACGGGCACCTCGATGAGCGGGCCGACAACGCCCGCGAGGGCCTGCCCGGATGCCGCGCCGAACGTTCCGATGGCGACCGCGATGGCGAGTTCGAAGTTGTTGCCCGCAGCGGTGAACGCGAGCGTCGTGGAGCGTGCGTAGCCGAGGCCGAGCGCCTTGCCGAGCAACAGTCCCGCGAACCACATCAGGCCGAAGTAGACGAGTAGCGGCAGTGCGATCCGAGCCACGTCGAGGGGCGTCGCCAGCACCGCGTCGCCCTGCAGCGCGAACAGCAGCACGATCGTGAACAGCAGCCCGTACAGCGCCCACGGACCGACCGCGGGGAGGAACTTCTCCTCGTACCAGGCGCGGCCGCGACGCTTCTCGCCGATCCATCGCGATGCGAAGCCCGCGACCAGCGGTACGCCGAGGAAGACGAGAACGTTCAGCGCGATCTGCCAGACGGAGACTTCCAGGCCCTGCGTGCCCAGGCCCAGCCAGCCGGGCAACACCGTGAGGTAGAACCAACCCAGCACCGAGAACATCACGACCTGGAAGACGGAGTTGATCGCGACGAGCACAGCCGTCGCTTCGCGGTCACCGCAGGCCAGGTCGTTCCAGATCACGACCATCGCGATGCAGCGCGCGAGCCCGACGATGATCAGCCCCGTCCGATACTCGGGCAGGTCCGGCAGGAACAGCCAGGCTAGAGCGAACATCACGGCCGGGCCGACCAACCAGTTCAGCACCAGCGACGAGACCAGCAGCTTCTTGTCCCCGGTGACGGCAGCGACCTTGTCATAGCGGACCTTCGCGAGCACCGGGTACATCATCACCAGTAGGCCCAGCCCAATCGGAACGGAGATCCCGCCGACGTCGAGCTTCGCAAGCAGCCCCGACAGGGCAGGCACGAACCGTCCCAGGAGCAGACCCGCGACCATGGCGAGGCCGATCCACAGGGGCAGCCACTTGTCGAGGGTGGAGAGCCGCTTCGGGGCGGCACGGGTCAAAGTGTCGGTCATGCGAGCAGGCCCTCGATCTTTGCCGCGTAGATGGGCTTCGGGTGCGCGCCGATCAGCACGTCCATCCGTTCCCCGTTCCGGTAGAAGCCAAGGGTCGGGATCGAGGTGACTCCCGCCGCGGCAACCGTCTCGGGGTTCTGGTCGGCGTCCAGCTTGACGATCTTGACCCGGCCCGCGTACTCGCTGGCGAGCTGGTCCAGGATCGGCGCGATCGCCTTACACGGCCCGCACCACGCGGCCCAGATGTCGACGACGACCGGGAGGGTCGACTCGATCACCTCGCTCTGGAAGGTCGCGTCGGTGACTGTGATCGGCAAGGCTTGATTCGACATACTTCTATATTGAACGCCATCTATTCAACTCGCACCCTTGGGACGCGTTCTGTCACCGAATGTTCACCTCGCGGACGACACCACATGCGAATAATGCCTCCTCGGGCAATTCGGGCTACCAATACCGTGCAGCGGTGACGATGGCTGCCACAGGTGTCCGTCCGGTCGACACTGTGGAGATGTGAGCGTCAGCAGCGAGAATGAGCGGAGCCACGAGGACGAGGACGAACGTTGGATCTGACCGCTTCGACACGATTGATCAGAACCCCGGCGCGGCGGGTGCCTATCCGCGTCCTGCTACGCGCCTCTGTCAAGGCAGGCGCTGTATTCAAGGCAGGCGTCCTATCTCCGATGCCTGACGAGGCAGCTATCGAGATAGTCCCACTGCCCCGAAGGCAGGCGTCGTAGGAACCGGAGCGCACCGGGCGCACGCGCCTACTACCAGCGGAAAGTTTCCGCAAGAACACGCGGGGCAAGAGTGATCGAAAGTGGCGAGTTGGGTGCGCCCCGGGCGGCAGGCAGACAGACCCCGTACGCGCACGCGATCAACCGGAACGAGCCCGGTGCACCTCCGAGCATGGCAAAAGTCAGAGGCCAGCTCCGCGAACGGAAATGGCCTCTGACTTGGGGTTCTTGTGGAGCCTAGGAGATTCGAACTCCTGACATCCTGCTTGCAAAGCAGGCGCTCT
>CALALQ010000056.1 GCA_937925595.1 uncultured Demequina sp. | reverse complement strand
AGGCCCAGCCAGGGCACCTTCGAGCCGATGTAGAGCGCCGGAAATTCCGAGGCTTTACGGTCGAACACCTTGGCGTGCATCGACCGGAGGAACTTGGGTTTCACGGCGTTGAAGCTGGATCGCATTTCGCCCCGCACCCGCTCGGCCATCTCTTTGCCGGAATCCCGCATCGCGCGGGCGACGGCGGAATGGATCGTTTTGTGGGTATCGGTTTGCCAGGCGTTGAAGCGACTGCGATCCAGCAAGCCCTCAGCGACCAGATCGATCTTCATCGCGCATTCCCTGTTGGAGTTCGGCCTGGAGCTGGCGAATACCTTCGCGGCTGCCCTGGGTGGCGGTGGTCATGACCGTGAGCTGGGTGGAGAGCCGTTCGTGCTCGAGGCGGCTGTCGGCGGCCAGAAACGTGTTCAGCTGGCCCAGCGTGTAGCCGAGGATGTCCGGGTAGCGGTGGCCACTGCGGATCAGGCGGGCGATGGCGTCGCTCCAGCCAGCCGTCCGCTCAGAGACTGCGCGAGCGTGCTGACCTTCGGCGCGACCCGGTGCACGAAAAAATCGGCATTCACCTCGAACACCATGGCGGCCAGCGTGATCGCGTCGTCGAGCGCCAGCGCGTCTACCCATTCACGCGGGCGTCGGCTGGCCAGGGAGAGCGCAGCCAGCAAGGCCTCGCCGTGCTCGCAGAGCAAAGCCAGCCAGTCCGGCTCGCCGGTCAGCTGTTCGGCAAAGGGCCGCACGGCCTTGAGCATCGCGGGCAGCTCGCCGATCACCAGCGGACTGATCGTCAGGCGCTGCCCGGCGATCTCCAGGGATTGGGTTTGCGGGACGAGAACATCCAGGTCAGAGGTGGTCATCGTGTACTCCTCACAGCAGCACGATGCGGCCGAACTGGCCGAGGTCGCCGGCAGCGGGCTTGAGCGTGTCCGCCAGCACCTGTCCGGAAAGCTCGAACTTCAGCAGTTCGTCGGTGATCACCGACAGTTCCTTGGCCGGGTTGATCGCCACGCGGTACAGGTCGATCACCACCTCGCGGTTGCTGTCGGCGGTGTTCAGGCCTTCGAAACGCACCCAGCGCTCCGGCAGCGGCTGCGTGAACAACGCGGTCGTTTGCGCGGCGCCGTAGGCGTAGTCGACCTTGAACGGCTCCACGTAGGGGCCGCCCGTCGTCTTGTCGTTGATGACCAGCGATCCGTGCTTGGCATTGAGGCTGTACTGGGCGACGGGCAGCGTCTTGGGCGTGCCCGAGGCGTCCTTGACCACCACCGAGGAGACGTTCTGCTTGGCGAGCAGGTACAGGCTTCCTGCCGTGACCGGGTTGGGCAGTGCCTCGGCCGTCACCGTGCCGCTGACCTGTTCGATGGTCGTGCCGTAGAGTGCCAGGCCCAGATTCACCGCGATCAGCTCTTCCAGCGTGCAGGCGAATTCGCCCTTCTTGGTCTTGATCAGCTGCAGGTCCGTCAGGCGTTGTCCGCTGGTGGACTCCTGGTGCTCCAACGTCTCCACTGACAGCGATACCTTGAGCTCGGGCACGTTGCCGACAAAACTCAGGCCTTGCGGGTTGCCGGCAGTGTCGCGGGCGCCGATGTAGACGCGGCCTTGTCCAGAAAAGTACGGCATGGTCAGTCTCCTTTGCGGGAAGTGGTGTTGGGTTTGCTATCGGCCTCCGGGGGCGCAGGCTGGGCGACGCCGTGCTCGATGAGCCAGCGGGCAGTGGCCTCGTCGAGCTCGAGGTGGGTGCCGGGGGAGTGAAGCACCCCGGCGTGCGTGTGGGGTTTCAGCAGTTGAAGGGTCATGGAAAGTCATCCGTTTTTGGTCAGGTCCAGGGCGTGGGTGCGGTAGCGAATCTCGTAGCGGGCGGGCATTGCGACGGCGCCGGCATCGGCGTCCTCGGCGTCCCATTCGCAGTCGATTTCGTGGAGCAGGAGCGAAAGGCCGCCGAGGCTCGCGTCGCGCATCAGCGCCACGTGGACCGCCACCAGCGTCTGATCGGCCTGGTCGAACGCGTCCTCGCCGCGCGTCACCACGGTGAGACGCAGGGTGAGGGCTCGATCCACAAGGTGATTCGCGTGGCCGGCGATGCTGTCGCTTTCGGCAAAGACGAGCAGCGCGGGGCTGGCTTCGCGGGTGATGGGTATGGTCGGATGGCGCAGCACCGGCATAGGCGCGACGGCGTCCGACAGACGTGCCACGACCTCGCGCAGGATGCGCTCGCGGATGGAGTTCATGCTGTGGGTCCTCAGAGACGGGAGAGGTCGGCGCGACGCTCGCTGCCATCGCCGATGCTGCGGACATCGCGCACCTGGTAGGTGACGCCGGCAATGGAAAGCGTGTGGCCTGTGGCAAGTTCCGGCAGCGCGGACGCAGGAAAGCGAATCGTGTAGTCGGCCGCGCGAAGCAGACCATCAAGCACGGTTTCATCGGCCGAAGAGAAATCCACTGCAACGCTTCTTCCCTCGACATCGGCGATCACCAGCAGACCGGCACGATCAGCGGCCTCGTAGAGCCGTTCGATCAGCCCCATCAGGCCATCACCAGCTTGACCAGCAGCGCCGGGCGGTGGCACAGCGGCAGCGGATTGGCCTGCGTGTGCAGATCGGTGCCCCGGTCGAATTTGCGCGGCTCCTGCTTGGCGTACAGCGGCAGCGCCACCGTGTTGGCCGTCTCGTTGAAGTCGGCCGGCGCGTAGTAGGTGGCGAAGGTGTCCATCGTGCCCAGCGGCAGGATGTGGCCCTCGTCGGCCTCGACGAAGCGGCGCACGGCACTGCCCGGTGCAACCGCGCGGCCGCGATGCTCCTCGAAGGTGACCCCGGCGAAGGTGAAGCCCGCGCGCATATCGGTGCGCAGTGCCTGGCCATCCTGCCAGCGGTCGTAGGCGGCCTTGACCTCATCGTGGCCGGTGAGCGCGTCGAAGAAATCCTCGCCAACGAAGGCATGCAGGCCGCTCATCCGTTCGCCCTGCAGGTTGTCCTCGACGTAGCGGACGACATCCAGGCAGGCCTTCTTCACATCCCAGCCGTTGGCCGGATTGGAAATGTTGAAGGTGAAGGTCTTGGGCGTGATCCCGAACTCGTTGTAGAGGTCGTAGATGACGCTGCCATCAGCGTCGAGGATCTGGCCCTTCAACGCCCCGAAGCGCAGATGCTCCAGCGTGATCGCGTGCTTGTTGCGCATCGTCTGCAGGTGCTGCGCCATCACCCCCGCGACGGTCTGCAGTTCGGTTTCCGAGCCGAAGGCGCGGATGCCCTGGACTTCCTCGGGCAGGATCACGTCGTCGTGCGGGATGTGGGGGATGGTGAACGAGCGCACCTTGCGCTTGCCGCGCACGCCTACGGTGCCGGGCGAGCCCGGGGGCATCGTCGGCAACAGCGTGAGCACGCCGTTCTGCTCTTCGACGATCACCGAGCGGAAGCGCTGCGGCTTGTCGACGAACAGGCCCATCGCGCCCAGGCGGTCGTAGTTGTTCGGCAGCAGGTTGATGGCGGCAGTCAGCGCCGACATCGAGAAGGCGGGGTTTTCGAAGATGTTCTGCATGGTCAGACTCCTTGGCGAACGAGGACACCCAGCGCCTTGAGCCGGGCAATGGCGGCCTGCTGCTCGGCGGTGGTGATACCGGTGGGCCACGAGAGTGCGTGGTCGGAGACGATGGCGTGACGCGTCACCATCAGGCCGTCCGGACGTTCGGCCAGGGCAGCATCGACTGCCTGCATCAGCACGCCAGCGGCGACCTGACTGCCGTCGGTGGCCGAGGGGTCGATCCGCTTGACCTTGCCGGTGGCGGTGACCATCCCGACGACCGCGCCCAGCGGCAGGGTCTGGCCAGCGGCCACCGTGACGCGGTCACGCGAGTAAAGGTTCGGGGCCTCGTACTTGAGCAGGTCGCCCAAGTTCATCGATTCGGTGAACACAGTGGGCATCTCAGATCTCCTTCTTCAGCGATGCGGACTTGGCCGCGAGCTGCTTCGCGGCCTCGAGCAGCGGGTTGCTGGCGGTGGTGGAGGCAGCGGCATCGGGGGCGATGCGGCTGACGATCTCGGGACTGGCTTCAGCCTGTGCGGCCAGCAACTGGCTGCGCACCTTGGCGGGCGACGCCTGCGCCTCGAGGAAGCCCGCGATCAGGTCGGCTCGCCCGGCCAGGGTGCAGGTCTGGGCGATTTCGACGGCGTCGGCCAGGTCAAAAGCGGTGGCGGTCGCCGGTTGAGAAGTACTGCCAGCAGGATCAGCAGCAAGCCGATCAGGAGCAGCGGGGTGGGTTCGATCATTCATGAAAGACTCCATCTGGAGGTTGCGGAAAGAGCCCGAGTGGCTTGCCGCCAGATTCGGGGGGGGGGAAATGGATTCGCAGAGCTGGGCAAGTGCGTCATCGAACGTGCCGACGGCATCGGCCAGCCCGATGGCGACGGCGGCCTGCCCGAAGAACAGCCCGGCTTCGGTGTCCCGCACGGCGGACGGCTCGATGCCCCGGTGGCGGGCCACCGTCTCGACGAACAAGCCATAGACGCGATTCACCTCGGCCTTGAGGAAGGCGTGGGCCTCGCTCGAAATCGGCTCGTGCGGGTTGAGGTCGTTCTTGCGGTCGCCGGCGAACACCGCCGTGTAGCGGACGCCGTGCTGGGCGTCCTTCTCCGACTGGTCGATGTGCATCGCAATGACGCCAATCGAGCCGACGCCGCCGGTGCGCGACACGAACACCTTGTTGGCGGCCGAAGCCAGTGCGTAGGCCGCCGAGAAGGCCATGTCGTTGGCCACCGCCCACACGGGCTTCACAGCGGACGCGGCACGGATGCGGTCCGCCAGGTCGAACACGCCGCCCGACTCGCCACCGGGCGAATCGATGTCGAGCAGGATCGCGGCGACATCCGGGCTGGCCAGGGCGGCGTCGAGCTGGGCGGTGAGCCCCGCGTAGCTGGTCAGGCCCGATTCGGCTTCCAGCCCCACGGTGCGCCGCACCAGCGTGCCGTGGATCGGGATGACCGCGACCTTCGGCGTCTGGGTGGCTGCGGTGCGCGTGGGCGGCGTGAAGCCGGTCGGTGCGGCCAGATCAGCCAGGCCGACCCGGGGGCCGAGCACGGCCAGTATCACGTCAAGTTTCGGGCGATGGATCGCCAGCGGCACACCAAAGAGGCGTGCCGCCAAATGGGGCAGCAGGGTCATGGGAATCCTTCAGGCAGGTGGCGAGTTGCCGGTTTGCGTGGCGTCGGCGGCGTTCTTGTTCGGCTCGGCACTGCCGCCGTCCTTGGACGTGCGACGAGGGTCGGAGTCGAAGATCAGGCCGAGGTCGTCGGCACGCTGGTTGTCGGCGGCGATCTCGCGGTCAACGTCCTCGGCGTCGTAGCCGAAGGCCGAGATGGCCTCCGAGCGGCTCATCAAGCCGGCCCGAATGGCCAGCAGCATTGCCTTGAACTCCTTCTCCGGATCGACCCATTGCCATCCCTGCGGAATCCACTTCACCTGCAAGTACTGGCGACGGCGCGCTGGCCCGCCACGTGCGAAACCCGGTGCGTCGAGCGCACCCGCGAGCACGGCCTGTTTCATCCACGCGGCCCACACCGGGCGGCACAGCTGATGGACGAGCACGGCGTGCTGCACCATCTCGCAGCGACGGCGGAACTCCAGCAGGCCGGCGCGGATGGACGAGTAGTTCACGCCGGTCAGATCGCCGGTCAGTTGCTCGTAAGTGACGCCGATGGCGGCGGCGACTGCGCGGAACTGGGTACGCAGGAATTCGGAGTACGAGCCGCCGACGTCCGCCGGGTCGGAGAACTTGATGTCCTCACCGGGCTCCAGAATCTGCAGCGTGCCCGGCTCCAGCCCGGCAAGCGCGATGCCCTCGCTATCGGCGGCGCCTTCGCCCATTAGGTTGTCCTCGGGGTTCTGCCGCGTCACGAACCCGGCGAACATCGCGGCAGTCTTCTTGCGCACCAGCTCGGCGTCGTCGTACTGGTCGAGTTCGTTGAGCTTGACCAGCGCCCGCGACAGCCACGGTTCACCCCGGATCTGGCCCGGGCGCAGGACGCGGAACAGATGGATGATTTCCTTCGCGTCGATGCGCACGGTGTCCATTCCGCCTTGGCCCGACATCGGCGCCAGACGCCCGTCCTCGGGATGTGAGCGGTACAGGTGGTAGGCCACGCGCCGCCCGAGCCCGTCGAACTCGATGCCCGAGCGCACCACGTTGCCCGAGGGCAGATCGGTGTTGAGGCTGATCGGCAGGTGCTCGGGCTCCAGCAGCTGAAGCTGCAGGGGCACGACCAGGCCATCCTCCGGGCGACGCGGCCGCAACCGGATCAGGCATTCGCCGCCTTCGAGCATTGCGCGGCAGGCCAGCGCCTGCAGGCCGTAGAAGTCGGTCTGCCCAGCGGCGTCGGCCTCCTCCGTCCAGTCGCGCCACAGCGCCTGCACCTCGGTCTTGAAGCGCTCGTCGGCAGCCAGGCTCTGCGGCTTGATGCCGGTGCCGACCGCGTTCGCCACGAAGGCCTCGATGCCGGCCTGCGCCCATGCATTGCGACGGACGAGGTCGCGGCTCTTGCTGCGCAGTTCGCTGTTGGTCGCCAGCATCGCGGCCACGGCACCCGGGTTACCGGGCATCCAGGCCAGCGAGCGACGGCCCCGGCCAGCGGCTTCGTGGACGGGCGATTGGCCGAACAGGCTTCGGAACTTCGAGAACCAGGCCATCAGAAGCCCTTGGCTGTCGTGACGCGAATCTGACGCTTCGTGCTCGATCCCGCATTGCGTGCCAGTTCGGCCTCGACCGTGCGGATGGCCGACTGCAGTTCCTCGACCG
>CALALQ010000055.1 GCA_937925595.1 uncultured Demequina sp. | reverse complement strand
CGCTTGTGGCAACTGAGGCACTCAACGAGCGGATCCACGAAGGCCTTGATGTGGCCCGACGCTTCCCACACCTTGGAAGGAAGGATCACCGACGAGTCGATGCCGACGATGTCGTCGCGGCTTGAGACCATCGCTCGCCACCACTGGCGCTTGATGTTCTCCTTGAGCTCCACGCCGAGCGGCCCGTAGTCCCAAGCGGAGCGGGTTCCTCCGTAGATCTCTCCGCACGGGAAGACGAAGCCACGGCGCTTTGCAAGCGAGATGACGTTGTCAAGGCGGGAAGTTTCGGCCACGGAGTGCTCCTCACTGGTTGAAAGGTTCCGGCCAAGTCTAGTGGCGCGAGAGGGGCCCTAGGCCCCGCCTATGCCCGTTTTGACAATGATTCTCAATTGCAGTTAGCCTCATGAGGTGAACCGAGCCGCTCCTGCCCTCTTGTGTGCCTCCTCGCTGCTGCTCCTCGCGGGCTGCGCGGACGCCTCCCCCGCCAGCGATGCGGACCTCACGGTGGCCGCGGCCTTCTATGCCCTCGAGTACGTCGCCGCCGAGGTGGGCGGCGAACATGTGGACGTCATCGCGCTCGCCTCCCCTGGCGTCGAGCCCCACGACCTCGAGCTGTCACCCAACGCCGTGCGGAAGATCGCCGGAGCGGATCTGGTGCTCTACCTCGAAGGCTTCCAGCCGGCCATCGACGACGCGGTGGCGAACACCGAGGCACGCATGTTCGACGCGGCCACAGCGGTGACCCTGCGCCCTGCGGATGCCGACGAGCATGAGGGTGAGGACCACCACCAGGATGACGGCCACGACCACGGCGACAATGACCCTCACTTCTGGCTTGATACCGAGCTGCTCGCGACCTACGGCGCGGCGCTTGCCGAGGAGTTCGCGGAGCTCGACCCCGCCCACGCCCAGACGTACACGGCGAACGCCCAGCGCCTGGAAGCCGAGCTCGACGCCCTCGACAAGGAGTTCGAGGCAGGGCTTGCCCAATGCGCTCGTGACTACGTCGTCACGAGTCACGAGGCTTTCGGCTACCTCACAAGCCGCTACCACCTCACCCAGGTGGGCATCACCGGCATCGACCCGGAGACGGAACCCTCTCCCGCCCGTCTGCTTGAGATCCGCGAACTCGTGCGATCCAGCGGCGCCACCACGATCTTCACGGAATCCCTCGTGAATCCCGCAGTCGCGGAGGCGATCGCCAGGGACACCGGCGCCGTCACAGCCGTTCTCGATCCCGTCGAGTCGGTGACGGGCGACGACGACTACCCTGCCGTCATGGAACGAAACCTCGCTGCGCTGCGAGAGGGCCTCGGCTGTGAGTGACCGCGTGCCCGTTCTTGAGGGCAAGGGCATCCGCGTAGCGCTCGGAGGCAGCGAGATCCTCCACGGCGTCGACATCGCCGTGCACCCCGGCGAAGCTGTTGCCGTCATGGGAGCGAATGGTTCTGGCAAGTCCACGCTCATCCGCGCCCTCGTTGGCGCGCTGCCGCTGACAGGCGGACACGTGCGATACGACGGTGCTCCCATCACCGCGGCCGCGCGCGCGGGCCTTGGCTACGTTCCGCAGCGCATCAGCGCGGCCGGAGGAGTCTCGGCGACGGCTGCGGAGGTGGTCATGTCGGGGCTGCTGGGAGCGGGTCGCCTTCGCGCGCCTCGAGATGCCCGACGCCATGTTCAGCTTGCGCTCGAAGAACTGGGTGTCGCGGACCTCGCCTCGCGCAACGTGGGTTTGTTGTCTGGCGGCCAGCAACAGCGGGTGCTCATCGCGCGTGCAATGGTGCGCAGTCCCAAGCTGCTTGTACTCGATGAGCCGATGACGGGCGTCGATCTGCAATCCCAAGTGGCGCTTGTCCACACCCTTGACCACCTGAAGGCAGAGGGCGCCGCCGTGGTGGTCGTCCTGCATGAGGTCGGCCCGCTCGCGAGCCTCGTCGACACGGCCGTCGTCCTCGACCAGGGCTGCGTCACCTTCCAAGGCGAGCCGCCCAAGGACCTCGGAGTCCATGCCCTTCCTGGCCACGAACACACGCACGCCCACGAGGATCCCCGGCCCCCAGCGTCGGGCCCCGAACTCGAGGTGCGCCCATGAACGTCCTCCTCGATCCCCTGGTGCTGCGCATGCTGCTCGCCGGCCTCGTCGTTGGCGTCGCGGCGCCCATTGTGGGCACCTACCTCGTGCAGCGCCGCATGGCCCTGCTCGGCGATGGCATCGGCCACGTGGCCCTCGCGGGAGTCGCCGCAGGCTGGCTCGCCGGCTCGATCGCGGGTCTAGCCGAACGTGATGCGCTAGCGCTTCCCGGCGCCATCATCTTCGCCGTCGCCGGAGCCATGATCATCGAGCGCATGCGTGCACGCGGAACGGCCGCAGCAGACGTCGTCATGGCGATCCTGTTCTACGGCGGCATCGCCCTGGGCGTGCTGCTCATCGGAGCCTCCGGCGGCACGAGCAACAACCTGCTGGGCTACCTGTTCGGCTCGATCTCGACGGTGTCGTGGCCGGACGTGTGGGTCTCCGTGGTGCTTGCGGGAGTGATCATCGTGATCGGCGTGGGACTGCGCCGTGCGCTATTCGCGGTGACGCACGACCAGGAGTTCGCCAAGGCATCAGGACTCCCCGTCAATGTGCTCAACATGGTGGTCGCGGTGCTCGCTGCCGTCACCATCACGGTGTCGATGCGTGTCGTTGGCGTGCTGCTCGTGAGCGCGCTGATGATTGTGCCCGTCGCCATCGCTCAGCTGCTGACGCAGAGCTTCAACCGCACCATGCTCATCGCCATGGCGCTAGGCGCGGTGCTCACGCTCACGGGCATCGTGATCACGCTCTACGTGAATCTGCAGCCCGGCGCACTCATCGTCGTGCTCGGCGTGGCCACCTACGCGGTGGTCTCGACCGCTTCCGCGATGCGCCGCAAGCGCCTGTCAGGGAGTTCGCGATGACCGGCGAACTGCGCATGACCAAGCAGCGGGCCGCGGTGCTCGCTGCGCTTGAGGCTGGCGAGTTCCGCTCCGCGCAGGCGTGGCATGACCTGCTGCGTCACGAGGGCTCCTCCATTGGCCTCGCCACCGTGTACCGCACCCTCCAGTCGCTGGCGGAGGTGGGCGAGGTCGACGCCGTGGTCACCGAATCCGGCGAGACCCTGTACCGACGCTGCGCCCAGCACACCGAGCACCATCACCACTTGCGGTGCCGAGAATGCGGCGCCGCGCTCGATGTTGACGTGCCCGAGTTCGAGGCCTGGGCCTCGCAGTTCGCCGCGCGTCACGGTTTCACGGACATCGACCACACCGTGGAGATCACCGGCGTCTGCGCCGAATGCTCGGGCGGGCGCTGATGGCTGGGGTTCCCGACTTCCTGGCCAACGGCCCCTGGTGGGGACTGTTCGGGTTCCTGTTCGTCGTGGTGTTCTGCCGTGCCCAAGGCACCTACTGGGTGGGCCGGTCGATCCGGCGCGGCCTGTCCGGCCCGGCCAATCCCGATGGCACAGAGACGCTCCAGACCCCGGGACGCCGCGCGCGACTGGCTCGACACTTCTCTGGCCCCACGTGGGAAAGAGCGCGAAGATTTCTAGACCGCTGGGGCTTCCTCGGCGTTCCCGTG
>CALALQ010000054.1 GCA_937925595.1 uncultured Demequina sp. | reverse complement strand
CCGCACCGCCCTGGCGCAGTGGGATGCGGGTCTCGCTCGGCTATCGCGAGAGTTTCACGGCACGCTCGACGAGGTCCAGCGCTGGATCGATGACCGCCACTCCGGGGTGATCGGCGGCATCATCGCGGTGGGCGACTACGTCTTTGGCTATCCCAACTGGATCATCCGCAAGTACGACGAGGCGGAACTCAGGTTCGGCGATGGCGTCTCCGATCTGCTCCTCACGATCTCAAGTGATGTCAATGCCGTGGTGGCCGCCGCGCAGGGCGTCATCACCAATGCGCGCACGCAGATCAACGGCCTCTTTGACCAGATGGAGGCGGAGTTCCCAGAGTTCGCCGCCCAGGAGCGCGCTCGGTTCCAGGGAATGCTCGACGGCCTCTCAAGCCGGGTGACCGACGCTCAGACGAGTTTTGTTCGCGACGTCTCCGCCCGCGCGATTACGGCGGTCAACGAGGCGCATGCGGCGGTCGAGGAGGCTCGGCAGCGAGCCGGCGGACTCTGGGGGCAGCTGCTCACTGCGCTGCAGGAGTTCATTGACGATCCGGTGAAGGCGATCATCAACGGCCTGCTGCGGTTGGTTGGCATTCCTCCCGGAGCGTTCTGGGCGCTGCTGGCGCAGATCGAGCAGGTCGCGAGCGACATCGCGGAGAACCCAGAGAACTTCATCAACAACCTCACTGCGGGCGTGAAGCTGGGCTTCCAGCAGTTCTTCGACAACTTTGGCATGCACCTGCTTGGCGCCTTCTGGCGCTGGCTGTTCTCTGGTCTCCAGACGCCCATCCCCATGCCCAGCAG
Organism: uncultured Demequina sp.; assembly: GCA_937925595.1. The sequence goes on along the minus strand of CALALQ010000054.1, from coordinate 8,021 downwards.
CTTCGATCCCATGTCGCTCGTGACGTTCGCGCTGCAGCTCATGGGGATCACCTGGCCTAACATCCGCGAGATCCTCGTGCGCCACCTGGGTCCCGAGGCAGTCGAGCTGCTGGAGATCGCCTGGCAGATACTCTCGACCCTCATCACCCAGGGTCCCCAGGGCCTCGTGAACATGATCAAGGACATGCTCAGCCCGGAGAGCATCGTGGGGATGATCCTCGACGCGGCTATCGAGTACATCGTCGAGAAGCTCATCGTCAAAGCCGCCGAGTACGTGTTCTCCCTGCTGAATCCCGCAGGCGCCGTGGCACAGGCCATAATGCTCATCTATCGCGTGTGCTCGTGGATCTTCCGCAATGCCGCGCGCATCTTCGCCTTTGTGCAAGCCGTCGTTGGCGGCATGGCAAATGTGATCGCTGGCAATATCTCTGGTCTCGCGGGAGTTGTCGAGCGCGCGCTCGCGTCAATGCTCGTGGTGGTGATCGACCTGTTCATGGGGCTGCTGGGGCTGGGCGACCTGCAAGCGGAGGTGGCGGGAGTCATCACGCGCATGCAGGCCTACGTGCTGGGCATCATCGACACCATTGTTGGCGTCATCATCACCCAAGCTCGCGCGCTGCTGCGGCGCATCGGCATCGGTGGTGACGAGGACGATGACGAGGACGGGGCAAGCGACAACGACGACGAGGAGCTGGGAGAGACCGTGCGCTTCAGCGGCGGCGGCGAGAGCCACCGACTGTGGATCGATGTCTCAGGTGACGACGCCACGCTGATGGTCGCGTCCACCCCAGGACCAGTGGAGAACAAGCTCGCGGAATGGCGAGGCAAGCTTGGCGAGTACACGGGCGAGGAGCGAACGCGGCGCGAGTCTTTGCTTGGCAGCATTGATGGCGCCGTCGCGGCCCTGAATAACGACGCCGATGCGCTGGCAGCGGCATTCCGGGCCGCGCTTGTGGACCCTGCGGATGACATTGAGCCGCCGAACGATGGAAGCGTCGAGGCGGCCCAGCGCAGTCTCGCAGGCAACCTGCGACAAGCCTTCGAACTCTTTGGCCAGCAGGACGAAGCGGCAATACTTGCCGCGATCGCGCAGGCGCTGCCCGCGCACGTCACGGCGTTCATCGCGGACGCCGATACCCGCCTCCAGGATGACATTCGCGACAGCACGTACGTGGCTCAGAACACCTCAACGATGACTCCGCTGTGGCCGACGCCAGCGGCGGCCACGCCAGCAGCGGCGGCGGCCAATGCGGTGGCGATGCGTGGTGACATCCCACCAACCCTGTTGACGTGGTTCACCGAGCAGAACCACACCAAGGATGAGGCGACGGGAACGGCGTTCTGGACCTGGGCGCGAGCGCGAGGCGGGACCTCGGGAGTGGGTACTCAAGTGCGCCAAGCGTATGGCGACGCCTACGTCACTGCACTTAAGGGCAGCCTGCCTTCAAACATTGATCCCATCGACACCCAGTTGCGGACAGACATCGACGCCATGGGCTGGCGCGTGTCAGGGGTGACGCCCGGCTCCATCCATGGCGCTCCACGCCCGCCAAGGGAGGCGGACCCTGCACTCGTCACTGCCATGGGTGGAAACCTGCTCACGTTCCTCAGGGCGCTCGCGAGCGGGGGCAACGCTTCCGGCTACGGCCTTCCAAGGCTCCAGTGGGCGTGGACTCACCGCCCAAGTAAGGAGCATCTCAAGTCCGGGTTCCGCGGCCTCAACCCTGGAACCCACGAGTGGATTCCCACGAGCGAGCTTCCGCGAGTGGTGGAGCGGGCCATCAATGCCGGTGGAATGTCGGCGGGAGGCGTGCGGATCGGCGTCCAGTGGGTGAACCTGTTCCACCATCTGCGTACCGACACCACGCGCGTCTACTACAAGATCATCACGCCAGCGCCCTACGTGCCCGGTGGAAACAACGTGTATGCCGCCGGCGTGGGGCTGCACTCTGGCGTCGCTTACGCGGATCCCACCGGCACTCGAGGACGCGGGCTCATGGGTCAAGGTCCCTTCCACGACGCGCTCCGCGGCCACTTTGCGGCAGTCCCGCTCTCAAGCCCGAGTGACTACATCCAGTCGCTGCTCTACGTAGTCGCGGATCACATCTGGGACGGAGACCTCTCAGTGTCCAACGTTCCGGCCTCCGCTTGGGACGACCCCATGGACTGGTGGTTCCGCACCAGCATGGGCCGCCTGACCGGGGTCACGCTGCGCATGATGTCGCAGCGCCAGGAGCAGAACATCGAGATCATCGATGCCGACTTCAACAACGCGCGCGCCCACCTCGACGACACCTAGGAGCACTCATGACCACACCAGACCACGGCCCCGGAGTCACCTGGCTTGCGGAGCGATCGGGCCTGCAGCCAGAGCAGCTGCTCCGCGACGGGGCCGCACTCATGGGCGCGCTCGAGAGCGCTGCAAAGGACACCATCGACCTTGCCCGCCGGCTCATGTCACAGGACCCAGCCACCCGCACCCGCGCCGAGGCTGAGGCGAGGGCCGTCCGCAACCGATTTGCGGCGTCGGAGGGAAAGTCCGCAGAGGAGAGGTTGCGCGAGCGGATCGCGGAGACACTCGCGAAGCGGCCGCAGCCCTAGAGTGACCCCATGGAGCTGCTCGCTTGGACACTCGCGGGTTTTCTCGCAGCCGGGTGTGCGGCGCTGTTATGGATGTGGAGGCAGGAACGCGAGAACACGCGCGAACTTCAGCAACAGCTAGCGCGCGACACGGCCGCGGAAGCCGAACTTGCGGCAGCCGGGGAGCGCGCTCGCATCGCTCGCGAAATGCACGATGTGGTCGCCCACACGCTGTCCGTGGTGGTGGCACAGGCGGACGGCGGCAGGTTCGTGGCGCGCACGGATCCGGAGGCCGCACAACGCACCCTTGACACGATTGCGGAGGTGGGCCGCACCGCGCTCACTGAGATGCGCGCGCTCCTCGGCGTGCTGCGCGACAGCGATGGCGACGCAGCGATGGGTCCGCAACCATCTCTTGAGGACATCCCAGCGCTCGTTGGCGCCATGCGCCAGGGCGGAATGAACGTCTCGTTCGTGACAACGGGGACCCCTCGCCCCCTGCCCATTGGCGCTGGGCTCACGCTGTACCGCGTGGCACAAGAGGCGCTTACCAATGTGCTCAAACACGCCGGGCCCGCGCCCAAGACCTACGTCCAACTCACATGGGACGCCGACACTGTGATCCTCACCGTCTCCGACGACGGTAGGGGCGCGGCAGCCCACGGCGACGGATCCGGAACCGGCATCAAGGGCATGACCGAGCGGGTCTCCTTGTTTGGCGGCACGCTCAACGCAGGACCGCGCGCAGGCGGCGGGTTCGTGGTCAAAGCCAGGTTGACACTGGGGTCTCAGTCTTCGTAGTGGAACCGGCAGGCGGCGATGCGGACCTCGTCGCCCACAACCTTATAGACCAGCCGATGCTCGTCACTGATGCGGCGTGACCAGTAGCCGTGGAGCCCATGCTTGAGCCGCTCAGGCTTTCCGATGCCGGAGTTGGGATCGCCCTGGTCGGCACCTCTCGTGATGTCGCGGATCACCTGGTTGATCCGCTTGACCATGCGCCGGTCTTGCTGTTGCCAGTACTCGTAATCCGCCCAGGCGTCCTGGTCCCAGACCAGCTTCACTCGACCAGCTCGCGCTCCGTGCCCTCGCCAGCCTCCAGGCGCTCGATCGACCGCAGCAGGCGCCGGGCGTTGGCGGGATTCTGGAGGAGGTACGCCGTCTCCTTGAGAGACTCATAGTCCTCGAGCGACACGATGACGACAGGATCATGGCCAGCGCGAGTAACCACGACTTCCTCGCGATCCGCAATAACGGACTCGAGCACGCTCGCATAGTTCTGACGCGACTGCGAGTACGACATTGTCTTCATGACCCCTCCAGAGGTTGTACAGAAAATTGTACGCCATCACCCGTGAGTGCGGGAGGGCATACTTCCTGCATGACCATTCGCGTGGCGCTCGTTGACGACCAGCAACTGATCCGTGCCGGCTTCCGCATGGTCGTGGACAGCCAGGCCGACATGACGGTGGTCGCGGAAGCGGGCACCGGCGACGAGGCGATCGCGACGCTCACAGCTAGCGAGGCAGACGTAGTCCTCATGGACATCCGCATGCCAGGTACCGACGGCATCGCCGCCTGCGAGGCGCTCACGGCCAGCACGGACGCCAAGGTCATCATCCTCACCACCTTCGACCTCGACGAGTACGTAGTTTCTGCCATCAAGGCCGGTGCCAGCGGCTTTCTCCTCAAGGACGCCCCGCCCGAAGACCTGCTTCAGGCCATCCGCTCAGTCCACGCGGGCAACGCAGTCATAGCACCCTCCTCCACCCGCCGCCTGTTGACGCGCCTCGCCTCTGGCCTGCCCACAGCGTCGGCCAGCGAGGCGTTTCCTGAGCTCACCGAGCGCGAGCGCGAAGTTCTCCTGCTGATCGCAAAGGGCCTGTCCAACCAAGAAATCTGCCAGGAGCTCTACCTCGCTGAGCCCACCGTCAAGACGCACGTGGGGCGCGTACTGGCCAAGTTGGGCGCCCGCGACCGCGTCCAAGCCGTGGTCATGGCGTACGAGGCGGGCCTGGTGCGGCCCAACGGTTAGCGCCGTGGGTTCGTCCTTATAGGTATGAGGCCTCTACTCGTCGCAGGCACCGCGCTGCTGCTCGCCGCGTGCGCCCCCGCCGCTGCAGATCCTGAAGTCGATCGCCCGGCCCCCGACGACACGTACGTCGCCGAGCTGGTCACCGGCATCAACAAGACCGGCGTCGCGATGTACCTCGCGGCACGCGAAGACGGCAAGAACACGGCGCTGTCCCCTGTCTCCATTGGTCTCGCCTTTGGCATGGCCGACGCTGGGGCAGTGGGCGGTCTGGAGCAGGCGATCTCCGGTTTCTTTGAGTTCCCCGCCCAAGGGGAGCAGCGACTGGGCGCCTTCAACGCCCTGGACCAGGCGCTCACCGATGACACCGACGGCAAGGTGGTGCAGATCGCCAACCGACTGTTCACGGACTCCAACTTCGAGCCGCTCGAGGACTACCGCGTCGCCCTGGCCACCTACTTTGGTGCGGGGGCAGAGGCGGTGCCCATGGCGTCGGACGGTGACAAGGCCGCAAAGCGCATCAACGGCTGGATCTCTGACCGCACCAACGGGCTCATCAAGGACCTGGTCAAGCCGCAGACGTTCAACGACCAGTCCCGCGTCATGCTCGCCAACACGCTGTACATGAAGGCCGACTGGAACGAGCCGTTCGAGGCCGAAGACACGTGGGACCAGCCCTTCACTCTGCTCGACGGCTCCACCGTCACGGCGGAGCTCATGCACCAGTCCACCTGGGGCGAAGCTACCCGCGGGGACGGCTGGGTCGCCGGCACCAAGCCCTACCTCGAGGGCGATAAGGAGATGCTGATCCTGGTCCCGGACGAGGGTCGCTTCGCTGAGATCGAGGACAACCTGGCCCAGGTGATCGGCGACTTCGACGCGACCTCCACTGAGACCGAGTACACGCTCGTGCTTCCCAAGTTCACCGCCGAGTCCACGACTAACCTGCGCGAGGTCATGGAGGACAAGTTGGGCGCCGCCGGCATCTTCGACGTGATGGAGCTCGATGGTATTGGGCCGCAGCTCTACATCAGTTCCGCGGCGCACGGCGTGAAGATCATCGTCGACGAGGAGGGCACGGAGGCGGCAGCCGCCACGGTCATTGGCGTCGAGGCGGGCTCGGCCCCCATGGAGCCGGAGATCGAGGTCATCGCCGACCAGCCCTTCATCTACGTGATCCGCGACGTGGACACCGGCGCGATCCTGTTCGTGGGAAGGGTTCTGGACCCCTCGATCTGACGCGCGTGGTTGGCTGGTGTCATGGACGCGCTCAACACCACCGGCGCCTCGCTGTTCCTCGCAGCAGGCGACGAGCCCAACCTCGCGATGTCCCCGCTGTCGATTGGCCTCGCCTTCGGCATGCTTCATGCCGGGGCAACCGGTCGCGTCCGCGAGGCCATCGAGCGGCTCTACCCCTTCCCGCCCGACGCTCCTGCCGCACTCGAGCGCCTCGTCACCCAGGTCTCGAGAGACTTTGGTGACGAGCTGCCCGCGGTGACGGTCGCCAATGGCGCGTTCGTGGCGGACGAGTTCACGCTCCTTGCCGACTACGCGGCCACGCTGCGCGAGCACTTCGCGGCGGTGATCGCGTCGCTGCCGATGCGCACGGATGCGGACGGTTCGCGCGCCGCGATCGATGCGTGGATCAGCGAGCGCACGCGAGGACTCATCGAGCGGATCATCCCCGAGGACCTCCCGCGGGAGGACACGCGGCTGATCCTGGTCAACACCGTGTACTTCAAGGCGAAGTGGGAGTTGCCTTTCAACGGCCAGGCGACCCCCCGGCCTTTCCTGCTCGAGGACGGCACCGAGTCGACGGCGGACCTGATGTTCGAGGGCGGGGCGTTCGAATTCGCACGCAGCGACGCATGGGACGCCGTGCGACTACCGTATGGGGGCGGGCTCGAGATGCTTGTCGTGGTGCCGGCTGCGGGGCGGTTCGCTCAGGTGCAGGAACGGCTCGCGGGTTCGCTCATCGACGACGTCGACGCAGCGCTCACCCCTGGCCAGGTGTTCGTCGGGCTTCCCAAGTTCACGGCCGAGGCCAGGGTGGACCTCGAGGCTGTCATCACCCGCGGCCTTGGCATCCATGACCTGTTTGGCATCGAGGGCCTCGACGGGATCGGTCCGCGCCTCGCGGTGGACGCCGCGATCCACGCGGCCAAGGTCATAGTCGACGAGGACGGAACGGAGGCGGCCGCCGCGACGGTCGTCGCCGTGCGAGCCATGAGCATGCCTGTGTACGACGCGGAGATCATCGCGGACCGGCCGTTCCTGTACCTCATCCGCGATAGCGCAACGCGAGCTGTACTGTTCGTGGGCCGCTACACCGATCCTGCCTCCTAGCGAGTGCACGCCTAATACCCAGGTACCACCCCAAGTCGAGACCGCAGACTGACGCGCGGGCACCCCACCCGGCCATAGCGTCGGACCTATGAACGAGACGCTCGCGCTCAAGGCGCGTGGACTCACCAAGACGTACGGCACCGGTGAGAATGCCGTGACTGCGGTGGACCATGTGGACCTCGACATCGACGGCGGTGTACTGACGGCCGTCATGGGCCCCTCCGGTTCCGGCAAGACCACCCTGGTGCACCTGCTCGCCGGCCTCGATCGCCCCGACTCGGGCCAGGTGTGGGTGGGCGACGACGAGATCACCGCCCTCAACGACAGGGCGCTTGCCAAGGTGCGCGGCCACATCGTGGGCTTCGTCTTCCAGGGCTTCAACCTGCTGCAGACCATGAGCGCTCGCGACAACATTGTGCTGCCGCTGCGACTCAACGGGCTGCCCCGGGACCCCGAGTGGTTGGCGGCGGTGGTCGACATGCTGGGCATTGGCCGCGAACTGAACCGCAGGCCGTACGAACTCTCGGGTGGCCAACAGCAGCGCGTCGCGATTGCTCGCGCGCTCATCACCAAGCCGCGCGTAGTGCTCGCCGACGAGCCCACCGGCAACCTCGACACCCACGCGAGCGCGGAGATCCTCTCCCACCTGCGTCAGTCGTGCCGCGAGCTTGGGCAGTCGGTGGTCATGGTGACTCACGATCCCACCGCCGCCTCGTATGCGAGCCGCGTACTGCTCTTTGCCGACGGCAAGATTGCCGGTCACGTCACAGATCCCACGCCCGCCGCTGTACTTGCCGGCCTCGACGCCCTTGCGGGGGTAGAGCGATGATCTGGTCACTCGCTCGCGAGCAGCTGCGATCGCAGCGCCGCTACGCGATCACAGCCGGTGTGCTGATCGCCGCGGCCATCGCCATCGCGGTGTACGGCGCGCTCATGTCCGCGACCTTGGTCAGGACATCAGAGCAGATCGACGCGTTCACGGGACCGCCACGAACTGACGTGGCGATGATCATGGTGCCGGAGGAGCAGTCGCTTGACGAGGTGACGGCCGGCATCGACAAGG
>CALALQ010000053.1 GCA_937925595.1 uncultured Demequina sp. | reverse complement strand
GGTCGCGGCTCAGCTCGGCGACGATGGCTTCGGCGCGGCGATCCTGCCAGACGACGACATCCGACAACGGCTCGCCCGTGACGTCGTCCCACACCAGCACCGACTCGCCCTGGTTCGCGAGCGAGGATTAGCTGCCAAGTCGCGCCGAACCGCTACTTGACGGCACCGAGTGTCAGCCCGCGCACGAGGTACTTCTGAGCGGCCAGCGCTGCAAGCCACACGGGGAGCGCGACAAGTGTCGCGGCCGCCATGATCTGAGTCCATTGCGTGCCGACGGGCGTCACGTACTGCGTGAGGGAGACGGTGACCGTCTGGCTCGTGGCGTTCGAGAGGATGTTGGCGAAGAGGAACTCGTTCCACGAGAACACGAAGCAGAGCAGGCCCGTCGCTGCGACCCCAGGTGCGGCCAGCGGAAGCACGATGCGGAAGAACGTCGACAGGTGGCCGAGGCCGTCCAGCTGAGCGGCCTCCTCCAGCTCCTTCGGGACGTCTTCGTAGAACCCGCGCAGCAGCCAGACCGCGAGCGGGAGGTTCATGAAGATGTGCAGCAGGATGATGGCCGTCAGCGATCCGTTGAGCCCGACCGACTGCAGCAGCAGGAACAGCGGGATGATCGTCACGATGGGCGGCACGATGCGCAGCGACAGGATCACTCCGGCAAGCCCCGAACGGCCCTTGAAATCGAACCGAGCGATGGGATAGGCGATGCCGGAGGCCAGCAGCAGCGCCACGACGGAGGAGATGATCGAGACCTGAAGGCTGTTGACCAGCGCGAACCCGAAGCTCGTCCCCTGGAGCACTCGCTCGAAGTTCGAGAGCGTGGGAGTGAAGAACCACTGGATCTCCGTAGAGAAGGCCTGGTTGCCCGTTTTGAATGCCGTGGTGATCATCCACAGGATCGGGCCGATGAACAGGAGCGTGATGATTCCGGCGATCGTCGCGCGCAGCGCGGTCAGGCCGTTCGGCCTGCGGCGGGGAGCGATGGTGCTCATGGACTACCTCTCAGTCCCTGACGACATACGTCGGAGCAGGGTGTTCACAACGAGCAGGACGAGGATGAGCAGCAGCCACGAGTAGGCCGCCGCGTACGAGATCGTGAAGGAGCGGAAGCCGACGTCGTAGATCTGCCACGACATCGTGGACGTCGCGTCCACGGGGCCGCCTCGGGTGGTCATGAAGACGATGTCGTAAACACGGAACGAATCGATCAGGCGGAGCAGGACGCCGACGAGGATGGGGTACTTCAGAAGCGGCAGGAACTGGTGCCAGATGATGCGCGGCCACGAGGCGCCGTCGAGTTTGGACGCCTCGATCACCTCCTCGGGGATGCCCTGCATCGCGGCCAGCAGGATCAGGAAGAGGAATGGCGTCCACTGCCAGACGTCGATCGCGATCAGGGTGGGAAGAGCGAGCGCAGGGCTTCCAAGGAATTCGGTCGTGGGGAGGCCCACGGCGCGCAGCAGCTGATTCACGATGCCGAATGTGGGTTCGAGGCTGAACCGCGCGAGAAGTCCGACCGCGACCGGCGCGACGAGCATCGGCATGAGGATGAGCGCACGCATCACCTTGTCGCCGGGGAAGTTCCGGAAGAACAGGAGTGCCAGCCCGAATGCGAGCAGGAACTCGATGAGCACGGCGAAGACGACGAAGACGACGGTGACGCGAACGGAGTTCCAGAACGCCTCATCGGCGAGCAGGGTCGCGTAGTTCTCGAGTCCGACGAACCGGGGCTCCTCGCCCGTGGTGACACGCCACTTCGTCAGAGAGATGACCAGCGAGTAGATCGTCGGGTAGATCGCGAACGCGGCGAGGAACAACAGCCCGGGGAACATGACGGCGTAGCGGCCCGCATGGACCGGCCGACGCCCTGGCCGACGCCCCGGGCGGGGCCCGAGCGGCGTGACAGCCGCCCGGGCCCCGATCTGCGTTGAAGTGGACATCAGTCGGACAGGTTCCGGTTCTGAGCCTCGTCCGCGCGCTTCAGGCCTTCCTCCACGCTGCGCTCACCGAGCGAGATCGCACTGAGCTCGGTGCTCAGCGTGGTCTCCCAGATCTCCTCGCCAGCGAACCGCGGTCGCGGCTGAGCGGACTGCATGGCCTCGAGGGTCGTGGCCAGTCGTCGGAAACGCGGCACGTCCGTGTCGGGGAGGGTCTCGCTGAGGAGCTCGTCGGCTTCGTAGCTGGAGATGCGCACCGGGTCGCCGGCGCCGTTCTTCGCCTGGAAGACGTCGTTCTCCTTCGTCTCCAGCCACGCTGCGAACTTCTTCGCCTCGTCGACCTTGGTGGAGTACTTGGAGACGGAGATGACCCACGCCGCGAGATGGCCCGCGCTGGTGCCCCCGGGGCCGGCCGGCATGGGCGCGATCTCCCACTGACCGACGGTCTGCGACGTCGCCGGGTCGTCCGTGGCGAACTGACCCCACGACCACTGGATGGCCGTCGCGATCGTCCCCTGCTGGGCGGCGGCCGTCACGTTGTCGTACGTGAGCTCATTGGCTCCCGCGGGCATGTACTGCATCATGTCCGCCCACCGCTGAGTCGCCTCGATGCATTCGGGCGAGCTGAGCGTCGACTCGGTGAAGTCGGCGTCGAACGGCTGGCAGTCGTAGCTGAAGGCGAAGCTCAGCCACGTGTGCACGTTGCCGAATCCCTTCGCGGCCTGTGCGGCCCATCCCGAGAGGGTCTGCCCGTTGAACTCCCGCCCATCGAAGAACTTGACCTGCTCGAACCATTCGTCCATGGTCGCGGGCACAGTCAGGGCGTCACCGGTCTTCTCCTGGTAGGCGGCCTGGGTCTCCGGGTCGTTGTAGAGCGCGCTGTTGTACCAGAGCACGGCCGGGTGCACAGTCTGCGGAATGCCCAGGAGCTGGTCGTCCCAGGTGGCGACCTCCAGGCTGAGCGGAAGGAAGTCGCTCGGGTCCTCCACGACGTCGTCGAGGGGGACCAGATGGCCGCCCTGCCCGAACTCCGGGATCCAGTTGTAGTCGAGGTTGAAGATGTCGTAGCTCGAGTCCTGACCCGCGAAGAGGGTGGCCATCTTCTCGTGGATCGCGTCGCGGGCGATGAGTTCGACGTTGACCTTCACGCCCGTCTCGGCCTCGTACTGGGGTGCGAGCTGCTCCTTGACGACGGTGCCCCAGGCGGCGGGGAGGAATATCGCGTTGAGCGTGGTGTCATCGCCCTCTGCCTGGGGTGCGCCCGCGGCGCACCCGCCGAGAAGGGCAGTGGTCGCGAGCGCGGCGACAGCGACGCCGGTGAGGCGCCTGCCGCGTCCTTCGAACGAAATCATGATTTTCTCCTTTGAAATGGTGTGATTCGGGATGGGTGGTGGGTGGAGCGATGCCGCGTCATGGCATCTGGATGTGGACCTTGACGGTGGACTTGTCCGTCGCGAGCGCGCGGATGGCGTCGACGGCCTCGTCGAGCGGCCGGATCGAGTCGACGATGGTGGCGGGAGTGAACCGTCCCGCTGCGAGCAGCGCGATCGCGCGCGGCCAGGTGTCGTAGGTGCCCGCGTAGGAGCCGACGATCGTGAGCTCCTTGGAGTAGATGTCGAACGGGCGGAGGCTCATCGTCGCCGTCTGCGGTGCCGCGCCGTAGGCGAGCACCCGCCCGCCCCGGCGCACAACGGCGATCGCCGCCTCGTAGGTCGGGATGCTTCCCACGGCCTCGATGACGAGGTCGGGGCCGATGCCGTCGGTCAGCTCCGCGAGCGCCTCCTCGAGCGGCGTCTCGAAGGGGTCGATCAGCACGTCGGCTCCCATCGCCCCGGCCAGCCGGCGACGGGAAGCATCGGGCTCCGACACGATCACCGACGCGGCGCCCGCGAGTTTGGCGAGGGCGATGTGGGCGAGCCCCATCGGTCCACCCCCGATGATCACCACCCGGTCGCCCGATCGGACCCCGATTCGGTCCTGACCGTGGATGGCGCAGGCGAGCGGCTCGACATAGGCGGCGTCGTCGAGCGAGAGCGAGGCGGGCAGTTCGTAGACGTTGGAGGCGGGAACCGCGACGTACTCCGCGAGGCCTCCGGCACGGTGGACGCCCAGCTGCTCGACGTGCGGACAGAACAGCTTCTGACCCCTCGTGCAGAAGTAGCAGCGGCCGCACGCGATATTGATGTCGACGACGACGCCGGCTCCGATGCCGGGCGAGTCGACTCCCTCCCCCAGCTCGGCGATGACGCCCGAGAATTCGTGACCGAGCGTGAGCGGAAGGTTCGGGGCGGGGAAGCTGCCCTTCGTGATGTGGAGGTCGGTACCGCAGATGCCACTCCGCCACACCTTGACGAGCACCTCGCCGCGCCCGGGACGCGGGACGGGGACGGTGTCCAGTCGCAGGTCGTCGGGTGCGTGGAGGCGCACAGCGTGCATGTTCTGAGCCATTGGTGAAACTCCCTCATCGGATTGGTCGGACAGTGTGATCAAGAGTTGTGAAACCTGTTCTGCATCTTTTGCGAATGGTTCGGCAGAAGTGGAGGTGCGAATAGGAAGACCTCCTCATGTCAGGTCTCCCGTGTGCTCAGTACCCTCGCGCCGTCAGGAACGACCGGCTGCGTCTTGCCGCGTCCGCGGGGTCGCCCGCGTAGGCGTCGAGTTCGACGATGAGCCAGTCGTCGTACCGCGCGGCCTCGAGGGCCGCCAGCACGCCGTCGAAGTCCAGATCGCCTTCTCCGAGCGGGCGGAACGTCGTCGAGTCCTTGCTGAGGTCCTTGAGATGGACATGCCCGAGTCGTTGCGAGTGCTCGGCGATGAGCTCGGCTGGGTCGCCTCCTCCCGCCGCCAGATGGGCAGTGTCGGGGCAGAACTGCACGGCACAGCAGTCGAACAGCTCCGCCAGCGCATCGGGTGTCTCCACGAGTGTCCCGAGGTGCGGGTGATAACTGGCGCCGAGGCCGTGTGCTGCGGCGATCTCCGCCGCACGATCGAGGCCCCGTCCCAGTGCGCGGATGTCGCCGTCGCGAGCGCCTTCTGCACGTCTCGCACCGCCGCCGAACACCAGCCGCCGCGCACCGAAGCGCGCGGCCAGGCTCGCAGCGCGCTCCAGCTTCGCGAATTCGTCGACCGCGATGTCGTCGTAGATGAAATTGGCGCCAGAGTAGACGCTGACCAGTTCCATGCCCGTCGCCTCGAACACCGAGAGCAGGCGGTCGGGTTCATCGGCGTAAGCGAGCAGGTCGCCGTCGAAGACCTCCACGCCGGTGTAACCGCTCCCCGCGATCGCGCGTACGGCCTCGCGCGTGTCGCCGTCCGTCGCGTAGAAGAGGTCAGCGATGCTCCCCACGCCGCCGGCAGTGCCGACGACACCGCCCCACGTGATCGCTGAGTATCCGATCTGCATCATTCGCCTCCGGCTCGGATCATCGCCGCGATGCGCTCCGCGACCATCATGGTGGTCAGCTGGGTGTTCGCCGCTGGCGTGGTGGGGATGATCGATGCGTCCACCACGCGCAGTCCGCTCACGCCGTGCACGAGGCCGCGCTGGTCCACGACGCCGTTGTTGTCCCTGGGCGCCATCAGGCAGGTGCCTGTGAAGTGATAGCCGGACGCTGTCTTGGCTGCGATCGCGGCATCCAGTGCCTCATCGTCGGCGACAGTCTCCGCCGTCATCCCGATCGGCGCGTGGAAGAGGTCGGCCATAGGCGGTGTCGTGAAGACCTTCCAGGCCAGTCGCACGATCTCGCGGATGGCGTCGCGGTCGACCTGGCGGTCGAGGTAGTTCGGGCGGACGTCCGGAAGCACCGTCGCGTCGGTGGTGGTGATCCGCACTGTGCCGAGCGAGCGCGGCTTGTTCAGCACGCACCCGATGCCGCCGACATAGTCGACGTCCGCGCCGCCCTCGCCCGCGAGGCCGCGCGTGCCGTCGCCCGTCGTCTTCGTGTTGAGGTACGTGAAAGTCGTGAGCTGACCGTCCAAAGCGCCGGGCTGCGCCTGCGTGGAGAAGCGCAGTGCAGTCTGAAGGCCGAACTGGCCGGGCTCCCAGACTCCGGGCTTGGGCTGGGCCATCAGCGGCACGTTGAAGTGATCGCCCAGGTTGTCTCCCACAGGCAGATCGGCGATGCATTCGACGCCCAAGGAGGAGAGGAGGTCCGAGGGTCCGACGCCGGAGCGCTGCAGGAGTGCAGGCGACAGGATCGCCCCAGCGCTGAGCACGACCTCGCCAGCGCCGATCTCGGTGCCGTCGGTGAGCCGCACGCCGACCGCGCGCGTCCCCTCGAAGATCACTCTCTCGACATGCGCGCCTCCACGCACGGTGAGGTTCCGACGGTCGCGGGCCGGCTCGAGGTAGCTCTCTGCGGTCGACACCCGTCGCGTGCCGACGCGGGTCATCGGCACCGGACCCACGCCGTGGGCATCCGGAGCATTGAGGTCGCGCACGTACGGCACACCGATTGCCACAGCCGACTCGATGAAGGCCGCTTGGATCGGGGCGAGTTCCTCGTCGGTGGCGCGGTTGAGGGGGATCGGGCCGTCGTGCCCGTGGAAGTCGCCGGGCTCCGGATCGTTCTCCATGGACACGAAGGTGGGCAGGCACTTCTCCCAGCTCCACTCCGGGTTCCCGAAGCCCACCCACTCGTCGTAATCGGCCGTCGCGCCGCGGAGCGAGATCGCACCGTTGATCGCCGAACCGCCGCCGATCACCCGCCCCTGAGGGACGGAGATGCCGGCGTCGTCCTTCGTGCGGGCGATCAGGCCCCAGTCCAGGCTCGGGTCGAATTCGGCGGCATGTCCTCGCATCGGCACCGACCGGACGTCGAGCACCTCCTGCGGCGTCTCAGCGGTGCGGTAGTCCTGCCCCGCCTCGAGCAGGAGCACGGTGGTGTCCGGGTCCTCGGAGAGACGGCCGGCGAGGATGCACCCCGCTGTTCCGCCGCCCACGATCACGTAGTCATAGCTGTCCGTCATGTCTTTCCTCTGATGCGTCGACCTGTCCGAGGCTCGGATCAGGAGTCCCTGTTGCTGGAGAAGGCGGAGTCGAAGGATGCCGTGGGCAGATCCCACAGGAGGGAGCGCACGAACTGCACAGCCTCGGCCGCGCCGTGGTGGCGGTCCATCCCGGCGTCCTCCCACTCCACGGAGATGGGGCCGGAATAGCCGATGGCGCGCAGCGCCCGGAACGCGTCCTCCCAGGGGACGTCGCCGTGACCCGTCGACACGAAGTCCCAGCCGCGGCGCGGGTCGCCCCACGGGAGGTGCGAGCCGAGCACCCCCGCATGCCCGTTACGAGGACGCACGCGGGTGTCCTTGCAGTCGACGTGCGCAATGCGATCCGCGAACTCGACGATGAACGCGACCGGGTCCACTCCCTGCCACATCATGTGGGAGGGATCCCAGTTGAAGCCGAACGCGCTTCTGTGGTCGATGGCTTCGAGCGTCCGGACACACGTCCAGTAGTCGTAGGCGATCTCGCCGGGGTGCACCTCGTGCGCGTACCGAACGCCCTCTCCGTCGAAGACGTCGAGGATCGGGTTCCACCGGTCGGCGAAGTCCTGGTATCCGGCGTCGATCACGTCGGCGCCGACCGGCGGGAACATCGCCACGTAGGGCCAGATGCGCGAGCCGGTGAAGCCCGTGATGACGTCCACACCGAGCTTGCGGGCGACCACGGCGGTGAGCTTGAGCTCTTCGGCAGCCCGCTGCCTCACTCCTTCCGCCTCGCCGTCGCCCCAGACCTTGGAGCGGAGAATGGCGCGGTGGCGGAAGTCGATCGGGTCGTCGCACACCGCCTGTCCTGTCAGGTGATTCGACAGGGCCCACGTGCGCAGCCCGTAGCGGTCGAGGATGTCGCGGCGGCTCTGCAGGTAGGAATCGTCCTCCGCAGCGCGCCACACATCGAGGTGCTCGGCGCTGCAGGCGATCTCCAGGCCGTCGTATCCCCACTCGCTTGCGAGGCGCGCGACCTCTTCCAGGCTGAGATCCGCCCATTGGCCGGTGAACAGCGTGACGGGATGGGTCGTCATGACGCACTCCTCGGGAATCGTTCGCGAAGGAACGCGATGCCGTCCTGGGCGAGGGCGTCCATCGACTCCGCCACGGGACGCCACAGCGACACCGCGCGCGCGATCTCGCGCACGGTGGGAAGGAAGGACTCGACCACGATCTGCCCGCGGTAGTCGATGTCATCGAGTGCATCGAAGAACTCGTCCCACGGCACGTGACCCGAGCCGGGAGTGCCGCGATCGTTCTCGGACACCTGGACGTGCCGCACGCGGTCGCCGGCGAGCCGCACCGCATCACCGAGGCGCTTTTCCTCGATGTTCATGTGGAATGTGTCGATCAGCAGTCCGGCGGACGGATCGCCGATGCGGTCACACAGGTCGAGCGCCTGCTCAACGGTGTTCACCAGGTCCGTCTCGAACCGGTTGAGCGGTTCGATCGCGAGGGCCACCCCGCGTGCGGCTCCGTACTCGGCTGCGCGAGCGAGAGTGTCGGCGGCCCTGTTCAGCTGCGCTTCGCGTTCCGGCTTCTCGAGCAGCCGTGTCTGGCCGGTCGGCGCATACATCGGACCGGCCACGTGGGGCGATCCGACAGCCGCGGCGAGATCGATGCAGTCTCTGACATAGGTCAGGCCCCGGTCGCGCACGTCGGCATCGGGATGCGAGAGGTCCCGGTCCGGCCCGAACGCCCCGCAGATCCCCACGGCGAGTCCGGTCCGTTCGGCATTGCTGAGGAGTGCGTCTGCCGTGACGAGGGCGGGGTCCTCGATGCATACCTCGATCAGGTCATAGCCGAACGCTGCCGTGCGGTCGAAAGCCTCGATCGCGGCCGAGTCCGAGAACGGCGAGGCGAGCACGAACGTGCTGAGGCCGAGCGGGCGCGTCATGAAAGCCTCAGCTCCCGCACGATCGCCTTGGTGTGCGTGATGGCGGCCTCGGTGTACTCGTCGAGGAACTCGGGCGCTCCCGCCCCCGAGAGCACACCCCACACGTCGCCCGCTGCCGGCAGCAGCTCGTACGAGATCCAGCCCGTGTAGCCGACGTCCGCGATCGCCTGCACGATCGGCTTGAAGTCGAGGTGACCGTATCCAGGGGCTGCGCGGTTGGAGTCCGCGAGGTGCACATGCACGAGACGGGACCCGATGGTCCGGATCGCCTGGGCGATGTCGGGCTCCTCGATGCTCATGTGGAAGGTGTCGGCCATCACCCCGATGTTGGGCTCGCCCACCTCCTGCACGAACTCGACGGCTCGGGCCGCGCGCGTGATCAGGTACGTCTCGTACCGGTTCCATGGCTCGACCGCGATGGTCACCCCGTGCTGCGCCGCATAGCGGGCGATTTCGCGCGCAGCCGCAACGGCCCATGCCCACTCGTCGCTGAGGTCAGCCTCCGGCGCGATCTTCATGCACGCCGTGGGCGTGAACGTCACGATATCTGCACCCAGATCGGCTGCGAGATCGACGTTGCCGCGTACGTATTCGATCGCGGCGCGGCGGATCGCGGGGTCCGAGCTGACGATGTCGCGTTCGGGCGTGAAGATGCTGATGATCGACGACGCCCGAGTGCCATGGCGCTGGAGTTCGTCTCGGATGGCGGACACGTCCATTTCGGCCGGTTCGCCGATGAGCTCGACGCCGTCGTATCCGAACCGGGCCAGCCGGTCGATTCCCTTCTCGATCGGCTCGTGGCCGTAGACGAGAGTGTTGTACGTGTAGCGGAACATCGTCACTTCCTTGTGTTCAGGATGGGTGCCGGCCGGTGACCGTCGACCGGTAGCGCCCGGCCGGCACCTTGGGGGGTTCGGTCTGGATCACTCCGTGCGGAAGTTCTCCAGCTGGTCATCGACATTCTCCGCGGTGAACACGATCGGCTCGCCCGCGTCGACCTCTCCATCCGCGCCGACCGTGTACGTGCCGTAGCTGCCGGCATCGAAAGTGTCGCCCTCGGCTCCGGTGATCTCGCCCGTGAGCAGGGCCTGCACGGCGTAGTACGTCACGTACCCCATGGCACGCGGGCTCCACAGCACGAACGACTTCAGTGTGCCGTCCTTGAGCAGCGCACCGTCCGAGGGCGGCCAGCCCAGACCGGTGATCACGAGGCTCGGGTCGACCTTCTGGTCTGCCTTCGCCTTGACCGCTGCCGCGAGCGCGACGGGTGTGATGGCGAGGATGCCGTCCAGGTCGGGGTAGGCCTGGAAGAGCGATACGGCTGCGTCGTAGCTGGTCTGCGGCACGTCGTTCCCATAGACGGTCTTGACGAGCTCCATCTCGGAGTACTCCGCCTTCTTCGCCTCTTCCGCCGCAGCGGCGATCCACGCGTTCTGCCCCGCTGCGGTGCTCTGCGCGGAGATGATGGCGTACTTGCCCTTGTATCCCATCTCCTCGGCCAGCAGCCGGAACTGCGTCAGCCCGAGCGCCTCGTCTGCGGCTCCCGTGATCCAGAGGGTGCGCGCGTCCTTCGCGACATCGGCATCGAACGAGACCACGGTCGCGCCGGCGGCGCCCGCCTGCTTCAGCGCAGGGGCGAGCGCATCCGGGTCGAGGCCGGACACCGCGATCGCGCAGGCGTTCTGCTGCGTCGCACTCTGGATTCGCTGGATCTGCCCAGGGACGTCCGGCTGGGCCGTTCCGGTGTAGTTGACCTCAGGTCCGCCGAGTTCAGTGGCGGCTTCATTCGCCCCGTAGGCTGCGGCGGCGAAGAACGGGTTGTCGGTGTTCTTGGGGATCATGGTCAACTGGCAGTCGACCAGCGACTTGCCCGATTCGCCGCCGGGGGCGGCGTTCGGACCGGCATCGCCGGCTGGCGCGCATCCTGCCAGCGCAGCCGCGAGGGCGGCGGCAGTGATCGCAGCAACGACTTTGGTGCGCATTTCGAGTCTCCTTTTTCTCGGGATGGTTTCGTCAGACGTCAGCTCAGGCGGGGTCGTCTTCCGCGGACGAGCAGGATCAGGGCGGGCACGACGACAGCGGCGATCATCAGTGCGCCGATAACGGTGTTCTGCACGTTCGTGGGGACGAAGAACAGGTTCATCCAGCTGCCGAGAGCCGTCACGAGGAACAGGGCGAGGATCACCCCGACCAGCGACCCGCGACCGCCGTACATGCTGACGCCGCCGATCAGCACGATCGCGATCACCGTCAGCTCGAGTCCGGTCCCGTTGTCGGCGCGCGCGCTGGCGACGTAGCCGGCATAGATCATTCCCGCGAGAGCGGAGATCGCGCCGGAGAAGGTGAACAGCGTCCGCTTGACCAGCCGCACCCTGATCCCCGAGTACCTGGAGGCCTCGATGCTCGAGCCGACAGCGAACACGCGACGCCCGAAGCCGCCGCGATGCAGGATGACTCCGGCGATGAGGGCGATGACGATGAACAGGATCAGCGGATACGGAAGGTAGGTGCCGGGGACGTTGGACTGCGCGAACGCCGCCCACTCCGCAGGGATGCGGCTGATCGAGCGGTTCTCCAGCAGGATGTACGCGATGCCGCGGTAAAGGCCGAGCGTTCCTACGGTCACGACCAGCGAGGGCAGACCGAACGTCGTCGTCAACCAGCCGTTGACGAACCCGGCAGCCGCTCCGACCACCAGGCCGAAGACCAGCGCTCCGGCGAGGGGAACGCCGGCGTCCAGCATCATGCCGAACGTCACCCCCGCCAGGCCGAAGACCGAGGCGACGGAGAGGTCGATCTCGCCGGCGATCATCAGGCCCGCCATGGGGACGACCATCAAGGCGAGTCCGATCGCCCCGGCTGCGGTGATGGCGAAGTTCTGCCCTGTGGCGAAGTACGGGGAAGCGATGCTGGCTGCGACAAGCACAGCCGTCACGAGGCCGAGCAGAGAGATCTCCCAGACGCCGAACCACGACGGCAGGCTGCGGCGGACGCGCGCGCGGGGAGGCGGAGTCGTGGCGACCGGTGTCGGCGGGGTGTGGGTGGTGGTGACACTCATGCGCTCGCTCCTCGCGCTTCGGTCCGGGTACGGATGATGGAGTCTGAGACGATCGCGGCGACGATCACGGCGCCCTGGATCGCCTGCAGCCAGAAGGGCGAGACGTTGAGCAGCGCGAGACCGGTCGAGATGACGCTCAGGATGGCGGCGCCGATCAGCAGGCCGGCGATCGATCCGTTCCCCCCATTGACGCTGATGCCGCCGACGACGACTGCCGCCAGCACGGTGATCTCGAATCCTGTCGCGACGGAGGAGTCGACGGTGCCGTATCGCGCACCCCACAGCACGCCCGCAAGACCGCACAGCAGCCCCGAGAGCGCGAAGGCGAAGAACACCCATCGGCGCGCCGGAAGGCCCATCTTCACGGCGGCTTCCGGGCTGCTTCCGATGGCGAGCACGGAGCGTCCCGCGAAGGTGTGCCGGATGAAGCAGTGAGCGACGATCGCGATGGCGAACGCGTAGAACACAAGTCCGGGGATGCCCAGCAGCGACCAGGAAGCGATGGTGTCGTAACCCTCGGGCATCGTGTTGGCAGTCACCTGATTGCTGCCGGCGAGGATCGAATCGATCCCGCGGTAGATGTAGAGGGTCCCGAGCGTCACCATGATCGAGGGCACGCCCAGGGTGGCGACGATCAGACCGTTGAAGGCGCCGAGGAGGAGCCCGAGCACGCAGGACGCGAGGACCACTGCAGGCAACGGCATATCCGGGTTCTTCGCACCCAGGTCGGCGGCGAAGTAGGCGGTGAGGCCCACCATCGACCCGACCGAGACGTCGATGTTGCGCGTCATCAGCACGAGGGTCAGCCCGACACCGACGATCACGACAATCGACATGCTGTTGAGGATCTGGCCCGCGGTGGCGAGAGAAGCGAACCGCGGCGACAGGACGCTGAAGACGACCACGAGGGCCACGAGGACGGCGAGAAGGCTCACCTCTCGACGGGCGAACAGGCGGCGCGCGGTCGTGGACCAGGTCGGCGCTTCGGGCGACTTCGTCAGCTCACGCAGCATCATGCACCTGCCCTGTCATCGAGGCGAGCACGGTTTCGGGGTCGAATGGGCGCTCGCGGAATTCCTGCCCTTGTGTTCCTCGGTAGAAGGTGATGACGCGGTCGCTCACCGCGAGCAGCTCCTCGAGCTCGTTCGACACGAGGATGATCGCGATGCCTTGCTGCGCGAGGCTGGCCACGATCTTGTACACCTCTGCCTTCGCGCCGACGTCCACGCCCTTGGTCGGGTCGTCGAGAATGAGGATCTCCGGGTTGGTGGCAAGCCACTTGCCGATCACGACCTTCTGCTGGTTGCCGCCGGACAGAGCCGAGATGAGCTGCGTGGGTCCGCTGGTGCGGACCTGGAGGCGTGAGATGTACTCGCGCGACAGCGCATCATCGTCCTTCCGTCTCACCAGACCGAGCGACGTGATCGTGCGCAGCACCGCGAGGGACAGGTTGAAGCCGATCGACTGATTCAGGATCGCGCCTTCGCGCGTCCGGTCCTCGGGTACGTAGGCGACGCCGTGTCGCATTGCGGTTCGCGGGTTCGTGATGCGGACCGGCTCACCGCCGATCCGGATCTCACCGGCATCCGCCGGGTCCAGTCCGAAGATGCCTCTGCAGATCTCGGTGCGTCCCGCTCCGACGAGCCCGGCAAGCCCGAGGATCTCGCCCTTTCGGACCTCGAAGGTCACTCCGTCGTACTGACCGCGCTTGCTCAACCCGGTGACTTCCAGATGCACCGGCCCGATCTCGACGTCTTCCTTCGGGAACACGCTCTCGAGCTCTCGCCCCACCATGTGGCGCACGGCGGACTCGGGCGTGAAATCGCTCGCGGGTCCGGAGATGATGGTGCGCCCGTCTCGGTTGACAGTGACCCTGTCGGCGAGCTCGAAGACCTCGTCGAGACGGTGACCCACGAACAGGATCGCGACGCCGCGCGCCTTGAGCCGCCCGATCACGCCCATGAGATGAGCGACCTCGTGCTTCGACAGGGCAGCGGTCGGCTCATCCAGGATGAGCAGCGATGTCTCGTCGGACAGTGCCTTCACGATCTCCAGCAGCTGCTGGTCGGCGCTGGAGAGGTTCTGCACGATCTCCTGAGGGTCGAGCTCGACCCCCAGGCGCTGCATCTTCTCGACCGCGTTCTGCTGAATCGCCTGCCAGTCGAGGGTGCGGGCTCGGGTGCGGGGCGGCTCCCCGGCGAACATGACGTTCTCGGCGACCGTGAGGTCAGGAAAGACCACCGGGTGCTGGTGGACGGTGGAGATCCCGAGGCCGCGCGCGACCCGAGGATTGGCGATCACCACCTGGCTTCCGTTCACGGTGACTGTGCCAGCGTCGGGCTGGACGACACCGGAGAGGATGTTCACGAGGGTGGACTTGCCTGCGCCGTTCTCTCCCAGCAGGGCGTGGACTTCCCCGGGGAACAGATCGATGTCGGCGTTCTTGATCGCGACGATTCCGCCGTATCTCTTGGCGAGGCCCGAGCAGGCGATCAGCGGGGCGGCCATCAGGCGACCCTCGCGGCCGACTGCGCAACGGTCTCGACCCACGCACGGGAACGCTGCGAGCGCAGCACAGCGTCGGTGATCAGCGCGGCCCGGTGACCGTCGGCGAAGGTGGGCAGTCCGTCCGGGGTCTCGCCTGTGCGCACCGCGGTGTAGGTGTCGGCGATGAACGCGTTGAACGCGTCCTGATAGCCCTGCGGGTGGCCCGCCGGCACCAACGAGTATCGCGCTGCTTCGGGGCTGATCTGGTCCGATCGCTGCGCATTGAGGAAGCCTGCTTTGGTGCCTACGCGCAGCGCGTCGGGGTTCTCCTGGTCGAAGATGAGCGACTCTCGCTCCGCGTCGATCTCGAACTGGAGGTGGTTCTTGTGTCCGGCCGACACCTGACTGACGTGCAGCGTTCCGAGAGCTCCGGCTGCGGTTTCGAAGACCACGGTCACGACGTCCTCGGTTGTGATGTCCTTGTTCCTGCTCCGATCGGCGTGGACGGTTCGGGTGCGCGCGACGAGCCGGGCGATCCGGTCATCCGACACGAACTCGATCACGTCGACCAGGTGGGAGCCGATGTCGGCGAAGGCCCGCGACGGACCGCCGTTGCCGGCGCTGACACGCCAGTCGTCATCGTCGATCTGTGAGAGCCAGTCCTGCAGGTAGACGCCGCTGATGCTGAAGAGCCGTCCGGTGAGTCCGCGCCGCACTCGCGACCGGGCTTCGCGCACCATCGGATGGAAGCGGTACACAAACGGCACGGAAGCCACGACGCCCGAGGCGAGCGCCGCGTCGGCGAGTTCGCTGGCGCCGGCGACCGACGTGTCCAGCGGCTTCTCGCAGATGACGCTCTTGCCCGCACGCATCGCCGCCAGTGCGTACTCGCGGTGCGTGTTGTTCGGCGAGCACACGTGAACGACGTCGATCGTCTCGTCTCGCAGCATCGCCTCCACAGACGAGTACGCCCGGTCTGCCTCGAGCCGAGCGCGCGTGCGCTCTGCTCCTTCCGCGGTCCGCGTCGCCACTCCGGCGATGCGTGCACCTGCGGCACGCGCGGCGCGGGCGTGGACCGTGCTCATGAATCCGCCACCGATGAGGGCGACTCTGAGCTCAGATCGTTGGGTGACCTCCGTTGTCATGCGGATCATCATGCCAGCACATGTGCATCTTTTGTCAAGTGCTACGCAAAACTCGCTAATGGCGGAGCAAATGGTCAGAATTCCGCTAGCATGCTGACTCACAGGAGGGACGGTGACGGATGCCGACGATCGGAACGCTGCTGAGCGGATTCGGTGCGGGAGAGTTGTTTCAGATCCTCCGAGACGGCGTTCCCCGCACCCGGTCTGAACTCTCCGCACTGACGGGCATCTCCCGCGCGACGATCGCCACCCGCCTGGATGAACTGCTGAAGGCGGGGCTCATCACGCCCGTATCGGGTGCGGTCTCCACCGGAGGCCGACCCCCCGCGCGTGTCGCCTTCAACCCTGGCGCCCGCATCGTTGCCGCCGCCGACTTCGGCGCGACCCACATCACCGCGGCCGTGATCAATCTCAACGGGGACCTTCTCGTCGAGCGCCGCCTGGAGTGGGATATCGCGGTCGGTCCGGTCTCGTCACTCGACCGACTGGCAGACATCTTCCGCGAACTCATGCAGGAGGCCGGCCGCTCGGCCGCTGAGCTGGTCGCGATCGGGATCGGACTGCCCGGCCCGGTCGAACACGCCACCGGTCGTCCCACCAGTCCTCCGATCATGCCGGGATGGGACGGGTATGACGTGCCCGCGCACATGAGGGCGACCTTCGACGTTCCCGTGCTCGTCGACAACGACGTGAACGTCATGGCGCTGGGCGAGCAGTCGAAAGGGTGGCCCGACAGTCGGGATCTGATCTTCGTGAAGGTCTCGACGGGCATCGGCGCAGGCATCATCTCCGGAGGCACCCTTCAGCGGGGAGCCGACGGCAGCGCCGGCGACATCGGCCATATCGCCATCTCGCAAGATGAGCGGATCGTCTGCCGCTGCGGGAACATCGGCTGTCTCGAAGCCGTCGCCGGCGCACCGGCGATCGCCGCCGCGCTCATGGCAGAGGGGCTTGAACTGGCGGGCACCCCGGAGCTGCTTGCCGCCGTCCGCTCCGCCGACCTGAGAGCGATGCGCGCAATCCGTGACGCGGGACGAAACATCGGTCAGGTGCTCAACATGTGCGTGAGCATCATCAATCCCTCGCTGATCGTCATCGGCGGCTCGCTCGCGGAGTCGGCGGAGCTGCTGATCGCCGGCATGCGCGAGGTCGTGTACTCGCGGTCGATGCCGCTCGCCACGCAGCATCTCACGATCGCCCCGGCGAAGGTCGGTCCCGAAGCGGGCGTGATCGGCGCGGGGATGCTCGCCATCGAGCATGTCCTGTCGCCCGCCGCACTCGACTCGCAGGCGGGCGCGCCTGAGAACTCGCTGCCGAGCCCGACGGCAGCAGTGCCGAACTGATTCGCCGCGCGGCGTCACGCAGCTCCTCTGACCGTCACTCCGGGTCGGCGAGGATACGGGCGAG
>CALALQ010000052.1 GCA_937925595.1 uncultured Demequina sp. | reverse complement strand
GGCCGCGCCGTCGCGGCTGCGCTGCGCGAGCGAGGCGTGGAGCCGGTGCCGCTGCTCGAAGATCTGCTCGGGACCTGGAAGGACCTGCGTGTCAACGTCGACGTCAAGGGAGTGAGTGGAATCGAACCCATCGCGGCCGCTATCGAGCGCACCAATTCCCACGATCGCGTGTGCGTCGCCTCTTTCTCTGCCGCCCGACGCCGGGCAACGGTCAAGCTGCTCTCGCGCCCGGTTGCGACATCAGCGGGCACGAGCGAGTTCGGCCGCTTCTGGGCGGGGGCCGGAGTGGGTCTCGCGGGTCGCCGCCCCATCTCCCAGGTGGATGCGCTGCAGGTGCCGTGGAAGGTGGGCCGCGCGACAGTGCTGACCCGCCGACACATCGACAGGGCGCACCGCGAAGATCGCTCGGTGTACGTGTGGACCATCAATGACACCGCGGACATGGAGGCCCTGCTTGATCTGGGTGTCGACGGACTCATCAGTGACCGCGCGGACCTGCTCAAGGACGTCCTCATGGCGCGCGGGAAGTGGCTGTCCTGACCTCCGGGCTTGGGACTCGCCCAACCCTCAAGTACCCTGAGTACTTGACTGCCGCATGCCAGGAGCGGTGCAAGGAGACTTCATGAACGCTGAAGACAGCGCTACGCCCGCCACCGGTTTGTACAACCCACCGGCGCGCGGAGCGGAAGCGGAAGCCGCCAGTGCACAGACCCCTCGTCGCTCGGCGTTCCGTCCCATTACGCAGTCGCAGGCCCCCACGGCAGGCACGGCGCCCACCACCCCGGCGTCCGCACCTCGCTCCGGCGCCTTCACGTTCAGCCCCACGTCGACCGCTTCGGCGACCCCAGCGTCGGCCGGTGCGGCCGCGACCGGTGCCGCCGCCACGATCGCGGCTCCCACGCGCCCGGCCACCCCGACCGAGGCCCCTGCGGGCGGTCACGCGAGCGAAGGCGCCTTCACCGTTGGCGCGGAGAAGGTCAAGGGTTTCGCGGTGCGCGCCAAGAAGTCGCTCACCGAGGGCGACGACCTCTCCGCGTCGAAGAACCGCGGCGGCCCGCGCAAGGCTCGCGTGCTCGTGAGCCGCGTGGATCCCTGGTCCGTGCTGAAGATGGGCTTCCTGCTTTCCGTGGCGCTCGGCATCATGACGGTTGTCGCGGTGTTCGTGCTGTGGAATGCGCTGAACGAGTTCGGCCTGTTCGCCCTGATCGACACCTGGGTGGGCAAGCTCTTCGACGGCGAACAGCCCATCGACATCGCCGCGATCTTCGAGCTCAACAAGGTGATGTCCGCCGCCGTGCTGGTCTCGGTGGTGAACGTGGTGCTGCTGACCGCGCTGAGCACCATCGCCGCATTCCTGTACAACACCGTCTCCTCTGTGGTGGGCGGCGTGTACGTCACCCTCACTGACGACTGATCTCGCCCGACGCTGGGCAGGCGCTGGTTTGAGCCGCGCCGCTCGCGTGGGGTACAGTTGGTCGCCGCGGCTGAGCCGCGAAGGGCCCATAGCTCAGGCGGTTAGAGCGCTTCGCTGATAACGAAGAGGTCGGAGGTTCAAGTCCTCCTGGGCCCACTGGGGTGAGGTGATCTCGATGAAGAAAGCACTGCTCGTCACTGCAGCAGCGGTGGTGGTTGCCGTGGTGGTCGTTCGCCTTCTTGACACCCCAACCCGCGACATCTGGGATCAAGTCCTGGATGAGGTGTAAACAAGGGGCCTTGGCGCAATTGGTAGCGCACCTGCTTTGCAAGCAGGGGGTTACGGGTTCGAGTCCCGTAGGCTCCACTCGCGTGATGAGTCGAGACATGCGCGGCAGGTGAGTCGCGACAGGGGTGACAGTCACGGAAGGGAGCCCGGCCATCGGCCGGGCTCCCTTTGTGTGTTGCGCCGGTAGCCACGGTGGGCGCCTTCCCTCGCAGTAGCGGTACGCGACCGCTCAGGCTTCATGGATAGTGTGTAGCTGTGGACGATCGAGACGTGCGTGATGTGCGACGTGTGATGGACCCAGTGCTCGAGTCCATGGGCTTTGCCTTCGCGGGTGTTGCTTCGATTGTGGCTGGCGAGTTCATTTGCGGTCGCGAATACTCGTGGGTGGGCTCCCCTGTCGCGCTTGCCGCTTCCTTTCCCGTCACCGGCGCAAGGGTCGAGTACATTGACCACGGCCCGGCAGCGGTCACGGTCAAACTCGTGACCGACGTCGTTCGGCATCGCGCCCGGATCCACATTGATGGCGCCGCTATTGCCCAGGCTTCGTGGGAGCCTCTTGGCGAGGGCACACATGTTCTCGACCCGGTGGGACTCGAAGTGCTGGTACGAGAATTCTCGATGGCATCGCTCGCCGAGATCGGCACTACTCGCTAGTTTCGACGTGTCTAGTTGGAAGAACTCTGTAATCGACAATTCACGGGTAAGGGGGAAATGATGCGTCGTATGCGCATGGAGTCGGTTGCACT
>CALALQ010000051.1 GCA_937925595.1 uncultured Demequina sp. | reverse complement strand
TAGCGCACCGTACTTGTAATACGGGGGTTGCAGGTTCAAGTCCTGTAGCCGGCACTGAAAGTACCTGATCAAATGACGATTTTTCGTCCTGCCCAGCGTTCATCCCACTCCGCCCTGCACGGCATTTGCACGAGAAACGCCACGCCGAGGCGGTGGCTTCGACGCCGGCGTGCTGAAGCGCGCGCGACTTTTTCTACCGTCGCGCATAGGCGATCCATGTCCACCAATCAATCCCGTCCCGAAATCCGCCCTCCTGAACGAACAGCAGGTTGCTGCCTGGCTCGGAGTCAGCCGTCGCACCGTCCAAGCGTGGCGCCTCCACCGCACAGGCCCCGCCGCAGTGAAACTGGGGGCAGCCGTTAGATACGAGCGCGAGGCCGTGCTCAGGTTCATCCAGCAGGGAGCCGCCTGATGGCTCGGCCACGCCTGGAGCCCGGCGCGCTAGGAGCTGTTCGGTTCGCGCATCGTCCGAACGGTCGTGTTCTCGCCCAGGCCGGATTGCGCGACTTCGCAGGGCGGCTTCACCATCTCAGCGCGACCGGCGACTCAGAGCAGGCACGCGCGCGACCTTCTCCTCGAGCAGCGCGCCACACTTCTCGGCGGCTCCACTACCCGCTTGACGGGTGCGTCCACGGTTGCCGAAGCCGCCGAAGCATGGCTGGCTGTGGTCGCTCGCGGTATCGAGGAGAGTTCTCTGCGCACCTATAAGAACTCACGTGACTTCATGCTGAAGTACATATCGGCTGTCACACTTGGCGACGTGAACCTGGAAGTGGTCGAGGCGCTCGTGGCCAAGGCAGCGGGCGACGCGCGCACTGAGGGAAGGGGTGATGGCACGGCGGCGGCTGAGCGGCTGCGCAGCACCCTCAGCATGGTGCTCGCATTCGCTCAAAAGCGCGGCGCAACGACATCCAATCCGGCACAAGCGGTCAAGCGCATCCCGACCGCCAGAAAGGAGGGTGCGCTCACCCCTGAAGATTGGGAGCGCTTCGAGCGTGAGCTGTGGGAGTGGCACCGCTCGTCTCACGCGGGCCAACGTACCGACGTGCGGCGGCGCCACGCGATTCTCTCGCTTTCGATGGCCCTCGGTACACGGGTTGGCGAGCTGACAGCCCTCCGGCGTTGCGACGTCGACCTTCAGAACGGATACGTGCTCATTCGCGGCACGATGAAGCCGCAAGTCGACGCCCGCGGGCGGGGCTTGCCGCATTTGTATCGCAAGCCGACGACCAAGACGTCGGATGACAGAGCCCTACCGATGACACCCATGGCGCGCAAAGTGCTGGCGGACAGACTCCGGATGGCTGGCCCGGAGCCTACGGCCTACCTGTTCTCTACCCGGAGCGGAACTGCTGTCGCCGCCAACGCGATTGCCAAGAACCTACGGCGCTTCCGCAGCGAGCGCGCATCGCTCTTCGAAGAACTCGACATCAAGCTCGAAGATGTCACCGCCCACTTGTTCCGACGTAGCGTCGCTCAGCACTTGATTGAAACGGAAGGCATCTACGTAGCTTCGCAGTGGCTCGGACACACGACCACGTCGACAACGAGAGCCGCGTATCAGCCCCGGATGAACCGGGTCCCGCAGAAGTTCGCGAACGCTGTGGGGGCTTTTGGCTCAGGTGTCGCTCCTACGGTCGGAAGTAGTCCGCAGTAGCCGAGAGGGGCTGTCGCCAGGGGGCCCGATACAACCAGAGCGTCAGCGTCGGGACTTCCGCTCATAGTGCCTTTGGGCAAGCGAGCATGAAGGATGGTCGCGCCATCCCGTTCACCCGTGCCCGTCAGCAACCCGGATCGCCGATAACAGGATGACATTGCGGAATCGCCGCGTGTACGGAGCCCGGTTGACCTCTCGCGTGCCTCTGACGGGTTCACCACCTCAGCCGCTGAACGAGCCGTCCACGAGCATCCCAGCTGCTGCGGCTACTTGCTTCAGCCTGTCGAGCCTGATCGCATCTATTGGGGCGGCGTGGTCCAGCCACGGATTCGCACCGATGAACCAGGCGCGGGCAACATCGTCACCTTCGGCGGTCGAGACTTTCTTCCATTGCTCGTATGCGCAGCGGAGGCGTTGGGCGCTCACCGCACCTGGTTGAGGGCCGCCCGCTGCTGCCCATCCATATGGCGACATCGGGTCGTCCACGCCGGCTAGTGCCGCGACGAGGGTGCCGCCGAGGGCGTCGTTGAGGCGGCGGGCGACTTCCCTAATGTCGAGATTCACGGCGCCGTGGCGTTCCGGGTGCTGGTTCACTGCAACGTCTCAGCTGTTCCAGGCCCGGGCGGCGTGTCTGGCGTCGCGGATCGCTTCGCCGAGTCTCCCGTCGTAGAGGTATTGGATCTTGCGGGGCGGGTCCGCGTCCGGCCATTCGGCGTTCAGCCACTGCGCCCACATCCACGGCGAGTCGATGCCGATCTCCAGCCTGAGCAGCACTCGCGGGAGCCCTTTCACCACGCTTCCGTCGACGACCTGGAACGCGTCTGAACGACTCGTGCGGGACGGCTCGCTGATCTTGAAGGACGGCACGGACGAGATCATCCGAGATGTCGTTGACGGGAAGCTCAGCGTCTCCGCTGCCGCCTCATCGATCCGTGCGCAACGTACAGAACGGCAGACCGCTGCCGCTCTCTACCTCTCACATCGACGATCCTCGTCTTCGGACGCGTGGCTAACGCCAAAGTGGCTGATCGACCGCGCTGTCGCATGCCTTGGAGGAATCGACGGTGACGTCGCTGCCGAAGAGGAGAGGGGAGTTCCGGCGCGCTGGTGGCTGACCGCGCAGGATGATGCCCTCACGACGCCGTCATGGTCCAACCCTGACGGTTCTCCGGCGGCAGTGTGGATGAACCCGCCGTACAACTCATCAGGCAAGGGGCCGGGGCAGTGGACTCGTCGTGTGGTCGCCGAATGGGAAGCGGGCCGAGTTAGGAGCGCGCTGCTGCTGTTGCCGGCACGTCCCGGCGCGAAGTGGCAGCAGGAGTTGTCGCGATTTCCCCGACTTGAGTTTGAGGGGCATCTGACTTTTGAACCCGGGAACGGTAATCCGGCACGAGACGGTTGGACGATCGGCAAGAGAGCTGAAGCACCCTTCGCCAGCTTGCTTATCGGTGTCGGTGTCTCGGCCAGCGAGCTGCATCATCACTTCGGGGACGTCGGCGTCGTCTACGTCGCGTTCGGCCACATCGGAGCTGAGCGCTCGCTGCGATCGTGGACGTGATGCCAACAATGTCCCTGGACCTCACACCTCGCTAGCGAAGGCAATCGATCCGTAGGTTTGGGTAAGCGGTCGCGCCGACGGGGGC
>CALALQ010000050.1 GCA_937925595.1 uncultured Demequina sp. | reverse complement strand
ACATGCCCACCGCGGACTCAGGGAGTCTGGTCAGGGGTCAGCGGGATCCAGGAGGACAATCCGAGTAGCGCGTGACCGAGCACCGTGGCACTGCGGGCTCGAACGATCGACGTAAGCTCACCCGCCAACCGCGGCTTCTTTTGGTCGTGCTCATCGGTTCGCAGCGCATTGACACCGGCGGCTTGGATGTCGGCCAGCCACTGCTTGACGGCTGCGCCCAGCTCGGGACTAGCCCCGACAGTGGGGTCGGCGAGCAGGCGGATGAGGGCTTGGCCGTCGCGCTTGTCGAAGGTGACCGTGAGCGCGTGGGCCAGGTAGTCGCTGGCGGAGGGCTGGTCGTCGAGGAACTTCGCCAGGGACCGAACATGTCGAGGGCGCATGGTCTCGATCGCCGCGAGTCCGAGGTCCTGTTTGGTGTCGAAGTGGTGGTACAGGCTGCCTTTGCCGAGTCCCGCACGGTCCAGAACCATCCTCGGGCTGGTGGCGGTGTAGCCCCGCTCGGACATCAGGTGGCTCATCGCGGCGATGAGCCTGTCCCTGCTGTCATACGGTCGGCGTCCCATCTTCTCCACGCTAGCCGTCATCGGCGCGGTTCTGTACCTACTGGTATGACACGATCTTCGGCCTGCCAGCGCTGGCATCTTGCATCGGCACAGGTTGTTTTACCTCCATTCTGGACCGTTGTGCTGGGAACGGGCGCGCACCTATCGTTCATGAAGTACCACCGCGCCACCGGGACCGGACGCCGCTTGAGCGCCGAACCGGTCGTGAAGGCTGAGCCGGACATGCGGCGGCTTGTCGGGCTGGTGCTGCACCTGGCCGACAGCCTCCACGCCGAGGAGGTGGCCGAGGCGCACCGCGCGCCGGACGCGGACACCGGAGAGGCTCAGGCACCTCGGGATGTCCAAGCGGCGCGAGACGATGGAGATGCTGCCGCTCCATCCGCCGGGCAGGGACAGCAGGCGGCGGCGAACGCGAGGAGGCGACCACGATGACGATCACAGAACCCACCGGACCTGGACCAGTGGCCGCGACCACGGCGGTCGAGGACGAGGCGCCGTCGGTGACGGCGGTGACCTATCAGCGTGTCTCGACCAAGGAGCAGGCCTCCAAGGGCGGGCGCGATGAGGGGTTCTCCATCCCGGCTCAGCGTGAAGCCAACGGCCGTAAGGCCGAGGCGTTGGGTGCGCGGATCGTGGCGGAGTTCGTCGACGCGGGCGAGTCCGCACGCTCGGCCGACCGGCTGGACTTGCAGCGGATGCTGGACTACATCGCCTCCCATCAGGTCACCTACTGCATCGTCCACAAGGTCGACTGAACCGCCCTGGGTTCTGTTCCGATCGCTATGTGAGCGCCGGGGCGGCGTCTCGTGATTGATAGTAGGCGGCTTCGACCTCGGCTGGGGTGGCGTAGTCGAGGGCTTCGTGCAGGCGCTGGGTGTTCCACCTGGCCACCCAGTTCATGGTCTGGAATTCGACCTCGGTGACCGATGGCCAGGCGGGGCGGGCGTGGATGAGTTCGGCTTTGTAGAGGCCGTTCACTGCTTCGGCGAGGGCGTTGTCGTAGCTGTCGCCGACGGTGCCGACCGAGCCGGTGATTCCGGCTTCGGTGAGGCGTTCGGAGTAGCGGATGGAGACGTATTGCTTGGGCTCAATCGGTCGTTGCAACACCGTGTTGTTGAAGCGAGCGTAGCTGCTCCTCGAAGACTTCCGCGGGAGTGCGCCAGTTCAGGCTTTTCCGTGGCCGGTTGTTGAGCGCGAGAGCGACGGCTTCGAGGTCCTCGGCTGACCACCGCGAGAGGTCCGTGCCCTTCGGGAAGTATTGACGCAGCAACCCGTTTGTGTTCTCGTTCGTCGGCCGCTGCCAGGGCGAATGGGGGTAGGCGAAGAACACCTTCGTGCCCGTCTCAAGCGCGAACTGGGCATGCGCAGAAAGCTCCTTGCCGCGATCCCAGGTGAGTGTCTTGCGAAGCTGTTCTGGAAGCTTCGTCCTGGTCGCGACGAGAGCAGCATTCATCGCGACGGCGCCGTAGCCTCCCAGTGCAGGACCGTTCTTCACATATGGGTTCTCGCCCCAGCCCTCCAGGCGGGGCAGGTGCACCAGCAGAGTCGAGCGGCTCTTGCGCTCGACGACAGTGCCGATCGCCGATCGGCCCGTTCCGATGATCAGATCCCCCTCCCAGTGCCCAGGAACGGCGCGGTCCGCCGCCTCCGCAGGGCGTTCGGAGAACACGACATCAGCGGTGACATGCCCTTGCGGACGGTTCTGCGCTCGAGCTCGTGGCTGCCGGAGTGCGCGACCGGTTCGCAGGCAGGTGACGAGTTCGCGTTTGAGCGCGCCACGGCCCTGGATGAACAGCGACTGGTAGATCGCCTCGTGGCTGATGCGCATGGACTCATCATCCGGGAAGTCGACCTTCAGGCGGTGTGAGATCTGCTCCGGGCTCCACGCGATCGCCCACCGCCGGTCCTGCCGATGCGGCTTGTTCCGCCCCTTCCATGCCAGCGGCTCAGGCCCGACGACCACGCTGCCATCGGGTCGGCGGACGTTGCCGGCGAGACGGTCCTGGACGTACTCGCGCAGCCTAGCGTTGGTCACCAACCTCGCCTTCTTCGGCCGCTTCGCCGCCTGCTGCGCCTTCCACTGCGCCACCAGCGCCCGGTATTCCTGCTTGCCGCTGCGCGTGGCGGCATTGCGGCGCAGCTCGCGGGAGATCGTTCCCGGGTCGCGGCCGATCCTGCGGGCGATCTCACGCATGCCGAGCTGCTTGGCGCGGAGAAGCGCGATTTCCTCGCGTTCCTCGAAGGACAGATAGCGACCTGTGGGCGGGGCGAGGCTGATCGGCGGCATGCCGCCAGCGTGACGAAACCAGCGGGTCCCGACCGGCACAGACACGCCCACCGTCAGCGCCGCTTCGGCGGAGGTGATACCCGTCGCGATCAGACGCCAGAACTGCCGTTGCACCTCCCGCGAAGGCTCAGGCCGCCCGGGCGAGCGCATCGGCGGACGCAACGCCCGATCCGCACGCCACTGCCGACGCGCACTCACGGGCACTTCGCTGGTCTTCTTGCTCCAATCCGCCGTCACCATCGCTGAACACCTCTCGATCGAGGTGTTGCGACAACCAGTTGAATCCGCCTTGGCTGCCGCGGTCGGAGTGATGGACCAGCCCATCCAACGCCTGGTCTTTCGCGGACACGAGGGCGTGCTCGAGCGCTTCGAGGGGAAGATCCTCGGTGCGCATCGTGGTGCGCGTGGCCCAGCCCACGATCTTGCGACTGAACACGTCGGTCACGAACGCGGTGTAACAGAACCCGGCCGTGGTGCGGACGTAGGTGATGTACGCGACCCAGAGCCGGTTCGGGCGGTCCGCGACAAAGCGCCGCTCGACCAGGTCCGGGCGATCATCCGGGGTCCGTGAGGGGATCGTGGTGCGCGGCTTGCGGCCCCGGATCACACCGTTCAGGCCGGCGGTGCGCATGAGGCGGGCGACCTGGTCGCGGCCGATGTCCCACCCCTGCCGACGCATCAGCGCATGCATCTTCCGG
>CALALQ010000049.1 GCA_937925595.1 uncultured Demequina sp. | reverse complement strand
AGAGGACGCGGTGACGTCGAGGAAGGGGACCTCGTCCGCACCCTCCGTGCCATAGCGAGCGGCAAGCTCCACGGGGTCGCCAGCGTCACGCAGGTTCTCGAAGTTGACGCCCTTGACCACGCGGCCGGCATCGACATCGAGGCAAGGGATCACACGTATAGAAGCGCCCATCAGTCCACCGGATTCCACACATCGAGAATGTCGACGACGAACACGAGCGTGCCCTCGTCGGGGTAGCCAGCTGTCGGCGGCGCAACGATGAGCACCTGAGAGCCGACCGTCTGGTCGAGTAGCGCCTGGTTCCACGCCGGAATGACCTGGTCCGGGCTGAGCTGCGTCGCGAACGGCGCCATGTCAATGGGCCACGAGGAGGCGAACTCCTCGCCGTCCTTCCAATACACCGCCTTGTAGTTGACGAGGATGTAGGAGCCAGCCTGGACCTGCGGACCGTCGCCCTGGATGAGCAGCTGCTGCTGCACCGTCGTGGGCTCCTTGCGGTCCGGGATCGTGATGCTCGGCTCGCCGGTGTCCTCGTTGACGGTGACGCGTGGAAGGTCCGCGCTCTGCGGCATCTTGGTGCCCACGGCGCGGTGGGACAGCACGTCGACGACCATCGCCACATCAGGCGCCGTCGACTGCGAGTCGCCGTCACCCGAGTTCGCGACCACAAGCACTCGGCTGCCAACGTTCGCGTTGATGAGCATCCGGTACAGCTCGTCGCCAACCACTTCTCGCGCGAGTACGAGCTTGCGCGGCAGGCCGTCGAAGGTGTTCATGATCACCGAGCCGTCGTCGAGCGAGACGCCGTAGATGTCAACGAGCAGCGGCTGGTCCTTCACGAGGGGAGCTCCCTCGCCTTCCCACACGACCTTGCCCTGAGGCTCGATGAACTCCTGGTCCTCGGGCAGCGTGATCGTGGGAGCGAGTCCCGCGGACAGGCCGATAGCGATGTCCGAGATGTCAGCCGGGGCGCTTCGGGAGGACGATGCGTCAGGGGTCGCCTCGGTGCAGGCCGCGAGGGTGAGCGCGGCCACGGCGATCAGCACGAGGGCGTGACGGCGCATGAGAGTCCCTTCAAGAACGGGTGGCTGGACGAGTTGAGGCCAACTCTCCAGTATATCGTTTTCAGGCTGGATTCAACGAGGAGATGAGATCGTCAACGCGCTCATCCTCGCTGCGGAATGGGTCCTTGAGCAGGATGGTTCGGGACTCCTCCCCCGTCACCTTCAGATGGACCCAATCCACCGTGTAGTCCCTGCCCGCCTCCGACGCTGCCTTGACGAATCTGCCCCTCAAGTGAGCACGGGTCGTGGTGGGCGCCGTGGTCATCGCCTTCTCGATGGCGTCATCGCTCACAATGCGGCGCACGAGGCCCTGCGACTGCAGACGGTAGAACAGACCGTGCTCTGGCGAGACATCGTGGAACGCGAGCTCCAGTCGAGCGAGGCGCGGATCGTCGAGCCTGCACTCGAGGCGCTGCCGGTAGCGCGTGATGATCTTGTGCTTGATCGCCCAATCCAGCTCAGTCTCGACGAGTGCGAAGTTCCGCGTGCGCACCGCCTCGATGCCGCGAGACCACAAGTCGAGGATCTGCTCGACCTCTTCCGTGACGGCGATGATGCCGCCAAGGTGCGAGCGCACCAGGTCAAGGTACGCCTGCTGGATCTCCACAGCGGTAGCGCGCCCACCCTCGGCGAGCTCGACCGTCGCGGTGCCGGTGAGGTCATGAGCGACGTCGCGGATCGCCTGCATCTCGCGAGCGAGCGCAAGCCCAGGCATCTGCACCCTTGCCTCCATGAGGCGAAGCACCAAGTCGGTGGAGCCCATCTTGAGCAGCGCGGTGGGCTCCGCCATGGTCGAGTCGCCCACGATCACGTGCATGCGCCGGTAGAGCTCGGCGTTCGCATGCGGTTCGTCGCGAGTGTTGATCATGGGCCGCGACCGTGTGGTCGCGGAGCTCATGCCCTCCCACATGTGATCGGCGCGCGGCGAGAAGCTGAAGTGCGCTCCCTGCGGGGTGCGCGTGATGCAGCCGGCTCCGGTGACGATCTGCCGGGTGACGAGGAACGGCAGCAGGTCCGCGGCGAACGTCTTGTAGTCGGCGCGGCGGCGCACGAGGTAGTTCTCATGGCAGCCGTAAGAGTTGCCAGCCGAGTCGGTGTTGTTCTTGTACAGGTGAATGGTGCCCTCGATGCCAGCGGCACGCAGGCGCTCCTCTCCCCCTGCCACGAGACCCTGCACGATTCTCTCCCCCGCCTTGTCGAGAGCGATGAGGTCCGTCAGCGTGTCGGCTTCCGCGGTCGCGTACTCGGGGTGCGCGCCCACGTCGATGTACAGGCGAGAGCCGTTCGTGAGGAACACGTTCGACGAGCGACCCCACTGCACCACGGAGTGGAACAGGTGCCCTGCGACCTCTTCTGGCGTGATGGGACGCGTTGCGGGAGTGTCGAGGTGCAGCCCGAATTCGGTTTCCAGCCCAAAGATGCGTCGGGCCGGATCAACCTCAAGCGGCGGCGGAACTTCGGCGCTGATCACCCTCTACTGGCCGCCCTTTTGCACGAACGAGCGCACAAACTGCTCGGCATTCACCTGCAGATTGCCGTCGATCTCGTCGAGCAGCGCATCGAGCGCGTCGGTGCTGGCAGCAGGCGCTGCCGGCGGCGGGACCTCCTCCGGGAGGTCGTCGTCGTAGGAGTCCTGATTGACGCTCTGCTGGGGCATAGTTCCACTCTACCTTTGCATCAGTTCGTCGATGAGTGGATGACTGGCCGACGCTGGGTCATCCAGGTGCACCACCTCAAGTTGGCCATGGGACGTGTCGCGGTCGAGCACCACGGTCGACCAGCCGGCAGCGTCGACGATGTCGGGCCGCGCCGCGACGATCCCGCCCCGGAGGAACGCGCGAGTGTCGCGCGGCGCCTCGTAGAGGGCCGCCGCGACCTCCTCGTCGGACACGAGGCGCTCGACCTGGCCCGCAGCTTCAAGACGGGCCGAAAGGCCGGTGCCAAGCTGGCTCCACACGATGTCAGAGGCGACGATGCGCGGGTCGTCCCATGGAGCCTCGCGACCATCGGTGCCGTACTTGCCGCGCATGCGACCAAGCAGCTGGAGCTTCGCGACCCACTCGACCTCGCGAGCGGTCTCGAAGATATCCCGGGCAAGGCGCTCAAGGAGCGACTCCCAGCGCGCGACCACCTGGGCATCCACAGCGTCGGTCACGTAGTCGCGAGCGATCTCAAGCAGCGCGCGCTGGATGTCGAGCGCCGTGGCCTGCGTGCCGTCGGCCAACTCGACGGTGCCGCGCAGCGTCAGGTCGCGAGAGACCGTCCACACTGCGGGGACCGGATCGGCGAGGACGAGCGCGTCGAGGCGAGCATCGTCGGCTTCGATGGCGGACAGCACGAGCGAGGTGGTGCCGAGCTTCATGAACGTGCCGACGTCGAAGGTGTTCGCGTCGCCGATGATGATGTGCAGCCGGCGCCACTTCTTGCGCTCCGCATGCGGCTCGTCGCGAGAGTTGACGATGGGGCGGCGCAGCGTCGTCTCGAGCGCGACCTCCGTCTCCATGTAGTCGGCGCGCTGAGAGATCTGGAAGCCCGGTTGTTCGCCGCGCATGCCAAGGCCCACGCGGCCCGCTCCCGTGTAGATCTGCCGCGTGACCAGGTGCGACGTGAGCCGCTGAGCGAGCACATCGAAGTCCAGGGCACGCTTGACCAGGAAGTTCTCGTGAGTGCCGTAGCTCGCGCCCTTGCCGTCCACGTTGTTCTTGAACAGCGCGATCGGCTTGTCCTCCGCGGCGGTGTAGGCGGCGGCCGCCTCGAGCGCAATCGCATCACCGGCGCGGTCCCAGATCACCGCATCGCGCGCATTCGTGACCTCGGGGCCGCTGTACTCGGGGTGCGCATGGTCCACATAGAACCGCGCTCCATTGGTGAGCACCGCATTGAGGTGAGCCGGGTCTTCCCAGCTGCCACGGCGTCGGCGCAGCGTGACGGAACCGGCCTTGGCGTTGAACTCGTGGGCGTCGGTGAGCAGCTCAGGGATGACGTGAGTGCGCTCTCGCCGCACGCCGCGCTGATCCATGAGCGGGTCCTCGCCGCCGTAGTCCCACCGAGTGGTGCGCTCGCCCGCCCACGTGCGGCAGCCCGTGACGAGCAGAGACGACAGCAGGATGGGATTCGCGCGCGGATCTGCGGGATCCGTGATGCCGTACTCGGTCTCGAGGCCGAGGATCCGCATCAGGCTCCGCCCAGGTTCTTCGCGGCGACGGCCCTCGCCTCCACAAGCTCCTGGTCGGCCGACTCGACGAGGTGCGCGGTGGTGATGCCGCGGCCGCTTCCTGCGACGGTTGCCTTGATGGCAGCGGTCTTGGCGCGATCGACGATGTTCCTCACGAGCGCGCCGGAGACGTACTGGTCCGCGTCCCCGTGAGAGAAGATCCGGTCGACGGCGGCGGCGATCATCGCGCGGGACGTCGCGACGGCGTCGCCACCGTGAGCGGCGAGTTCGGACTCGGCAAGCGGCAGAGTCGGCGTGAGGTACTTGCTGAAGATGTCGGCCGACGCTGCGGGGCCAGGGCGCGAGACCTCGATCTTCACGTCGAGGCGGCCAGGGCGCAGAATCGCGGGGTCGATCATGTCCTCGCGGTTCGAGGCACCGATCACCAAGACGTTGCCGAGCGCCTCGACGCCGTCAAGCTCGGTGAGCAGCTGCGGAACGATCGTGGTCTCCATGTCAGAGGACACGCCGGAGCCGCGAGCGCGGAACAGCGCCTCCATCTCGTCGAAGAAGATCACCACGGGGGCACCGCTGTGCGCCTTGGCGCGGGCGCGCTCGAAGATCGTGCGAATGTAGCGCTCGGTTTCGCCCACGTACTTGTTGAGCAGCTCCGGTCCTTTGACGGACAGGAAGTAGCTGCGATCCGCGCCAACGGCCTCGGCAAGCGAGTGCGCGACGGCCTTCGCGATGAGCGTCTTGCCGCAGCCGGGAGGGCCGTACAGCAGCAGGCCACGCGGCGGGTTGAGCTTGTGCTCCTTGTACAGCTCGGGGTGACGCAGCGGCAGCTCGATGGCGTCGCGGATGCGATCGATCTGCGGGCCCAGGCCGCCGATCGACTGGTAGTCGACATCCGGCACCTCTTCGAGGAGCAGCGCCTCGACGCCGGTGCGCTCGACGCGCTCTGTCGCAAGCCCCGTGCGGGGGTCGAAGATGACGGTGTCGCCCTCGTGGAGACGCGCGCGGGCGTCGCCGCCAATGAGCTCCACCACGCGCTCGTCCTCGCCGCGAGCCACCACTAGCACTCGCTCGTCATCGACGACCTCGCGCACAATTGCCGCCTGACCCACGCGCTCGGGGTCGGCCACGTCGACGACGACGCTCATCGCGTTGAGGAGCACCTCGTCTCCTGCCTTGAGCTCTCGAGTGAGCGTGGGCAGCACGGCGACGCGCATGCGGCGGCCATTCGCGTTCACGTCAGCATGCTTCCCTGCCCACGCGAGGAAGGTCGCGAAGGTCTGCGGCGGCGCCGACGCTTCGGCGAGCTTCTCCTTCATCTCGCCCAGCTGGTCGCGGGCAAGGGAGAGCAGGCGCTGCAGCTCGGAGTTGCGCGCCTCAAGCGACGCGATCCTGTTGTCGTTCTCCACGGTCATTCCGCGCCTCCTGTCACGTCCCTGCGCACCTTCCGCACCTTCTTGTCGCTCACCGCTCGCTCGCCGAGGTCCTCCGGCGTCCATTCTTCGTCAACCGGGTAGGCGCCCTTGGCGGGCCGACGGTGGCGCAAGGGGGCCTCGACCCCAGGGGCCATTCTCCTCGCCGTGACGAGAAAGCCCGTGTGACCCACCATGCGGTGGTCGGGTCGCACCGCAAGGCCCTCGAGATGCCACGTGCGCACCATCGTCTCCCACGCGCGCGGCTCGGTGAACTCGCCGTGCTCCCGCAGGTCCTCGGCAACTCGCGACAGCTGAGTGGTGGTCGCGACGTAGGCGACGAACACGCCGCCCGGGGCCAAAGCGTCGGCCGCGGCGGCGATGTTCTCCCACGGCGCGAGCATGTCGAGCACGATCCTGTCGACCGAATGCGGCTCGAGCTCCGCGACGCGGTCAGCGAAGTCGCCGATCTGCAGCGTCCACGCGGGGTGCGGGCCACCGAAGTGCGCCTCAACGTTCGCGCGCGCGATGTCGGCGAAGTCCTCGCGGCGCTCGATGGAGATCAGCCGTCCTCCGTCACCGACTGCGCGCAGCAGCGACATGGTGAGCGCGCCAGAGCCCACGCCGGCCTCAACGACGACCGCTCCGGGGAAGATGTCGCCCATCTGGATGATCTGACCGGCGTCCTTGGGGTAGATCACCGCGGCGCCACGCGGCATCGACATCACATAGTCGTTGAGCAGTGGGCGAAGCACCTGGTAGACGGTGCCGTTGGTCGAGGTGATCACCGAGCCATCAGGCTGGCCGATCAAGTCGTCATGCTTGAACGAGCCGCGGTGAGTGTGGAACGTCTTTCCCTCGGAAAGGATGATCGTGTGGTGGCGGCCCTTGGCATCAGTGAGCTGCACGCGATCGCCGGCGGCCAAAGGTCCGCGGCGCGCGGCGGCGCCAGTAGGTTCCGAGGTCATGCGTCAAGTCTAGGGCGCTCACATGAGGCCACTTGAGCGGCTACTGGAACGCCGCCAGCACCGTTTCGAGCCGCACGACACCCACAACGACGCCATTGTCGACAACCGCCCACGAGTCGGCGCGCCCGTACCACTCGCGCAGTGACGTCACCAGGTCCTCACCGTTGAGGTCAGGGGCGACGACGGCTCCTCGCGGAAGAGGGCTCGTCACGGCCTCGAGCCCGTCCACATCCCGACGCTCTTGCGGCACCCGGTCGATCACCGGCAAGGGCGCGACACCAGCGGGCGCGCCATCCGCGGCGAGCACCACGACGGCCATCGCACCTGCGGTCAGGGCGGCGTCTCGAGCTTGAGCGACGGTCGCGGTGTACTGCACGCCCACGGCCGGCTGCATGAGTGCGGCGATGTTCGCCTGCTCTCGCTTCGCCTGCGCCTTGACGGCCCGGATGGTGCTCGAGGCAGCGGGCCAGATGATGCTGAACAGGAGCACACCGAAGATGACATCGATGACCTCAGGGCTCTGACCCAGCGCCAGCGGCCACCCCACAGCGAATACGGCGGCCGCCACCGCGACCACGCGACCGGCCCACGCCGCCGCGAGCGTGCCTTTGTCGCGACTGCCGGTGGCCGCCCACACGATTCCCGCCAAAACCTTGCCGCCGTCGAGCGGTATCCCCGGAAGCGCATTGAACACACCCAGCAGCAGATTGGCCCAGCCGAGCCAGCTCACGAGAGCGAGCGTCGGACCGGAAAGGGCACCAGAGGACACGGTGAGCTGGGCACCCAAGGCGATGACACCGTTGGCCACCGGCCCGGCGAGAGCGGTGACCGAGACGACCTTTGGGGTGAGGCCGCGAGCGTCGAATGTGGTGTGCCCGCCCCACAGCGTCAGGACGATCGCGCTCACCTTGCGACCAAAGCTCCACGCCGCGATCGCGTG
Organism: uncultured Demequina sp.; assembly: GCA_937925595.1. Next base: position 30,576 of record CALALQ010000049.1, on the reverse strand, counting down.
CGCGAGCTCGTGAAAAAAGACCGAGGCGAACAGCAGCAGAGCCATGAACACGCCCATCGAGAACGCATGCGAACTTGCCCGTCCCGCGCTTGATGTCGAGTACAGGACGGCGAGCAGAAGGATCATGATGAGCGTCGACGGCTCGATGACGACCGCGGCGCCCTTGATCGAGCCGAGCTTGATGCCGCGTACCCGATTCGCCATGGCACAACCGTAACGGCTGACGAGCCGTCCACAGGCCTGCCCGGCCGTGTGGGTGGGTGCGCTTATCGTTGGCCCATGAGCGACCGCGCCCCTGCCCTGTCCCCCTCGCGGGCTGCCGACTTCAAGCAGTGCCCGCTGCTGTATCGGTACCGCGCCGTCGACAAGCTCTACGAGCCGCCGTCTCCCGCCGCGACGCTCGGCACCTTGGTTCATGCGGTGCTTGAGGACCTGTTCGAGCGGCCTGCCGCAGAGCGCACAGAGGCCGCCGCGCTCGCCATGCTCGAGCCCAAGTGGCAGTCGATGCTCGCAGGCGACAACGCGCTCGCCGAACTGCACAGGACTCCCGCCGAGGAGGCGCAGTGGCTCGGCGACGCCCGCGAACGGCTGCGCACGTACTTCGAGATGGAGAATCCCGCTCGCATCGAGCCAGAGGGACGAGAGCTGCTTGTCGAGGTGCAACTTGAGGATGGGCCGCTGCTGCGCGGCATCATCGACCGGCTCGACGTTGCCGCTGACGGCTCGATTCGCATCGTGGACTACAAGTCGGGTCGCTCCCCTGACCCGCGGTTCGGCCACAAGGAGCGCTTCCAGATGCGCTTCTACTCGCTGGTCGTTGAACGCATCCGGGAGCGCCGTCCCGCGCTGGCGCGACTGCTGTTCCTGCGGGACGGTCGCCACATTGACCTGTATCCCACCGATGAGGACATCGCTGCGGTCGAGCATGAGGTCCGCGAACTATGGCGAGAGATCACGAACTCCGCACAGGCGGGCGTGTTCCGCCCCACGAAGTCGCGACTGTGCGCGTGGTGCTCTTTCCAGGCGGCATGCCCCGAGTTTGGCGGAGCGGTGCTGCCGCTTGATCCCGAGGCCGTGGAGGCTGCCACGGGAGTGCGCCCAAGTCCGACCACGGGTTAAGAAATGGCCGTCCCAGCCCGTGTCACAGTTGTGTCATGAGCAACGACGCCAACCCCATCAACTACTTGATCGTCGGCTACGGCTGGCGGGCCCCGTTCTTCCTCAAGCCGGCTCAGGCCTTCCCCGAGACCTTCCGCGTCACGGGCATCGTCGCTCGCAATGCCGAGAAGGGCGCCGCCGCGACCGAGAAGTGGGGCGTGCCCACGTGGCGCACCTTGGAGGAGGCGCTCGAAGCAGAGCAGCCTGATTTCGTCATAGCCTCCGTGAGCTGGGACGCGTCTCCCGAGTATGTTCGCGCATGCGTTGAGCGCGGCGTCCCCGTGCTGTGCGAGACTCCGCCAGCACCCAATCAGGAAGAGCTCGTGCGGCTGTGGAACGACGTGGGCGACTCGGGCCTCGTGCAGGTCGCGGAGCAGTACCCGCTGTACCCGGGCCACCAAGCGCGAAGGGCCGTGATCGACTCCGGCGCCATCGGCGAGGTCAACGAGGCGGAAGTGTCGTCCACGCACATGTATCACGCGATGGCGATCATCCGGCAGATGCTCGATGTTGGGCATGAGGGCGCGACCATTCGTGCGATCGCGTCGACGCACAAGCTGGCGACCCCTCTCACCCACGCGGGCTGGACGGACAATGCCAACCCCGAGCCCGCTAAGACGGTCCGCGCCCTCATCAGCTTCGAGGGCGGCAAGGTCGCGACCTACGACTTCACCGACAACCAGTGGTGGAACCCGCTGCGGCAGGACCGCATCGCGCTGCGCGGAGAGCTCGGCGAGATCGTCGACCTGCGCGTCACGCAGTTGAAGGCAGAGCGCACCTTCGTCACGAGCCACCTCGAGCGTCGTCAGCTCGGCATCGAGCTCAACCTCGAGGGGCACGACCTCGATCACATCTCGTGGAATGCCGAGGTGGTCTATGACAACCGCTGGAAGGGTGCTCGCTTCGCGGATGATGAGGTTGCGGTGAGCGAGCTGCTGCGCCGCATGGGCGACTGGGTGCGCGGAGACGGTCCCCCGCCGTATCCGCTGGCCGAGGGCTCCCAGGACTGGGCGCTCGCCCTCGCCGTGGAGAAGTCGGCGGAGACGGGCGAGATTGTCACGATGCCGCGCCAGCCCTGGGCGGGTGCCGAGTGAGCGCCGCACCGGCGGCCGACGAGCGCCGCACCCTTGGCCGCACAGGCCTGACCGTCACCACGGTGTGCATTGGCGGTGGACCGCTCGGCTCGATGCCCAATACCTTCAAGTACGACACGCCTGCGGAGCGCGGCATCGAAACTGCGGTCGCGGCCTTCAACAGCCCGATTCGCTTCATCGACACGTCCGCCGGTTACAACGAGGGAGAGTCCGAGCGCCGCATCGGCGAGGCCCTGCGTCGCATCGGCGGGCTGCCGGGCGACATGCTGCTCGCCACCAAGGTGGACCCGGACTTCGAGACGGGAGAGTTCGACGGTGCCGCCGTGCGACGGTCGCTCGAGGACTCACTTGAGCGGCTGGGCCTTGACGGCGTTGACCTGCTGCACTTCCACGATCCCGAGCGCCTCCGCTTCGAGGACGCCATGGCTCCCGGCGGCGCTGTTGAGGAGCTCATCAAGCTGCGCGACGAGGGACTCGCGGGCCATCTTGGCGTCGCCGGTGGCCCAGCCTCGCTCATGGGTCGTTACCTTGAGACGGGCGTCTTCGAGGTGCTGCTCACCCACAACCGCTGGACGCTCGCTGACCGCAGCGCCGACGCCGTGATTCAGCAGGCTTACGACGCCGGGTATGGCGTCATCAACGCGGCGCCCTTCGGCGGCGGCATTCTCGCGCGTGGCACCAAAGAGCTGGACACCTACTGCTACGGACCCATGAACGCCGAGACGGAAGCGGCAATCAAGGCCGTGGAGATGATCTGCGCCGACGCCGGGGTTCCGTTGGGTGCCGCGGCACTGCAGTTCTCCACGAGGGATCCGCGCATTCACTCGACCATTGCGGGAGTGTCGCGACCCGAGCGCATCCAGCAGATTCTCGATTGGGCATCCTTCGAGATCGCGGATGACGTGTGGGAGGCGATCCTTGCCGCATCGGGCAGGGACGCCGGGCTCGACAACTAGGCGAGCTGGTCGATGACCTCGCCCTCGGCGACCTTTCGAAGGCCGTCGACGGTGAGGCCGTCCAGGCTGTTAAGTCGGCTCAATCCCGGCTGAGACGGTATCTGGATCAGCCGCTGCACGCCGATGGTGCGCGCTCCAGAGGCGAGCGCCGACCCGATTCCCGCTGGCGAGTCCTCGATCGCGACACATCGCTCGATGTCGACGCCGAGGCGCTTCGCGGCGAGCAGGTACGCCTCGGGATCTGGCTTGCCCCTGGCGACCTCATCCCCCGTGACCACCACGGCGAACGCCTCAGGCACCCGGGCGAGGAGCGCGTCGGCGAGCTGCTTATAGGACATCGTGACAAGTGCACACGGGATGCCAGCCGCGAGGACGTCATTGAGCAGCCGGAAGGCGTCATCCTGCCACGGTGCGCGCTCTCGCACCTTCATGGTGACGCGAGTGATGAGGTAGTCGATGATCTCGTCGACCTCGAGCAGCACGCCGCGGGCGCGCAGCACCTCCGCCGACGTGGTCAGGGGATTCCCCACGAGGCTCAGGCCGTCCTCGTGAGTCCACGCGACACCGAACTTGGTGCACAGCTCCTGCTCGGCGTCGATCCAGTACGGCTCGGAGTCGATCAGTGTGCCGTCCATGTCCCACAGAACGGCCGCCGGCGTGTGTGCATTCATAGGCCGCCAGTCTAGGGTGGTGGGCATGGAGTTCGATCCCGACAACGTCCCGGTCCCGGCGAGCGAGACGCTCATGATCGCGGCGTTCGAAGGCTGGAACGACGCGGGCAATGCGGCCTCCGCTGCGGTGGACCATCTGGTGCGATTCCTGCGCGCCAAGGAGCACGTGACGCTCGATCCTGAGGACTACCACGACTTCCAGGTGAACCGCCCCGTGGTGTCGCGCGACCCCGCCGGTGAGCGCATCATCACCTGGCCGGGGACGGTCATGTACACGGCCACGTGGCGAGGGGACGAGACTCGCAAGATCGTGCTCGTGCGCGGCATCGAACCCTCCATGCGCTGGCGACAGTTCAGCGCCGAGATCCTCGATCACGCTCGCCGCCTTGGCGTGACGACGCTGCTGACGATGGGCGCGCTGCTCGTGGACTCTCCGCACACTCGACCGCTGCCGGTGTTCATCACCTCCGAGGATCCTGAGACCCGCGACCGGCTCGACATCGATCGCTCCGACTATGACGGCCCCACGGGAATCACGGGCGTGCTCGCACACGACGCCCAGCACCGCGGCATTCGCGTGCTCTCGCTGTGGGTGGGAATCCCCCACTACATCGCGCATCCGCCGAGCCCTGCGGGCACCGTGCAGCTGCTCGGCCAGGTGGAGCTGCTCGTTCGTGAGCGCATCGAGTACTACGGACTCGCGGACGACGCGGAGGCGTGGGAGCGCGGCGCGGATGAACTCATGGACGAAGACGACGAGATCGCCGCACATGTGTCGCAACTTGAGTCCATGGTCGACGAGGCCTCGCTTCCCGAGGCGTCAGGCGACGCGATCGCTGCCGAGTTCGAGAAGTACCTGCGCCGGCGCGACTCCGGCAAGTAGCTACGTCGCGCTGATCGCGCCCGTCGCGAGCAGCACCACGATGAGTCCCGCGAACGCGAAGCGGTAGATCACGAAGCCGATGAACGAGTGCTTCGTGATGAGGCGCAGGAACCACACGATGACCGCGAAGCCCACGACGAACGCCACGACCGCCGCGATCGCAGTGGCCGCAAGTCCCGGTGCGCCCGCTTCTTGCAGGGAGTCGTATTCGGTGACGAGTTCGTAGATTCCGGAGCCAAGCACAGCGGGAATCGCCAGCAGGAACGTGTACCTCGCGGCGGCTTCACGCGTGAGCCCAAGGAACAGGCCACCGGAGATGGTGCCGCCGGAGCGCGACACTCCGGGAATGAGCGCGAGCGCCTGCCACAAGCCCAGCGCCGTCGCATCCTTCGCGTTGAGTTCCGCGAGCTGTCGCCGCTTGGCCCCCACGCGGTCGGCGATGGCGAGCACCACGCCGAACACCACGAGCACCGCGGCCGTGATGTACAGGTTGCGGAAGGTCGTCTCAATCCAGTCCTTGAGCAGCACTCCGGCGTTCACGATCGGCAGGGTGCCGAGGATCACGAACCAGCCGAGCCGAGCGTCGGCGTTGTGAGCGCCGAACCTGGCCCTGGCGTCGGCCCCGTCCTTGCCGCGCAAAGCCCGCCACCACGACGCGATGATGCGCGCAATGTCCTTGCGGAAGTACAGCAACACCGCCGCTTCGGTGCCAATCTGGATGATCGCGGTGAATGCCGCTCCCGGATCCGTGCCGTCCGGGAACAGGGCGCCCACGACGCGCACATGCGCTGACGAGGAGATCGGCAGGAACTCCGTGAGGCCCTGGACGAGGCCGAGGATCACTGCCTCCCACCAACTCATGAGTGCAAGGCTAGCGCGCGTCGCACCCACTCCAGCGCCACGACCAGGTACCGTCGCGACATGCAGTTGCGTCGCGTGGGAACTACCGGACTTGAAGTCTCTGCCCTGGCGCTCGGCACGATGACATGGAGCCGCGACACGGGCTCGGAGGAGGCGGGCGAACAGCTCGACCTGTTCCTCGACGCAGGCGGGACCCTCATCGACACAGCGGCCTCCTATGCGGACGGCGGCTCCGAAGCGCTCCTTGGTGAGCTGCTTGGCGGCACGGTCTCTCGCCGCGACGTGCAGATCGTCACCAAGGCGGGCATTCGTCGCACCCCGGAGGGCGGCATCATCGACGCCTCCCGCAACACCCTGCTCGACACGCTTGACGCGTCGCTCGAGCGCCTCGCGACTGACCACGTCGACCTGTTCTTGGTGCACGTCTTCGATCCGCAGACCCCACTCGAGGAGACGCTGCACGCCCTGGAGATCGCGGTGAACTCTGGTCGAGCGCGCTACATCGGCGTCTCGAACTTCCCCGCGTGGGCCACCGCCGCGATCGCGTCAATGGCCTCCGGCCGTCCAGCCCTCGCCGCCACCGAAGTCGAGTACTCGCTGCTGCAGCGCGGCATCGAACGCGAGGTCGTACCTGCCGCCGACGCGCTCGGGCTCGGCATCCTCGCGTGGTCCCCGCTCGGTCGCGGCGTTCTCACTGGCAAGTACCGAGGTGCGATACCTGCAGACTCACGCGCAGCGTCGGACCACCTGGCTGGCTTTGTCGAGCCGTACCTGACGGACCGCGCCGGGGTGATCGTTGATGCCGTGGCGACTGCGGCAGAGGGCCTTGGCGTCACCGCGCTCGAGGTGGCGCTCGGCTGGGTGCTCGCTCAGGAGCATGTGGCGTCGGCCATTGTGGGAGCCCGAACCGCCGCGCAGCTCACGGCAAGTCTCGCGGCAGCGGAAATGGAACTGCCCCACGCGATCGTTGAAGCGCTCAGTGAGGTGACTGAGCCACAAGTCGGGTACCCGGAACGGCGCTGACCATGGCGCGCGACTACGAACGGAGGTCGAAGTCCTCTATGTCGTCGTCAAGCTCGTCATCGTCCTCGACCGCGTGCGCATCCAGCACCTCGCCGGGGGTCGCGTCCTCGTCGAACTCCTCGTCCTCGTCGAGGATCATCGGCAGCCCCTCTGCGTATTCGACGTCGAGCGCGTCTTCATACCGTTCGAAGGCGTCCGCGAGGGCCTCGTATGCGTCGTCAACCATCGCGTCCTCTGGGGAGCGACGGTTCTCGATGGCGTCAAGGTGGGTCTCGAGCGCGGCAGTCAGCAGCCGCAGTGCCTCACGCGCGTTCGCACTCATATCAATGACGGTACCTGGGTCTACGCTCGAATGGGAGGGTTCGTGACCGAAAAGCAACGCCAGGACAAGGGCCATGTCGTCTCGCCAGTGCGCGCCAGGCCCACCAATACCTCGCGCTATGAGTGGCGCGTCGTCGACATACCCGCGAGCACAAGCAGGGCCGACGCTCGGGTTCAGCTCACGGAGCATGCCGAGTTCGGCGCGTGGGAGCTCGTGCGCACCGTGCGGTACGTGGGCGGCGCGAGGCGCGTGTGGCTCAGGCGCAGGACGATGCGGGTGGTGCGCACCGACGCTGCGTGACCGCCGCCTGGCGTCAGCAGTCCGCGAAGAAACTCTCGAGCACCGTGGTGCCGAAGGTGAGCGATTCGACCGGAACGCGCTCATCGATGCCGTGGAACAGCTTCGCGAAGTCAAGTTCCTTGGGAAGGCGCAGCGGAGCGAAGCCGTAACCCGTGATGCCGATGCCCGCGAGGTGCTTGTTGTCGGTGCCTCCCATGAGTGAGTACGGGAGCACCACGGCGTCCTCATCGCCGACTGTGATTGCCGCAGCCATCTTCTCGACAAGGGCCGAGTCAAACGGTGCCTCGATTGCCGGCTCTGTGATGTACTGCTCAACCTTCACGTGGGTGCCTGCGAGCTGCTCGATCGTGCGCAGCACCTCCTCCTCCTGGCCCGCGAGGAAGCGCGTGTCGACGAAGCCGGTGGCCGAATCCGGAATGACATTGGTCTTATAGCCAGCGTCCATCATCGTGGGGTTCGAGGTGTTGCGGATCGAGGCGTCGACCATGGCGCCAATCGACCCGAGCTCGGCGATGATCGACGCCAGCACTTCGGGCTCCGTCGAATACTCGACCCCGATGATCTCAGCCGTTCCGCGCAAGAGCCGCTCCACCGTCGGGCTGATGTCGATGGGCCACTGGTGGGTGCCAATGCGAGCCAAAGCCCCTGCCAGGTGCGTCACCGCATTGTCGTCGTGAACGAGCGAGCCGTGTCCCTGGCGGCCAGTGCCGATGAGGCGCAGCCACTGGATGCCCTTTTCTGCAGTCTGGATGAGGTAGACGCGACGGCCGCGCACGTCGATCGAGAAGCCGCCGACCTCGCTGATCGCCTCCGTGGCGCCGTGGAAGTCATCGGGGTGGTTGTGAGCGAGCCACTTGGCGCCGCGCGCTCCGCCGTGCTCCTCGTCGGCGAAGAAGGCGAGCACGATGTCGCGAGCAGGCTTGCGGCCATCGCGGATCATGCGCCCCGCGGCGGCGAGGTACATCGCGTCAATGCCCTTCATGTCGACCGCGCCGCGGCCCCAGATCATGTCGTCGATGATTTCGGCGGCGAACGGATCGACACTCCAGTCCTCGCGGAAGGCGGGCACCACGTCAAGGTGGCCGTGCACCACGAGCGGCGGCCGGGAGCGGTCGGCTCCTTCCCACAGCGCGGTGACCGACGCTCGGCGCGGCTGGGACTCGCGGATCACCGGCTCGAGGCCCAGATCGCTGAGGTAGGTCGCGACGTACTCGGCAGCCTCGCGCTCCCCCGGACCCTCGACGTCTCCGTAGTTGGAGGTGTCGATGCGGATGAGGTCCTGGGCAAGCGAGATGACGTCGTTCTGGGGCATGCCGCCAGGTTACCGCCGCGTCAGATGTGCATGAATCCGTTGGAGATCACGATGCCGAGGATCACGAGGCCAAGCAGCGCGAAGAAGTACACAATGCGCCGATACCCGGCCTTCCACGCGGCAACGCAGATGCACGCGACTGCACCCGGGATCAGCGCGAGACCGTAGCGCCCGGTGACGTTCGGAAAGTACTGCGGCACGGCCGTGTTGAGGTACGCCTGCACCTGCACGATCGTCGGGTAGATGAGAACTCCAGCGAACACCATCCAGCCCAGCGAGCGCCGGGCAGGCTCTTTGGCGCACGCGACCAGCACCGCGAACACCGCGCCGATCACGATGATGTTGAGCAGGCGAGTCCAGGCGAGCATGAGCGCCACATCGAGCGGCGGCTGAAGGTAGTACTCGGAGGCGAGGTTGATGCCGCTGAACGCGGTCTCGATCCATTCCGAGCCCGGGAGTCCCTCCACGTCCCTGGTGTTGAGGCCCACCAGGGGGTTGGTCCAATACGGATCCCCGCGACCGCCCTGGAACACCTGCCACAGGCCGTACGGCACCAGCACGGCGACGGCTATGCCGAACGGGATCACGAGATCCGCGCGGTGGAATCGCCGTACGCGCAGGTCGCGGATGAGCCGCACCACGATGAGCAGCGCGATCGCGATGTACGGGACCGCCGTCATGGTCTTCGTGAGTCCTGCGAGGCCCGCGAGAACGGCTGGCAGCACCCACCCGCGATGATCCTCGACGAAGATCTTTGCGGCGAGCCACACGGCCGCAGCGCCAAAGAGCGTGGCTGCGGCGTCCGGATTCACCGTTGTCGAGGCGTGCAGGATACGCGGGAACGCTGGCAGGAGCAGCGGCGCGATCAATGCCGCTGCCGGGTCGAGTCGCCAGCGCCGCAGCGCCACGTAGAGCATGAACATGCCGCCGCCAAGCCAGAAGATGCCGGTGAGGCGAGCTGCGGAGATGAAGTCCAGACCTGGAACCACCGCTTCCAGCCCGCGCGCAGGGAGGCCGACGACCGCGTAGTACAGCGGCGGATGTCCGAAGTTGTAGTTCTGTCCGTCATACGGGAACGCCCAGGCACCGGTTCCGGATCCACACTCAGGGAGCTCGTAGCCCTCCTGTCCCACGCATGCCCAGTGGTCAAGAATCGGCTGAGCGATCGGTGAGCCCGCGTGTGGGGCCCGGAAGTGCGCGATCTGCCATGCGTAGTCCGCGTGAGTGGGCTCGTCGATGCGGCTGAGCGCCTTGCCGGGGCCGAGCACCACGGGAACCACTACGGCCGCGGCGATGACGACGTAGAACAGTGCTATCCAGATGCGAGACGAGCGAGTGTCGCGGAAGCCGGCTACCCATTCTTCTGCAGCGGCGATCCATCGCGACGGCACGAACCTCTTGGGCTCGGCGGCGGTGACGGACACGGACACTCCTTGGCGGATGAGCGCCCGCGGGCGCCGTGGGAAAATTGCTGCGTTTCCAACAACCGAGGCTGTCACACCAGAGGTGTGGCGCGGGTTCCCGCGCGCGTCGTGTCCGAGGGGGGACTTGAACCCCCACGCCCGTTAGGGCACTAGCACCTCAAGCTAGCGCGTCTGCCAATTCCGCCACCCGGACGAGGTGAACTGAGGCCCATCGGGGCGCCTCAGCGCGACGGCAATCGTAGCACGGGAGAAGGGGTCGCAAATGCGCCCAGCCGACGCTGAGGTGCCTTCCGTGCGCCACTGCCCGCAGCGTCGGCCCGGCAGAACGCTCCGCACGGACGATGTGACTGGTGAGGCACATGTGACTCGAACCGAGGCCCACTGCGTCCCACGAGTCACTCCTGTCACTTGGTCCGTGCGGAACGTTCCGCGCGGTGGACAGCAGAAGGCCCCTCCCCTGCGCAGTGATGCGCGGCGGAGGGGCCTCGAGCCTGTCACTCAGTCAGCGGGAGCTAGCTCAAGATGCTCACGCCGCCGGGGCCGATCAGCAGGCCCAGAACGATGAGCACGATGCCCCACAGAACGTCCTTCTGGACGAGTCGGATGATTCCAGCGATCACCAAGATGATGGCCGCGATCAGCAAGAGGGTGGTCCACATGATGGCTCCTTTGTTGGTGGTGGTCGTACGCCCCATCGAGTACCCCGAAGGGTGGGGCGATATTCACACCACCCGCGGAACTACGCGGCACCCATGAGGTTCGCGAGCGGGCAGGACCTGCGTTCGAGCAGGTCGAGAGCCTCGTTCCACTCGAGCTGCTCAAGGCCCGCATCGAGTTCTTCCCACGTGCGCGGACACGCCACCGTGGGGCGCAGTCGGCCGCGCATCGAGTACGGAGCGACGGTCGTCTTCGCCGCTCGGTTCTGGCTCCAGTCGATGAGAATCCGGTCGGTTCGCTCGACCTTGCGGATGTTCGTGGTCACCAGGTCTTCACGCTCCTGGGCCAGAGAATCGGCGAGGGCTTTGCCGTAGTCCGTCACAGCGTCGGACGTGCGCTTGCCGTCCAAAGCTCCGTAGATGTGGATGCCCTTGGAACCGCTGGGCACGGGAATCGTGTCGATGCCGTCGCCCGCGAGGCGGTCACGCAGGAGGGTCGCGAGCTCGATGATCTGGCCCTCCGTGGATCCCTCGCCGGGATCAAGGTCGAAGACGATGCGGTCAGGGTTGCGCTTGGCCCCGCGAGGGCCGAACCGCCACTGCGGCACGTGAAACTCGAGCGTGTTGTGCTGCACGTAGAACGCGAGGACACCGGGTGAATCGATGATCGGGTAGTCGTTGGTGTGGTCGTCGTGCTCGATCGCGTGGGTGCGAATCCAGTCGGGCGCGTCCTTGTCGATGTCTTTGTGAAAGAACACCTTTCCCGGCTCTTTCTCGGTGCCCACGCCCTCCATCCAGCGCTTGCGCGTCACCGGGCGGTCGGTGGCCAGCGGGATGAGCACGGGTGCCACCTCAAGGTAGTAGTCGAGTACGCCCTGCTTGGTCAGTCCCGTGGAGGGATACATGACCTTCGTGGGGCTTGTGAAGCGGACTTCACGTCCGTCCACGGCGACTGTTTCTGGTGCGCTCATGTGCCATCGTGCGCATGCCGCGCGCCATTCGGCAACCTCTTACTCGCGGCCCTCCTCCACACAAACGGCACCCCCCGGTCGGGGCGGTTGTGCAAGATGCCTGGTAGATCCGATGCCCTACGTGGGCGAAGCGCGAATTGTGTGGAGGAGGGCCGCGGTTCAGCGGAAGTCGCGGCTCTTTGACGGAATCTTCAGCGACAGCGGGGCGATGTGCTCCGCCACCAAGTTCGTTGCTCCGTCCGCGCGCTCGATGCGGCCGCGAATGACAAGTGCGGGCGATCGCCTCGCGACCGCCTGGTATCGCTTCCACACTGCCTGAGTGCAGATGACGTTGAGGAAGCCCGTCTCATCCTCAAGCGAGATGAACGTGACGCCCTTGGCCGTGCCGGGCCGCTGCCGGTGCGTCACGATGCCGGCAACGCGCACCCTTCGATCCGCCTCATGAGTGAGCACGTCGCAGACGCGCAGCACCTCGTTGGCGTCGAGTCCCTCACGCACGAAGGCCGTGGGATAGACATCCGCGGACACTCCCGACGCCCAGACATCGGCGATCGCCGTCTCCAGCTGATCCATTCCGGGAAGCGTTGGCGCCTTCACTCCCGTAGCCACGCCCGGGAGCGTGTCCGGTCCCTCTCGGGACAAGGCGCCCGACGCCCACAGGGCTTCTCGCCTCGTCACACCCAGGCTTTCGAGGGCTCCGGCGGTGGCAAGGGCCTCCCATTGGGCGACCGTGAGTCCTCGTGAGGGGGCGAACTGCCCCTTCACTCCCTTGGGCTGGACGCGCACGCGGCGGGCCATGTCCGTGAGGGATTCGAACGGGCCGTCCGCACGCGCATCGACGATCGCTTGGGCCGCCTCCACACCCACACCCCGCACTGAGGCAAGCCCCATGCGCACCGCGAGCGTGCGGTCCACGTTGACCAGCGCGGCCAGGTCCTCCCGAGTCTCCCCTGGCGTCTCGAACGGCTCGTCAAGCCGCTCCACCACTGCCAAAGTCTGCGAGCGCAGGACGCAGGGACGCAGGATGACTTGGCCATGGCGTCGGGCATCTGCAGCAAGCGATTGGGGTGAGTAGAAGCCCATGGGCTGGGCCGCGAGCAGCCCCGCATAGAACGCGGCGGGCTTGTGGACCTTGAGCCAGCTCGAGGCGTAGACGAGGTAGGCGAACGAGAACGAGTGGGACTCGGGGAAGCCGAAGTCGGCGAAGGCCTTGAGCTTGTCGAAGATCTGGTGCGCGATGTCCGCAGGGATGCCGCGCTCGTTGGCGCCCACCATGAAGCGGGCTCGCAGCGCCTCCATGCGCTCTGGGCTGCGTTTGGAGCCCATGGCGCGGCGCAGCTGGTCAGCGAGCGCGCCGTCGAAGCCCGCGCAGTCCATCGCCATCTGCATGAGCTGCTCCTGGAACAGCGGCACGCCGAGCGTCTTGCCGAGCGACTTCTCGAGCAGCGGGTGGAGGTAGGTGACGGGCTCGCGGCCGCGTGCACGGCTGATGTACGGATGCACGGAGCCGCCCTGGATGGGACCGGGGCGGATGAGGGCGACCTCCACCACGATGTCGTAGAACTTGCGGGGCTTGAGGCGCGGCAGGGTCGCCATCTGCGCGCGCGACTCCACCTGGAATACGCCCACGGTGTCTGCGGCGCACAGCAGGTCGTAGACGGCGGGATCTTCTTGCGGGAGGTCGTGGAGGCCGCGCACCGCTCCCGGGGAGTTCTCGCCTTCCGTGTCGCGGATGTAGTGGAAGGCGTATTTGAGCGCGGAGAGCATGCCAAGGCCAAGCAGGTCGAACTTCACGAGTCCCGCGTCCGCGCAGTCGTCCTTGTCCCACTGCAGCACGGTGCGGCCGGGCATTCGCGCCCACTCCACGGGACACACATCGATGACGGGTCGGTCGCACAGCACCATGCCGCCCGGGTGGATGCCAAGATGTCGCGGGAGCCGCATAAGGCAATCTGCCAGGTCCAATACGGGCTCTGGGATGTGGTCGAGTTCCTGCGCGGGCGGCGGTTCCGGCCACATCGCGTCTCGCTGCTTCGCGGCCCATTCCTCTTGCAGGTGGGCTGGCACGCGCAGTGCGCTCCAGCGGTCGATGGACTTTGACCAGGCGTCTTGCTGCCCGACGCCGTAGCCAAGTGCGCGCGCAGCGTCACGTACGGCGGAGCGGGGCCGGTATTGGATGACGTTGGCCACCATCGCGGCATTGATGCGGCCGTAGCGCTGGAAGACGTGCTGGATCACCTCTTCGCGGCGGTCGGATTCGATGTCCACGTCGATGTCTGGCGGTCCGTCACGCTCAGGGGCGAGGAAGCGTTCGAAGAGCAGGCCGTGGGTCACGGCGTCGACGGCGGTGACGCCCAGCGCGTAGCAGACGGCGCTGTTGGCGGCACTGCCGCGTCCTTGGCACAGGATGTCTGCCTTGCGACAGAAACTGACGATGTCGTGGACTATGAGGAAGTAGCCGGGGAAGTCGAGCGCCTCGATGACGGCGAGCTCGTGCTCAATCTGCTTCCACGCGCCGGGCACTCTCTCGCGATCCGGTGGGCCGTACCGCTCCCGGGCGCCGCGATACGTGAGTTCTCGCAGCCAGGTCGCCTCCGTGTATCCCTCGGGAACGGGATAGGGCGGCAGCTTGGGTGCGACGAGCTGGAGGTCGAATGCGCACTCTGCCGCGAGGCGAGCGGCCGTGGTCACCGCATCCGGATGGCGCCGGTGGCGGTACATCATCTCCCCCGCGCTGCGCAGGTGCTGGGCCGGGGAGCCAGGGAGCCAGCCGTCCATGTCGTCGAGGCTTGAGCGCGCGCGGATGGCGGCCAAAGCGCCTGCTAGATCGGCGTCTCGCGGGGAGGCGTAGTGAGCGTTGGTGGTCGCGACGAGCGGCAGCGACGCGTCGAAGGCAAGGTCGGCGAGTGCGTCGATGATCTCGGAGTCGTGCGGTGCACCAGTGTCGGTGATCTCGACGGCCACGTTGTCGCGACCGAAGAGCGCGACGAGCCGGTCCAGTTCGCGACGGGCGGCGGCAAACCCGTCCGCAGTGACGCCCCCGCCGGTCAGCCCACCACCACTCAGCGCTCGCCGCACCGGCCCCTTGCGGCATCCGGTCAGCACAAGGAACTCCCCTGCCCCTGTCTCCGCTAGCTCCTCGAGCCGATACGCCGCGCGTCCCTTCTCGCCTGTCGCGAGGTGCGCCATGCCGATCGCGTGGCTGAGCCGCGAATACCCCGAGGGCCCGCGCGCAAGCACTACAAGATGCGACGCACGCGGGTCCGGAACTCCCGCGGCGGGATCCAGCACGGGTCGCCCACCTGGCCCGTCGACGGCGAGGCTCAGTTCGGATCCGAACACCGTGGGCAGCCCAATGGCGCGCGCCGCCTGGGCGAAGCGCACGATGCCGTACAGCCCGTCGTGGTCGGTGATGGCGAGCGCGCTGAGTCCCAGCCGCCCTGCCTCTGCCGCCATCTCTTCGGGTTGACTCGCGCCATCGAGAAAGCTGAACGCGCTGTGCGAGTGCAGCTCCGCGTAGTCGACTACCTCCACTTACGTCACCTCAGTCATACAGCGCCTCGAGCACCCATTCGCCGCCCGTAAACGCAAGCAGCACCGCGGGTCCGTCGCGCAGGGTCACCTGGACGTACGCACGCCGGGAGGCGTCGGAGCTCCACCAGCGCTGCGCCACGGGCCACGGCCCTGCCCACGCCTCGACGGGTCGCGGCCGGTCCCACACCGGTCCTTCCACGCGACCCACATGGCCCGACGCTGGGTGTCGGTTCGCGGCCTTCGCCGCCTCGTCGTTGGGGTCGGCTTCGAGACGCACCCAGGTGGGTGGGGCGCTCAGGGCGAGCCGGCGGTCGATAACCACAGGGGACCCACCAGCGTCGAGCACCTGCGCGGGTGCCGGGGTCACGAGCACGGTTGCCGGCTGCGGATCGGGAATGCTTCCCGGCCATGGATGCGCAAGCCGTCGCTGCTCGGTGAGCTCCTGCCCCCAGGGCAGCGCCAATACTCGCTCTCGCGGAGATCTGCCGCCCTGCTCACGCACGGCGAGCACGCCGTCGGGCCCCAGCAGTCCCTGCACCCGCTCAAGGGTGCGCTGGGCGCGGGAGTCCGCGCCGGAGACTCCGCCCCACAGATAGGACTGCTCGGAACCCAAGGGCACCACATCCTGCGCGAGCACCCCCAGCGATACGAGCGCGCCCTTCTCCGGACCGGACGACGTCCCGCTCAGCCAGCCTTCGAGCTGCCAGCGCACGCGATCGGCCATGTGAGCGGCGAAGGCGCCGGCGCGCACGCCAACGTCGGTGCGCCACACGCGCTCGAGTTCGTCGCCGCGCACGGTCTTCGCGGTGATCGCCACCTTGCCGCAGCGCATGCCGGCGGCAAGCAGCGCCTCGTCGAGCTTCTCCGCGAGCAGTCTGGCCACGGGGATGAGCTGCAGCGAGGTCTGCGCGGGCTCCTCGAACACGTACTCGACGGCGATGTCCTCTTCGCTGCGTCGCAGCACGGGCGGCGCCACGTCCTCACCCCTGGCGATGCGATGCGCCCAGGCACCGGCGGGGCCAAACCGGGCGAGAACGTCGGCAAACGGCAGTGCCGTGAACTCGCCAAGGGTGTCGATTCCGAGCCGCGTCAGCACGCTCACGAGGTCCTCGACGGCGGCTCGTTGGGTGCGCTCCATTGCCGCGTACGTGAGGGCGCTGATGGGCATCGGCGCGAGGTACTCCCCTGACGTCCCCGCCGGAACCAGGGACGATGCTCTCGCGGCCAGGATCGCGGCGAGCAGCCCGTCGGCCATGCCGACACTGGATTCGCATCCCGCGTATTCGGCTACGGCGGTGACGAGCGCCTCCGCGAGGGTCTCCTCGGAGCCATGGAAACGCGCCGCCCCATCCGAGGGGATAATGAGCAGTCCCGGCCGCGAGATCTCCACCCCAGCAACGACCTCTTCCGCCGCCGCAGCGACAGCCTCGAAGGCGCGAGCATCCCTCGCCTCGTCGTACGGGAGGATCTCGATGTCCGGGCAGGCGCGCTGGGCGAGCCGCCTGCGCTGCCCTCGCCGCACCCCAGCCGCGCGTGCAGCAGCCGACACCGCGACCATGCCGCGCCCATGGAACACCCCTGCGGGAGCGTCGGCCCCAAGGCCGGCCTCTGCCATGGCCGCGACCACGGGCCAGTCCGGCACCCACAGCACGGCGCGGCGAGTGGTGCCCACGGCCGTGGCGGTCACGGCGCACCATCTCGCGCGCAAATGGCCAGCGATTCGAACATGTGTTCTATTATTGCATCCGACTACGACAACCGTCGCTAACTCGCGCCTACCGGTGGCCGTACCGTCCCTACGGTGCTAGCGTCCAATTCAGTCGAGGAACAGGGGGTGACCATGCCAAGCAGACCACGAGCGAACGCAGAAACAGCCGTGAGGGGGGGTCGGCGAACCCTCCTTGGTTGGCTCGCAGCGCTATCGCTTGTCATTGGCTCTGCCACGATCGCACACTCCATCGCCGATCCAGTCTTCCCCGGCCGCTACATGGACGATCAAAGTGTCGATTTCTGCTACCACTCATCCGTTGACGGGACTGCCAATAACAACA
Organism: uncultured Demequina sp.; assembly: GCA_937925595.1. The sequence goes on along the minus strand of CALALQ010000049.1, from coordinate 13,360 downwards.
ACTTGCTGAGATCCGGGCTCTCGTACGCGATCGCATCCATTACCGGTGTAACCGACTTGAACAATCTAGGTGTCGAGGTCTGCGACGCAAACACCGACATTCGCGCCGAACGAGTCACGCTATCGGGCGACAAACTGGCCGAGTGGGTCTGTCTCAGTCCATCCTCTGGCGAGTGCAACCGCGGAGTGATCAAGTACGACACCGGGCGCGCTTTCACGTTGGCCAAGTGGCAGGCGATTGGGTGTCACGAGACCATGCATGCTGTCGGCTTCAAGCATTACCCGGCCGGCGAAACCAACTTGACCCGCCTTGCCAGTCAGAAGAGTTGCCTGCTGACGCCAGACATAGTCACGGTATCCACTGCAGAAAGGAGTGACATCAATGGCCATTACTAAACCAGCGGCGGGCCTCGCACTACTTATCGTTGCAGCAGCGCCCGTACTAGTTGGATGTAACGCTGGCCCAACAGAGGACGTTTGGATCAAGTTGCCTCAGCCGAGCACTTATCGTGAGGTGCCGATACAGAGTGTTGCCGACCTTGTCGGGCGATCCTCGCTCGTCGTCGAGGGCGAGATTATCGACGTTGCTGTGCGTGAGCGTGGTGTTTGGTCGGAACCGCAGGGACCGGATGACATTCCGATCTATGCTCAGGACATCGTGCTCACAGTCTTGCCGACCGGCGAGAAGAACACCCTTGAAGTCAGAATTGAGCGTCTCTACGACGACCAACCGGGGTCAGGGCCACTCAGCAGTTCGGGACTCAGCGCCGACGCCGGGTCCTACATCTTTGCCCTCGTGGATGACGAGCTTCCAGTAGTCAAAGGCGGCGAAGGCGTCGCCTACCGCTGCACCGACGAAGAAGATTTTTGTGGCCTTCAGTTTGTTGATGGCGTGCTCTACACCACAGCACGTTCGGACTCGCCCGCTCGGCCTGTCTCCGCCCTCCTCGACGATGCTTCGTCGATCAAGAGTTTTGATGACTTGGAGGCAATCGCATCGGAGGAGGACGTGGAGTCACGAGGCTAAACCGCTCGATGTCGATCCGCCTTGTTCGGCAGCCTGAACAGCCATCGCGTCACGCCGCACCCTCGTAACTCGCCTGCCCGACGCTCGCTCTAGTCTCGCGTCGCAGCCCGGTATCGCTGTCGAGAGTGAGCAGCACGCGGCGCACCTGTCCTCCCGCACGGGAACCCACGGCGACGCTCAGCTGCCGCTCCCTGAGGCGGCCATCACCCGCGCCGAGTCCACTCCATCGAGAACCCTCAACGCGCAGCGTGGTGTGCGCGCCGTCCCACGCGCCGGCGCTGATGAGCACGCAGCCACGCTCTCGAGCACGGGCAAGCAAGCGGCGGCGATCGGAGTCCGCGAGAGCGAGCTTGGGTCCAAGCACCACCACATCCATGCCGTCTACGCACGCCCCCGCGACCGCGGGCGCCTGCGCGCCCGGGTGCGGGATGAGCGCGAGCCTCGCCAGCTCGATGCCCCGCCGTGCGGCCGCCACCACCCCCACATGCGGCATGCCGATCATCGCGGCCCACGACCCCTCCTTCGAAGCTTCCGCGACCAGGGCGAGTACCAGGGACGTTGATCCCTCGACCGCGACCACCTGGCCGCGACGGAGGCCCCCAGGCAGAGCGTCGGACAGTGAGGACGCGAGCGGGAGGGTGGGCGCATCCCAACAGTCACGCCGAGTGCCCACTCGCGACTGCACGGCGGCGAGCGCCGCTCGCGCCTTCTCGAGGCGAGCGGACTGCGTGGCATTCACGCCTGTCGCGGTCATGGCACCCTCCCATCATTCGAACACATGTTCGATTATGGCACCTGGGTGCGACATGCGCGAGCGCGGGGGCTGAGACGGCCCACAACCACACCCACCTGCTACCCTGACCAAGAATGTAAACGCGTACATTCACCCTGCAATGACGGAGGACCGGTGTCGACAGCACCCACCTACAAGCGCACCGCAGCCTGGATCGCGGCCGCGGTCACGGCAGCCGCAGCCATCGGCATCACCGCGAGCCTCCTCGCCGCGAGCCCTTCCGGCCCTCACGCCGTCGCGCCCGTCCGCGCGGAAGGCACCACAGACCAATCCTTCTACTTCGTCATGACGGACCGCTTCAACGATGGCGATCCCTCCAACAACGACGGCGGCCTCGGCAGCGATCCCGCGATTTCAGGCTTCGACACCACGAACTCCGCCTTCTACCAGGGCGGAGACCTCAAGGGCATCGAGGACAAGCTCGACTACATCGAGGGCCTTGGCGTCTCCGCGATCTGGGTCGCTCCCCCGTTCACCAACAAGGCAGTCCAGCCGGAGGACCAATCAGCCGGCTACCACGGCTATTGGATCACCGACTTCGCGAACATCGACCCCCACCTTGGCGGCAACGACGCCATGCGCTCGCTCATCGACGCCGCCCACGATCGGGGACTCAAGGTCTACTTCGACATCATCACCAACCACACCGCGGACGTCATCGGCTACGAGGGCGGCGACCGCCTCCCCTACATCAGCACGGACATCGCCCCCTACAAGGACGCGAGCGGCCAGCCCTTCAGCGACGCCGCCTTGGCAGGGTCCGACGCTTTCCCCGCCTTGAGCGCCGATGTCTCCTTCCCCTACACGCCAGTCCTCGAGCCGGGCGAGGAGAACGCCAAGAACCCCGCGTGGCTCAACGACCTCACCGTGTATCACAACCGCGGCAACACCACTTTCACCGGCGAGGACTCGCTGTACGGCGACTTCGTGGGCCTCGATGACCTCTTCACGGAGGACCCCCGCGTGGTCGACGGCATGATCGACATCTACACCACATGGATCAGGGACTTCGATGTGGACGGCTTCCGCATCGACACCATGCGCCACGTCGACGACGGATTCTGGCAGGCGTTCGGCCCCGCAGTGCTTGAGACCGCCCACGAGCACGGCAAGGACGAGTTCTTCATGTTCGGTGAAGTCTTCGACACCTCTCGCGCGAAGACCAGCCACTTCACGACGCTCGGCAAGCAGCAGGCCGTGCTCGATTTCCCGTTCCAGGCGGCAGCTCGCGAGTTCGTGTCTCGCGGCGGCTCCGCTGAAGACCTCGCCGCCTTCTTCGCCGATGACGACTGGTGCACGGACGCGGACTCCAACGCCTATCAACTCCCAACGTTCCTGGGCAACCACGACATGGGTCGCTTTGGCAGCTTCCTCCTGGCCGACAACTCCACGGCCGGCGACGACGAGCTCCTGGCCCGCTCCAAGCTCGCAAACGACCTCATGTTCCTCACTCGCGGCAACCCCATCGTCTATTACGGAGACGAGCAGGGACTCGCGGGCGAGGGCGGCGACCGCGCCGCTCGCCAGGTCATGTTCGGAACGGACATCGCCGAGTACACGAGCCAGGACCTCATCGGCACCGATGCGACCCTCGCCTCGCCTGTCTTCGACACCGAGCACCCGCTGTACAAGCAGATCTCCGCGCTCAATAAGCTCACCGCGGACTACCCGGCGCTGCGCACGGGCGCGCAGATCACGCGCCTCGCAGACGGCGGCGTCTTCGCCTTCAGTCGCTTCGATCGCGAAGAGCGCCGCGAGTTCGTCATCGCCATCAACACCGGCGACACCGAACAGACAGTCACCGTCTCCACGTGGGGCGGCACCTTCTCGCCCGTCCTGGGCGAAGCCGACGCAGCAACGGCGGGTTCGGACGGCACCATCACCGTCGCCGTTCCCGCGCTCGGCACCGTCGTGCTCCGCGCCGACGCTGCCCTCCCTGGCACCGACGCTCCCCAGGTCTCGCTCCAGGAACCTCAGGCGGCTGATGACGCGGCCCGCGTCGAGGTGGTCGCCGACGTCGACGCCGAGAACTACGCCGAAGTCTCGTTCTGGGCCAAGTCCGCCGACGACGAGTGGACGCATATCGGCACCGACGACAACGCCCCCTTCCGGGTCTTCCACGACGTCTCAACCCTCACCCCAGGTGAGGCAATCGAGTACGTAGCCGTAGCGTCGGACGGAACGGGCAGCGACCGCACGTCTGAAGCCGTCACCGGAAAGGTGCCCGCGCCGAGCGTCACGCTGCTGTCTCCCGCTCCCGGCGAGCTGCTCGGAGAGGAGCCGATCATCGCCGCAAGTGTGCAGCCTGCGCGGCCCGGCACCGTGGTCACGATCGAGCGCAAGGTTCAGGGCGGCCAGTGGGAGGCGATCGGCACCGACGACACCGCTCCCGTGTTCGCCGTGACGGACAGCCTCGCCGGGGTCGATCCCGGAAAGGACGTGCAGTACCGCGCGGTCGCCAAGCAGGGCGAGGTCACAGCCGAGTCGAGCATCTTCGCTGGAAAGTCCGGCGCGATGGCCCAGCCTGACGAGGTTGCCCTGCCCGGCACGGTGAACTCCGTGATGGGCTGCGGCGAGGACTGGGCGCCGTGGTGCGACGAGGCGCAGCTCACGTTCGACGAAGCCACCGAGACATGGTCAATCACGGTCGACCTGCCCGCCGGCAGTTACGAGTACAAGATCGCGCTCAACCGCTCATGGGATGAGAACTACGGCGAGGGCGGGGTTCGTGACGGCCCCAATATCCCGCTAGAGCTTGAGGCCGACGCCACGGTCACCTTCACCTACGACAACAAGACCCATCTGGTCACGGTGAGCTAGACCACCGCGCGGATTCTCGCTCAACCACGCGGCGGCCTTCATCCGAATGTGCTCGGTGACAGTCGCGGGGAGACTGCGCAAATAGATGAGTCCCATCCACGTGGCGAAGGGGTTGCTGGCAGGAGACTCGATATCGAGCTCGAGGCCTTTGCCAAAGCCACCGTCATCGTTTTGGTACGAGGCGAGCGCGCTGATCGCCGGTTGGGGGTCGGCTGCGAACCACAGGTGGTCGACGATCCCTGCCTCCAGCGCCGCGCCTTGGGTCATCAGGAAGTCCCTGCCCCGCCTTGCGGCGGCAACAACAGCATCCAAACCAGGCACGTTAGCGCCACAGGCTGATCTAGGAGCGCAGCTCCCACATTGCCACGGCCGACGCTGCGGCCACGTTGAGCGAGTCCACTCCCCCGTGCATGGGGATCACCACGGTCGCATCCACATGGTCGAGCGCGGCGCGCGTCAGCCCGTCGCCTTCAGTACCCATGAGGAGCGCGACGCGGTCATCGCGATGGGAGGCGGCAAACTCATCGAGCGGCACTGCGCCGGGCTCGAGCGCGAGACCGGCCACGACAAACCCCAGCGCACGCAGTTCGTCCAGCGCACCGGGCCACGATTCAGCGCGCGTCCACGGCACCTGGAATACGGTCCCCATGGACACCTTCACGGATCGCCGGTAGAGCGGATCCGCACACGCCTGCGAGACCACCACGGCGTCCGCGCCGATCCCCGCAGCAGAGCGGAAGATCGCCCCAACATTCGTGTGATCGACGATGTCTTCGAGCACCACCACTCGCCGCGCGGAGGCGACCAGGTCGCCCAAGGAGGGCAGCGTCGGGCGTTCCATTGCCGCCAAAGCGCCGCGGTGCACGTTGAAGCCCGTGATCTGCTCAAGGTCCTCCTCGCCGCGCACCAGCACGGGGGTGCTCGGCGGGAGGAGCGGAACCACGGAATCGACCCACCGAGGCGAGCACAGCACGGACCGCGGCTTATGCCCCGCAGCCACCGCTCGAGCGATGACCTTGGCACCTTCAGCCATATACAGGCCGCGCTCAACCTCGAGAGATCGCCGCAGCGCGACGTCGGTGAGCCCGCGATAGTCCGCGAGCAGCACCTCCTCGCTTACGTTCACGCGGGCGGGTTCTGGCCCTTCTCCGCCTCGGGGTCGAACGGCTTGCCGGAGGCAACGCCGTGCGTCTCCGCGTCTTCGGTGACCTCTTCTGCCATGCGACGGGCCTCTTCGAGGGCCGCACGCGGGTCAGCAAGAGCAGACGTGATGCGCGAAGTGCGCTTCTTGGCCGTTGCACGCTTGAGCGGCTCGGGAACATCCTCGGCGCCGAAGCCCGCAGCGACCGCCTTGAGGGCGCCCGTGAACTCGGTGGGCACGAACCACACCTTGTTGGACTCGTTCTTGGCGATTTCGGGAAGCATCTGCAGGTACTGGTACGCGAGCAGCTTGGAGTCCGCGTCACCCTCGTGGATGGCGTCGAACACCTGGAGGATCGCCTTCGCCTCACCCTCTGCACGGAGGATCTTGGACTGCGCCTCACCCTCGGCCTTGAGGATCGCGGACTGCTTCTCACCTTCAGCGGTGAGAATCGCCGACTGCTTAATGCCCTCCGCGTTGAGGATCGCGGCACGGCGGTCACGCTCGGCACGCATCTGCTTCTCCATCGAGTCTTTGATGGACATGGGCGGCTCAATGGCCTTCAGCTCAACGCGGTTGACGCGGATGCCCCACTTGCCGGTGGCCTCGTCGAGCACTCCGCGCAGCTGACCGTTGATTTGGTCACGGCTCGTGAGCGTCTGCTCAAGGTCCATGGTTCCGACGATGTTACGAAGCGTCGTGGTGGTCAGCTGCTCCACACCGGTGATGTAGTTGGCGATCTCGTAGACGGCCGCCTTGGGGTCGGTGACCTGGAAGTAGATGACGGAGTCGATGTCCACCACCAGGTTGTCCGAGGTGATCACGGACTGCGGCGGGAACGAGTAGACGAGCTCGCGCAGGTCCACCTTGTGACGCACCTTGTCGATGAAGGGCACCAGGAAGTGCAGACCCGCGTCCATGGTGCGGTTGTAGCGACCGAGTCGCTCCACGATGTACGCCTGCGTCTGACGCACCACGATGATCGACTTCGCGATCGCGATGACGACCCACAGTGCAAAGAACAGAATGACGATCGCGAGGACGATCTCGCCGAAGTTCCCACCCATGACTTAACTCTCTTCCGTTGGCTTGGGCTCGACGATTGCCGTCGCCCCATTGATCTCAACTACCACTGCGTACTCGTCTTCCAAGATGGCGCCGGCCTTGGTGCGCGCGGTCCACACCTCGCCATTGAGCTTGACTCGGCCCGAGCGCGTGGTGACCTCGTCGAGCGCGATCGCGGTGCGGCCCACGAGGGCGGCAGCACCGGTCACGATTGGGCCCGTGCGGAAGTGGCGATGCAGAGCGGGCCGCGCCACAAACAGCAGCACCGCGGACACGAGGGCGAACGTCAGGATCGCCGCCCACAGCGGTGCGCCAAGCAGCGACACGGTGCCCGCAACAAGGGCACCGCCCGCGAGCATCGCGAAGGTCAGGTCAACCGTGAAGATCTCGAGGATGCCAAGCACCATCGCCCCCACGAACCACCACATTGAATCCATCTCAGCCTCCCTTAACCCTGCTGCGCCCGGCGCGCCGTGTAGCGCCCGTGCTCCGAGACGAGCTCCACCGGCATGGAGTACGTCGTGGACAGGTTCTCTGCGGTGAGCACCTCGCCCAGCGGACCTGCGGCGACCACTTGTCCCCCTCGCATCAGCAGCACGTGAGTGAACCCTACGGGAATCTCCTCAACGTGGTGGGTGACCAGGACGATCGCCGGCGAGCGGCGGTCTCCCGCAAGCTCCGTGAGCGCCAGCAGCAGCTCCTCGCGGCCACCGAGGTCAAGTCCCGCGGCCGGCTCGTCGAGAAGCAGCAGCTCGGGGTCGGGCATGAGCGCGCGAGCGATCTGCACTCGCTTGCGCTCCCCCTCGGAGAGGGTCCAGAACTCGCGATCCGCGAAGCCCTCCATGCCAAAGGCGAGGAGCAGCGCCGCGGCCCGGTCCTCATCAAGCTCTTCGTAGTCCTCGCGCCAGCGACCGGTGATGCCGTGCGCCGCCGTCATGACGACGTCATGCACCTTCTCGTCCGGCGGGATGCGGTCGGCAAGCGTCGCGCTCGACAGGCCAACGCGGATGCGCAGCTCCTGGGTGTCCGCCTCGCCAAGCACTTCGCCCAGCACGCGCGCGGTTCCCGAACTGGGATGCGACCGCGCGGCGGCGATGGAGATCAGAGAAGTCTTTCCCGCACCATTGGGCCCAAGCACCACCCAGCGGTCGGATCCGTCAACGTGAAGGTCGATGCCACGCAGGATCTCGTTGCCGTCTCTGGTGAGTGTCACACCCTCGAACGCCAACACCTCTGTCATATGTCGAGCCTATCGAACAATTGAGCGGTAGAGGTCGAGCGTCCTGTCGCCGATCGCGGTCCACGAGAAGTGCTCGGCTGCCCGGTCTCGGCCCGCCATTCCCATGCCCGACGCTGTCTCGGCATCGAGCGCAACGGCGGCCAGAGCGTCGGCCAGGTCCGCGACGAACTCGTCGGGCTTCAGCGGCGTGCCTGTGCCGTCCGTCATCTGATCGAGCGGCACGAGGCGGCCCGTCACGCCGTCGACGACGACCTCCGGGATGCCGCCGGTCGCCGAGGCGACAACGGGCTTGCCCACCGCCATGGCCTCGAGGTTGACGATGCCGAGCGGCTCATAGATGGAGGGGCACACGAACACGGTGCAGGCGTCGATCACCGCGATGAGCTCGGCGCGGGGAAGCATCTTCTCGATCCAGATCACCCCGTCGCGGGTCTCCTGCAGTTTGGCTACCGCGTTCGAGACCTCCTCCGCGATCTCCTTCGTGTCCGGGGCCCCGGCGCACAGCACCACCTGAATGTCGTTGGGGAGCCGCTCGACGGCACGCAGGAAGTACGGAAGTCCCTTCTGCCTGGTGATCCGCCCCACGAAGACCACGGCAGGGCGAGAACGATCGATTCCCCACTCGGCGACCACAGCGTCGGCCGCGGCCCTGTCCTCATCAGTTTCCGGCGGCGCCCATGCCGCGACGTCGATGCCATTGTGAATCACGTGGACGAGATCGGGATCGAGCGCTGGATAGCACCGCAGCACGTCCTCGCGCATGCCAGCGCTCACAGCGATGATCGCGTCCGCAGCCTCGTATGCGGTCTTCTCGATCCAGCTGGACACGCGATAGCCGCCGCCAAGCTGCTCCGCCTTCCACGGGCGCAGCGGCTCAAGCGAATGGGCGCTCAGCACGTGCGGGACGCCGTGCAGCGTCTTCGCAAGGTGGCCCGCCATGTTGGCGTACCAGGTGTGCGAGTGAACGAGGTCGGCACCGGCGCAGTCGCGCGCCATGGGCAGGTTGTGGGCGAGCACGTCGAGAGAGGAGTCTCCAACACCGCCGCCAAGGGCGTCGTAGCCGAACACGCCGGGCTCTTCGCGAGGGCCGTCGAAGGCCCTGACCCGCACATCGATGTGCGAGCGCAGCACTGCGGCGAGCTCAGTGACGTGGACGCCCGCGCCTCCATAGATGTGCGGCGGGTACTCGCGGGTGAGAAGGTCTACGCGCATATACCCAACGTAGTGCCCCCGACACGGTGACAAGCCCAGCCCGGGCCAGCGTTCGCCGCCTATGCTGGGAACATGCCAGCGCCCAAAGTCCTCGCCATCGTTCTCGCCGGAGGAGAGGGCAAGCGCCTCATGCCCCTCACTGCGGCCCGAGCCAAGCCCGCTGTTCCCTTTGGCGGCACCTACCGGCTCGTGGACTTCGCGCTCAGCAACGTCATCAACTCCCGCTACCTGCATGTCGTGGTGCTGACGCAGTACAAGTCGCACTCTCTGGACCGCCACATCGCGAGGACGTGGCGCATGTCGCCGCTGCTCGGCAACTATGTGGCACCGGTGCCCGCTCAGCAGCGCCGCGGCCCCCACTGGTACCTGGGCAGCGCTGACGCGATCTACCAGTGCGTGAACATCATCGAGGACGAGCGCCCCGACATCGTGGTGGTCGTTGGCGCGGACCACGTCTACCGCATGGACTTCTCGCAGATGGTCGATGCCCACGTGGCATCCGGTGCCGCGTTCTCGATCGCCGGCATCCGACAGCCCATCGGGCTCGCTCCCGAACTCGGCGTCATCGACATCGACCCCGAGGACCCCAGCCGCGTGCGCGCGTTCCTTGAGAAGCCCAAGAACCCTGAGGGACTCGCGGACAGCCCCGGCGAGGTGCTCGCGTCGATGGGCAACTACGTCGCCAGCACCGATGCGCTGCTTGAGGCGCTCGCTTACGACGCCGACAAGGTGGGCTCTAAGCACGACATGGGCGGCGACATCGTCCCCTACTTCGTCGAGCGTGGCGAGTGCGGCTTCTACGACTTCCGCCACAACGACGTTCCCGGCTCAACCGACCGCGACCGTGACTACTGGCGCGACGTGGGAACCCTGGACTCGTACTACGAGGCCCACCAGGACCTCATCGCGGTCATGCCGGTGTTCAACGTCTACAACTCGCACTGGCCCATTCACCAGGGACTCATCACCGCGCCTCCCGCGAAGTTCATTCACTCCGAGGAGGGCCGCCTTGGCCACGCCGCGGACTCGATCGTCTCGCCTGGAGTCATCGTGTCCGGCGCCACTGTCACGGGTTCCGTGCTGTCCCCCGGCGTGCGACTGCACTCGTGGTCGACGGTGTCCGACTCAGTGCTGCTCGATGGCGTGCACGTGAGCCGTCACGCGCAGATCCACCGCGCGATCGTCGACAAGAACGTGATCGTGGAAGAGGGCGCGCGCATCGGCATCGACCGAGAGCACGACCTCGCTCGCGGCTTCACGGTCACGGAGTCCGGCATCACGGTGGTCGCGAAGGGCACTGTGGTCACTTCATGACCCGGCTGCTGGTCCTGGACGTCGACTCGACGCTCATCACCGCGGAGGTCATCGAACTCATCGCGGAGCGCGCAGGAACTCGCGATGAGGTGCAGCGCATCACCGAGGCGGCGATGCGCGGCGAGGTCGACTTCGCTGACTCACTGCGAGAGCGTGTCGCGACTCTCGCCGGGGTCCCTGACTCGGTGTTCGCCGACGTCTACAACGAGCTCGAACTCTCCCCTGGCGCCGAGGAGCTGATCTCCACGGTCAGGGAGGCAGGCTGGGAGGTGGCGCTCGTCTCCGGCGGCTTCATCGAGATCCTCACGCCCCTCGCCGAGCACCTTGGCATCACCCGCTTCCGCGCCAACAGGCTTGAGGTGGAGAACGGCGTGCTCACGGGCCGCACCGTGGGGCCCATCGTGGACCGCGAAGGCAAGGAACATGCGCTGCGAGAGTACGCCGCGGAGCTGGGCATCCCGATCGAGGATGTCGTGGCGATCGGCGATGGCGCCAATGACCTCGCCATGATGGCAGCCGCTGGCCTTGGGATCGCCTACAACGCAAAGCCCGTGGTGCAGGAGCAGGCCGACATCGCGATCAACGGCCGCCTCGACAACGCCCTCCCCTACCTTCTAGATGGTGGATTTCGCCCGGTCTAGGCCTCAAGAGTCGGCAACATCCACCATTAGGACGTGCGCGGGAGGCAGACCGGGCAGCATCCACCATCAGGGGTGGGCACGGGCGGCCGCGCGCGCAAGCGGCGCGAACGGACCGTCCGGGTCCGCGGCAAGCCAGTCTCGCGCCAACTGCGCGCAGCGCGCCTCAAGCCAGCCATCCGCGACGCCAACGAACGCCGCATACGCAAGCCCAGCGTCGGCCAGCTGCGCTGCGGCGTCGAGGAGGTCCCGCGTGTTCTCCTGCCAGCGACCGCGCACCTGTGGCGGCACGCCGTCGCCTCCTATGCGCAGCGCCCTCGCGATCCCTGCGGCCACCGCGCCATTGCCCGACGCTGTGGCTGGCTCATCCTCAGCTGCGGAGTTCTCGAGGTCGCAACTATCGCGGTACAGGCCCGCGTCCGGGTCCCACAAGTGCTCGCGAAGCATGCGGTACTGCATGTCTGCAGGTGCAAAGTCCCTCGTCAACACCAGAGCCGGCACTGCCGCGTACACCGCGTACGCGGACACCCTGGTGCCGCAGGAGTACACGACGCCCTCGTCGTGTCGCGGTGACCAGCGCAGCAGCCACCAGCGGATGCGCTCGACCTCCTCGGCGTCCCTTGCGGCAGCGAGTGCCTCAAGGAAGAGGGACTCTCCCAGCAGATCCTGGGCGTCGACGCGGCGACTGCGCGCGATCGCGAGGGCATCGTCACGGCGACCCTCGTCGAGGGCGATGTGAGACGCGAGGTCCATCAGAAGTGCGAGTGGGACGAGCACACTCCGGTGAGCACTCCGGCGCGCTGCGCGAGGTCGCTCAGCGGACCTTCGTAGTCGATGAGCGCCGCGGTGCCCGTGGGCAGTCCGTGGGCGACGCGCTTGAGCGCCGCGGTGTCCGAGCCCGGGCCAGCAAGCCACGCGGCGGAGGCCGACATCGTGGGCTCATGGCCAACGACGGCAATCGTGCCCTCCACGTCGAGCTCTTGGAGCGCGGCGATCAGTCCGCCCACATGGGTCTCATAGAGCGCGGGAACGGTGCGGACCTCCGCTTCCGGGAAGGACTGCTCAAGCAGCTTCCACGTCTGCTGGGTGCGCACTGCGCTCGAGACGAGCACCACATCGAGCGTGATTCCCGCCTCGAGGAGCGCCTCACCGAGTGCCGACGCCGAGGACCGGCCCTCAAGTGTGAGTGCGCGGTCGTGGTCGTCGAGACCGGGTCGCGGCGCCTCGGCCTTGGCGTGACGAATGAGGACGATGCGCGTCATGCGTCAGGAGCCCATCGCGTGAACGCCGCCGTCGACGTGGATCATCTCGCCGGTGGTGGCGGGGAACCAGTCACTCAGCAGAGCGGTGACAGCGCGGGCGGCAGGCTCGGTGTCGTCGGAGTCCCAGCCAAGCGGCGCACGGTCGCTCCAGCTGCCCTCCATCTGCTCGAAGCCGGGGATGTGCTTGGCGGCAGTGGTCTTGAGCGGTCCCGCGGAGACCACGTTGCAGCGGATGCCCTGCGGGCCGAGGTCACGAGCGAGGTAGCGGTTGACGGACTCGAACGCGGCCTTCGCCACGCCCATCCAGTCGTACACGGGCCACGCGAAGCGAGCATCGAAGGTGAGGCCCACAATGGAGCCGCCGTTCGTCATCAGGGGCAGCGCGGCCTCGGCAAGCGCCTTGAGCGAATACGCGGAGATGTGCATCGCCACCGCGACGTCGTCCCACTGGCCAGACATGAAGTTGCCGCCCATGACCGTCTGCGGCGCGAATCCAATGGAGTGCACCGCTCCATCGATGTGGGGCACGTGCTCACGCACAGCGTCGGCAAGCGAAGCGAGCTGCTCGGGGTTGGTGACGTCGAGCTCGACGACCTTCGCTTCCACGGGAAGGCGGCGACCCATCGCCTGGGTGACCTTGAGGGTGCGACCCACACCGGTGAGCACCACGGTGGCGCCCTCCTGCTGGCACAGGCGTGCCACGTCGAACGCGATCGAGCCCTCGGTCAGGACGCCCGTCACCAGAATGTTCTTGCCCTCAAGAATGCCCATTGTGTCCTCCTCGTCGTGAGCGTACTTGCTCGGAAACCGAATACGGGTCAGTGACCCATGCCAAGGCCGCCATCAACG
>CALALQ010000048.1 GCA_937925595.1 uncultured Demequina sp. | reverse complement strand
CCGCCCCTGCTTGACCGCGCCCGCCTCGCCTCCGAGCTCGCCTTGCTGCGTTGGCTCATGTACGGGGTGCGCACCGAGAACGCGGACGTCATCGCTGACGGCGAGGGCATGATGCTCGACCTCGAGGCGCTGCTCTTCGACGAGCCCCCCGTCGACTAGCCCTGCACCAGCTCCTCAAGCTCCTCGCGAGTGAGCAGCCGCTCCGGCCACACCGTCTCGTTGGTCGCGACGTAGTAGAACGCGGCATCGACGTCCTCCACGTCAAGGCCCTTCCATGCCGCCCACGCGACGCGATACACCGCGAGCTGCACCTCTCGAGCGGCCTTCTCCGCGGGGTCTGTGGGCGGGCGGCCGGACTTCCAGTCCACAACCGTCACGCGCTCCAGCCCGCGGCCCGGCGGGAACACCGCGTCGATGCGAGAGCGGACCACACGGCCCGCGACGGGCAGTTCAACATCGACCTCGACGTCCGTGGGGATGCGGTTCGCCCATTCCGACGCCTCCCACGTGCGCTTGAGCGCCTCGAGGTCGTCCGCGCCCTCCTCCTCCGGTCCCAGGTCGTCGGCCTCGATGAGCGGCACCTTGCCGTAGTGCGCCTCGATCCATGCGTGCAGCGCGGAGCCTCGGTGCGCGGCGACGGTCGGCTCCTGCGGCATGGGCCTGCGCACCAAGTCCAGGAAGGCCTGCCGGTCGCGACGGATCGCGACAAGTGCAGAGGTGCTGAGGTGAGCCGGCAGCTCCACCTCACGCGTGCCGCGCTTCGCCCGCTCGGCGAGCATCGCGGCGACTTCCGTTCCCCACGGCAGGCTCTCATCCCAAGCGCCCGACGCTGGCCCCAGTTTCGCGCTCTCGTCAAGCACGGCCTTGGCGACGGCAAGGCGCACTTGCTCGCCCTGTGTGCGCGGCCTTGGCCACGGCATCGGTGGGTAGATCACCTCAGGTGCGGCGGCGTCGGGGGGAGGCTGGGGAGCCCACTGGCCGGGGTCCGCGACTCCTGAGATGAGCAGCTCGTCGACGAATGGTGAGACCACCTGCTGCGTGACGCCCGCGAGGAACCACGAGCCGCTGAGGAGCACGTGGTGCCGTGCCCGGGTGAGCGCGACGTAGAACAGGCGGCGCTCCTCTTCGACCGCGAACTCGCCGGCTGCGGCCTTGAAGGCGTCGATCGACGTGGTGAGAGACGCATGATCCGTAGCCGTGCGCCAGCCCCACGTGGGGAGCCGTTCCGCATCCGAGCGCAGGTGCCATGGCAGCGAGGGACCCGTCAGCCAGGCGCTGTCCTTGTATTCGCCCTGGCTCTTGGTGACGCTCGGGAACTTGCCGTCGGTCATGCCCGGAACCACGGCGAGGTCCCACTCAAGGCCCTTGGCGCCGTGGACGGTGAGCACCTGAACCGCTCCGGGCTCGGGCTCCTTGACGGGCATCTCGAGCCCGGCCTCCTCGGAGACCGCGGCCTCGAGCCACGACAGCAGCGCGCCCAATGTCGCGTGCTCCGCCCCGGCGGAGAAGGTGCGCACCGCGTTGGTGAAGGCGTCGATCGTGCGCCGGGCACGGCCGTCGGTGTCCGCGAGCTCTGCCTCGACATCGAGGCCCCACGCGCGCTCGGTGAAGGTCACGAGCTCGACGAGCGGCAGGTACGTGTGGCGGCGCACCTGGGCCACGACGTCGGCGAGCCGCTCGAGGCGACCGCGAGCAATGGAGGTGAGCGAGCGGCCTTCCTGCGAGACCCACTCCGCCGGCGGGAGCTGGGCAAGTGCGTCGACGATCGACGCTCCATGCTCGCGACCGTCTCGTGGCCCGGCGAGCGCCTCCGCCCAGTCGTGCAGCGCGGCGAGGTCGGCGGCACCGAGGTTGATGCGAGTCGACGTCAGCAGGCGCATGAGGGCGGCGCCATTCGAGGGATCGTGCGCCACCTGGAGCAGGGCGTGGAGGTCGCTCACGTGCGGGGTGTCGAGGAGTCCTCCAAGGCCGACCACCTCATAGGGCATCCCTGCCGCGCGCAAGGCATCCACGATGGGGCCGAACTGGGCGCGCCTGCGACACAGCACCGCCATCGTCACGGGGTTGTCGGTGGAGCGCCCGCGAGCCAGCTCTGCCCTGCGCTCTTGCAGCCACGACACAGCGTGGAAGGCCTCCCCGTCGAGGGTCTCCGCCATGTGCGTGGCCACGGCCGGAGCGCCACTTGCCGCATCGCCGGCACCGGGCCGTGGCACGAGCTCCTTGACCTGCACCCGCGAGGCGCTTCGCAGCGGCGCGGCCGCCACGTTGGCGGCGTCGAGGATGCCTGGGCTGTTGCGCCACGAGACCGAAAGCGAGGCGGTGCGCACCGTGTCCGGCCCACCGAATGCCGTCACGAAGGATTCAAGTGCCGCCGCGGAGGCTCCGCGGAAGCCGTAGATCGCCTGATTGGGATCACCAACAGCCATGACGGGGGTGCCTTGGAAAAGCGTCGAAAACAGCTCGAGCTGCGCGGGTGAGGTGTCCTGGAACTCGTCGAGGAGCACCGCGCGGAATCGAGAGCGCTCGGCGCTCTGCACAGCGGGAAGGCGAGCGAGCTCCACAGCGATCGCCACCTGATCGGAGAAGTCGAGGAACGCACCCTTGCGCTTGCGCTCCTGGAAGTCCTCGATGAGGTCGGCCAAGGCGATGAGCCGGCGGAGGTTGGCGATCGAGCGCGCGAGGGTCTGCGTCATGGTGCCCGGCGCTGCATCGCCTTCCTTCTTGGGAAGCCGCGCAAGGCTTTCGAGGATCGACGTGAGGTCGGCCCGGAGGGCCGCAGGGGTGACTCCGTGGTCTCGCATCTGACCCGACAGCGCCGGGATTCCCGCCGCGATGGTCGACAACGCGGAATCGGTCTCAAGGGACTCCGTCCACTCATTGACCACGGTCCACGCGAGCTGCCACAGCGAGGCGTTCGTGAGCACGGTGGAATCGGGGTCCACGCCGACGCGCAGCCCGTGTTCGGCCGCGAGCGCGGCGGCGTAGCCGTTGTACGTCGCCACGGTGGGCGCCGGCCGCTCGGGGTCGCGCACGGGCCCCGACGGCCCGGCAGGGTCGAAGGCCCTGGCAATGAACCGCTCCGACCTCTCAGCAATCTCTGCCGCAGCCTTGCGCGTGAAGGTCAGACACAGGATCTCGTCCGGACTGATGTCTGTGCCGAACAGCTCTCGCGCGTTGTCGAGCAGATAGAGGATGCGCAGCGACAGCGTCTCTGTCTTTCCGGAACCCGCCCCGGCAACCACAAGCGTTGGCTCAAGGCCTGCCGCGATCACGGCCGCCTGCTCCTCGGTGGGCGTGCGCGCAGCGCCGTCAGCGATCGCGGCCATCAACTCGATGGGACCGCGACCGCGCCCCATCACCACGCCCTCAGTCACGACCCACCTGCTCCCCCTGCGCATGCGCGGGACACGAGCGAATGACGGGGCACGAGGCGCAGGTCTCGTTGATGCACGCGGGGAAACCGGCGCTCGTCATCGTCGCGACGACGTCGCGCAGCTCCGCGCGCACCGAGTCCTCGTCGATCGCCGATTGGCGCACAACGGTCCCGTTGCGAGCCGCCGCGCCGCCCACAAACACAAGCGAGGCGCCGTCTACCCTCTCCACGCCCTCGAAGCCGCCGTTGTTGGCGGCGAGCTGGTAGAGCTTGAGCTGGCCGTGGTCCTCGGCATCCGCACCGCGGATCGGCTGCCCGGTCTTGAGGTCCACGACGCTGACTGAGCCGTCCTTGATCTCAATGCGGTCGGCGATGCCGCTGATGCGTGCCCCGTCGATCTCGACGCGGAAGGGCTGCTCGACCCTCACCTCAATGTCCTTGCGGGATTCGAGGTAGCCCGCCAGTTTCACCACCATCTGGCGCGCCTTGTCGTATCGGGTGCGCTCGGGAAGCGTCTGTGGCGGCGCTCCCCACGCCTCGTCGAAGGCCTCGAGCAGCTCCTCGAGTGTTCCCTTGGGAAGCCGTTCCGCGAGCGCATGGACCAGCAGGCCGGTGTTCTGCGCCTCACTCGACTCGACCGTGCCCCCCACGGTCTCAAGCGCCCAGCGCAGCGGGCAGCGGCGCACCGAGTCGTAGCGCGACGGCGACACCCGCACCACCGCGCCCTCGTCCCAGAACCCGCGATCGGTGCTTGGCACCGCGACGCCATACCAATTGCGCGGATCGGCAGTGCTCTCCCCCAGCGCCGCAAGCCTGGCAAGGGCGGCGGCAGCGGGCCCGACGCTGGGATCGCCTTCGCGCACCGCCTCGCCAGCGTCGGCCCGCAGCTTGGCGATCACTCCGCGCAGGTCCGCGAGGACGCGCCGGTGGGTGCCATCGGTGGCGGTGACGCCCGCCGCCGATTCGATGAGCGGGATGAAACGTGAAGGCAGCCGCTCACCGTCGGCAACCGCCGTCACGACGAGTTCACGACGGGCGCGGGAGACAGCGACGAGCAGCGAGCGGGTCTCGTCGTCAAGAACCTCCCTGCGGGCCTGTCGCAGGTCTCGCTCTCCCGTGGCACGCTCCACGGCGGCTGGCCCGGCGGCGAGCGCCTCGGCGAGGCGCTGGGCACCGAGCACGGAGTCGCGCAGCTTGAGGTTGGGCCACACGCCCTCATTGAGGCCCGCGATGACCACGAGGTCCCACTCCTTGCCCGCGGCCGCTGCAGGAGTCACGAAGCTCACCGCATCCGCATCGGAGCCGCGGGCGCCGAGCGAGTCGGCGGCGAAGTCCTGCGCCTCGAGGTAGTCGAGGAAGGCGAGCGCCGTCGCATTGGGAAGCCGCTCGGTGTACGTCTGTGCGGCGCGCAGCAGCGCGATGACCGCGTCAAGGTCCGCGTCGTCTCGAGCCGAGCCCGCGAGGGCGGCGGCACGCCAGGAGTCCGCGACTCCAAGCGCCGACCATGCCGCCCAGATCACGGCTCCAGGGGTGGCAGCGGGCTGGGACGCACGTTCCCTCGCCGCCGCGACGGCAGCCGCTGCCCTCGCCGCGAGCCGAGCCTCCGGACCGCGCAGCGTCGCGAACCGGCGCCCGTCGTCGAGAGCCTCGATCAGCAGTTCGGTGCTGGCCCGCTCTCCACCGCCAGCGCGCTCCTCGCGCAGCAGCTCCCGGCGCAGGCGTCGCAGGGCCACTGGGTCGAGGCCAATGAGTCGCGACCCCAGCACGACCGTCGCGGACTCCTCAGTCCACTGCTCGCCGAGCGCGATACGCAGCATGATGAGCAGCGGGGCCACGGCGGGCTCGCGATGCAGAGCCACGCCCTCTCCGAGGCTCTCACAGGGGATGTCGGCGGCCAGCAGGTCGGCTCGCAGATCGCGCAGGAGCGCTCGCGACCGAGCGACGACTGCCATCGAGCTCCACGGGATGGGCTGCTGCGCGTGACGAGCGCTGCGCAGCCGGGCGGCTATTGCTCGCGACTGCGCATAGTCATGAGGGACGGTGAGGATCTCGACGGCGCCGTCCGCGATCGGCTCGGCCACCGCATGCGTGCGCCCAGACTCCCTCGCAGAACCCACGCCTGCGACGCCGACGCGCGCCGCAAGGCTCGCGCTCACGCGAGCAAGAGAGCCGGACTGCCGGTAGCCGACGGCGAGCTCCATGCGCGCGGCGCCAAGGCGAGTCACGGCAGCGTCGAGGCCGTGCGGCAGGGCACCGCGGAACCCTTCAACGGTCTGGTCGGCATTGCCGAGGATCAGCACGCGCGACCCAGCGTCGGCGAGGATCGCCACCAGCTCGCCGGTCGCGGCTGTGACGTCCTGGAAGTCATCGACGACCACCAGATCGAAAGGCGCGGGCTCCCCGGCGCGCAGCGCATCGTGCAGCTCGTCTGCCGCTCTCGCGACGATCGCGGCGGGATCGAACCTGGCCCCAGCGTCGGCCGGGCCGGTGCTGAGGGCGAGCAGGTCGAGGTACTCGCGATAGAAGGCCGCCGCCGCGACCCACTCGGGTCGGCCCGCCGCCTCGCCGAGCCGCGCAAGCTGCTCGGGACCGACATCGGCCTCGGCGGCGCGCATCATGAGCGAGCGCAGCTCGTCGCGGAAGCCCGGCAGCTGCAGCGCCTCTGGCACCACCACTCCGCTCCAATCGGGACCGGCAACCAGCCCCATGCGATGGCTCTCGAGCATCTCGCGGATGATGACGTCCTGCTCCGCGCCGGAGATGAGCGACGGCGGCGGCTCATCCCTGAGCGTCGCGGCCGTGGACAGGATCGAGAACGCGAGCGATGACGGCGTGCGCACCAGCGGCACACCAGTGGGCCGACCCACAGCCAGCGACACCCAGTCGCGCAGCGCCGCCGCAGACACGCGCGTGGGCGACAGCAGCACCACCCGCTCGGGCGGCACCCCATCCGCAACAGCGCGCACCACCGCCTCAACCGCCACAGAGGTCTTTCCGGTGCCCGGTCCACCCACGCCGACCACCGCCGGCTGCCCACCCGCGCCAACGGAGGCGGCCGCGAGTACGGCAGCCTGCGAAGCGTCGGGATGGAAGGTCACAGGCACATTCGACCAGAAGCCACCCACACGCGCCGTTGCGGCACGCGCATCAATCCTTGGAGGGGAAGGGCCAGGGGTTGGGCTTGCACTTGGCGGGCAGCTCGCGCTGGTCAACCATGACCGCGGCGACGCCCTTCTTGCACCTGTCGTCTGCCTTGCCAAGCACATGGCCAAGGCCATGGTTGAGCAGGTACGCGCGCGCGCCGTTGCGGTCCGCCGCGAAGGGGCCAAGGCCCTGAATCCAGTCGTAGACGCTCACGACGATCGCGCCGTGGTCCGCGCACTGAATCGCGGTGGGCGACGGGCTGGGCGAAGCGTCGGGAGACGGCGACGAGGTCTCCACCGGCGCGAGCGATGCCGGCTCATGCGGAGTGGGGCACAGCGCGGCGGCGGTCACGGGACTCGCGAAGATCACGCGGATGTCCGGCGCGCCCTCTGTCTGCACATAGGTCGTGGGCCCCTCCTTGCCCCAGCCCTGCGGGTCGTTGAGCGCGCTCATCACAAACACGGACAGCGTGCCGTTGATCATCTGCAGCCCGTCCTCGACGTCGATGCGCACGTACTGGACCACGCCAGCGTCGGGAGTCGTCGCCGGCTGCGCGGGAACCGGACTGAAGGTGCCCTCGCCTCGATACGGGAAGTCGAGGGTGCGCAGTCCCGCCGCCTTGTCGTCGTCGTCGATCTCGCGCAGCACGGGCTCAAGCGGCGGCACGGACACGTCGATTGTTGGGGTCACCGTTGGCTTGCCGGACTCAGATGGCGAGGGCGACGGCGAGGATGGTGTGGATTGCAGGCGATCCGCGAACAGGCTGGTTCCCCAGCCGGCGGCAACGCCAATTCCGAAACCAACCAGGACAGTCACGATCGTAAGCGCAACGCCGGCCAGGGTAATTCGCCTGCTCGCGAACAGCCGATGGGGACCGCGAGGCATGTGCCTACGATAGACGCAAAGCGAGTTGGACATTCTCAGGAGGCAAGCGTGGAGATCCGCATCGGCGTGCAGAACGTCTCGCGAGAGGTCGTCATTGAGACGGATCTCACGAGCGCGGACATCGACAAGAAGGTGGCCGACGCCATGGCCGGCAACGCGCTCGACCTCACCGATGTCAAGGGTCGCCGTGTGGTCGTGCCCGCCGGAGCCATCGGCTACGTCGAGATCGGCGAAGAGGAGCGTCGCCGGGTCGGGTTCGGAGCGTAAGGCTCAGATCTCCTTGTCGAGGGCTTCCCTCGCGAGGGCCACGGCCTCGTCCGGTCCCACCTCGGTCACGTCGATGACCACTCCCCGCTCGTCAAAGGCGAGCGCCTCAAGAATCGCGAACTGCGAGTCGAGCAGCCCCGGTCCCGCGAAGTGACCGGTGAGCCGGGCCCGCTTGGCCACGCGCGCCTCAAGCACATCCTGAGGCGCGTTGAGGTGCACAAAGACCACATCGGGAGCATGTTCGCGGATCGCATCCCTGTAGGCGCGCTTGAGCGCGCTGCATGCGACGACCCGCTTGTCATCCCCAGCCAGCCACGCGCCAACGCGAGCGAGCCACGGCCAGCGGTCAGCGTCGGTCAAAGGGATGTTGCCGGCCATCTTGGCGACGGCCTCCTCTGAGTGGAAGCCGTCCCCATCAGCGAACTCGGCGCCGAGTGAGGCGGCGAGCAGTCCCCCCACCGTCGACTTGCCGCAACCCGTGACGCCCATGACCACTACGTGCATGGCGCCAGCCTAGGGGAGCACAGAGCGGGTAGAATGGCATCGACCCAGGTTGACCGGTCGTCATGTGAAGCGCGTAACGAGCGCGCGTGTGTGATTCGCGATCGGCTGCCCCCATCGCGCCACATTGCGCCACTTCACAGGACAAACACATATGACCGAGACCCACGCGAGCGTGCACACGCCCGACCAGTCCTTCGCGGACTACCCCATCAATCCCCTCATCTCCCAGGCACTCGCCGAGGCGGGGATCACGCACCCCTTCCCCATTCAGGCGATGACGCTTCCCGTCGCGCTGAGCGGCCACGACA
Organism: uncultured Demequina sp.; assembly: GCA_937925595.1. The sequence continues at coordinate 7,008 of CALALQ010000048.1, read as the reverse complement.
TCATCGGCCAGGCGAAGACCGGCACCGGCAAGACGCTCGGCTTCGGCATTCCCCTGCTGCACCGCGTTGTGGCACCTGGCGAAGAGGGGGCCGACGCTCTGGGCGAGGGCATCGGCAAGCCGCAGGCAGTCGTTGTGGCACCTACGCGAGAGCTCGCGGTGCAGGTGGCCGGCGACCTCACCACCGCGTCCAAACTGCGTTCGGTGCGCATCGCGCAGATCTATGGCGGCCGCGCGTACGAGCCGCAGATCGAGCAGCTGCGCAAGGGCGTCGATGTAGTGGTCGGCACGCCCGGCCGCATGATCGACCTGCTGAACCAGGGACACCTCGACCTGCGCTTTGTGCGCACCGTGGTGCTTGACGAGGCCGATGAGATGCTCGATCTGGGCTTCCTCCCCGACGTCGAGAAGCTGCTTGCCGCGACCCCCGCGTCGCGACACACCATGCTGTTCTCCGCGACCATGCCCGGCGCCGTCGTGGCGCTCGCTCGTCGCTACATGACGCAGCCCACGCACATCCGCGCCGCCGACCCCGACGACGACGGCGCGACCGTCAAGGCCATCGCGCAGTTCGTGTACCGCGCCCACGCCCTCGACAAGATCGAAGTGCTCGCCCGCATCCTGCAGTCCGAGGGCCGCGGCCTCACCGTGGTCTTCGCCCGCACCAAGCGCACCGCCGCGAAGGTCTCTGACGAGCTGCGCGAGCGCGGCTTCGCTGCCGGCGCCATTCATGGCGACCTGGGTCAGGGGGCTCGAGAGCAGGCGCTGCGCGCGTTCCGCAATGGCAAGATCGACATCCTGGTCGCGACCGACGTCGCAGCTCGCGGCATCGACGTGGACGACGTCACCCACGTCGTGAACTACCAGTGCCCCGAGGACGAGAAGATTTACCTCCACCGCATCGGCCGCACGGGCCGCGCGGGAAAGACCGGCACCGCCGTCACGTTCGTCGACTGGGATGACGTGCCCCGCTGGTCGCTCATCGACAAGGCGCTCGACCTTGGCTTCCCCGAGCCCATCGAGACCTACTCCTCGTCGCCACACCTGTACACGGACCTGAACATCCCAGAAGGCACCAAGGGTCGCCTTCCCAAGGAGGCGCGCACCCGTGAGGGACTCGAGGCGGAGACACTGGAGGACCTTGGCGAGACCGGCAAGAAGCACGCAGGAGGCGGCCAGCGCTCCGGCGGCCAGCGCTCCGGCGGTCGTGACGGTGGCCGACGCTCTGGTGAGCGCAGCGGTCGCGGCGGCCAGCGCTCGGGCAACCGCTCTGGTGGCGCAGCGCGGGGCGATAAGCCCGCCACAGCGTCGGGCGAGGGCGAGCGTCGCGAAGGCGCTAAAGACGGCGCGCCGCGCAATCGCAACCGCCATCGCAGGCGCCGTCGTTCGGGCGGCACCCAGCCCACCGCCGACGCGTAAAGGCTTCCCACAAGCAGAACCGCCCGCACAGCCAGTTGGCCGTGCGGGCGGTCTTGTGAAGCGGTGAGGCCTCAGGCCTCCTTGGAGGTCGTCGTGCGGGCCTCGCGAACCCACTCGATGATCTCGTCGATGTTGTCAGGAATCTCGTAACCGCACTGGTTGAGCTCCTGGTCAATCTTGAGCGTGATGCCGTCCTTGCCGTCAGCGAAGGCCTCGGCGGTGGTGCCGTCGATGATCTGAGCGGAGTTGGACAGGTCGGACACGCCCTCGCACAGGTGCATGACGCCGCCACCGGGGGTCCACCACACGCGGTCCTCGCCCGTGAGTTCGGCAACGACCTGCGACTCGACGGCCGCCTGCTCCTGGGACAGCGGCTTGAAGTCGATTCCCACGAAGACCGCAGCGAGCGCGACGACGATGCCGACGATTCCCGCGACGTTCTTCTGCTTCGAGTCCATGTCCTTGTTCAGGTAGATCATGATGATCAGCGGAACGAAGGCGATGAGCGCGATGATCGCACCAAGCTGGTTCTGGACGAAGAAGCGGAACTTCTCTTTCTCCGACGCCGGGTCAAGGCGGTTGGCCTTCTTCCACAGCACCGAGCCGACCATCGACAGGATGCCGATCACGACGATGAAGCCGATCAGCAGCCACCAGCGCGACTGCGGGAAGCCCTGGTTCTCGACGAGCTGGTCGAACGGGGGACGCATCACCCAGAAGATCGCGACGGCTTCGAGGGCGATTGCCACGAACCACAGCACGAGCGCGATGATGCGCTTCTGCGTCGCCTTCGACTTGGCCTCGGCGGTGGGCCTGAACACCTCGGCCGTGCGGCCGCTCGTCTTCTTCTTGCGCGTTGACTTCTTGCCGCTCTCTGCGACGTTGTCCTCAGACATTGAATCCTCCTTGCGAATCCGCACGCGAGCCTAGCAACGAGCGTACTGCCGACGCGGTCAGTCTGCTCGGACTCACATGGGGCTTTCGCCGACCGGTGCGCGCGCCGCTCACGGACCGGAGAAACCATCCCAATTGGGACGCATTACCGCTGGTAATTTTCGAAATGTTGTAGTTTCTGACGTAATAGAAACGTTTCGCCCTCCTTGCCGCTAGGCTTTGCCCACCTCGCCATGCGGAAGGAGAAAAGTGGCAGCCTCGCAGAAGACACCGAAGTCCCGTCCCGAGACCCTTGAGCGTCGCCGAGACATCCTGCGCGCGGCCCTCGAAACCTTCGGCGCCAGGGGATTCAACAAGGCGCCGCTGTCTGAGATCGCGGAACAGGTGGACATGACCCACGCTGGGGTGCTCCATCACTTTGGGAGCAAGAACCAGCTGCTGCTCGAGGTGCTGCGCTTCCGCGATGAGACCGACGTCGAGGAACTTGAGGGACATCACATGCCGCCGGGCCTTGGCCTGTTCCGGCACCTGGTGCGAACCGCCTTCAAGAACGCGGAGCGCGCGGGCATCGTGCAGGCGTATGCGGTGCTGTCCGCGGAGTCCGTGACGGACGACCACCCGGCCAAGCAGTTCTTCGAGCAGCGCTACCAGGGCCTGCGTGCCGAAGTGCGAGAGGCATTCGAGTACGTGTGCCGCGAGCGCGGCCTGGACGTGGACAGCGAGCGCATCGCCCACGCATCAGCCGCGATCCTTGCGGTCATGGACGGACTGCAGGTGCAGTGGCTCCTCGCTCGCGATGAGGTGAGCCTTGCTGAGTCCACGCAGTTCGCCATCGAGGCGATCGTGGCGCAGACCCTGGCGCCGCAGCCGGATCCCCTAGCCGCGAGCGGCGAGTAGCGCCTCGTACGCCTCGGGCGAGGTGAGGTTCTCACCCAGCCGATTGGGCTTTCCCGCCCCGTGATAGTCCGACGATCCCGTGCGGATCAGCCCAAACTGCTCGGCGATCGCTCCCAGCCGCGCCTTCTGATCCTCGTCGTGGTCCCGGTGATCCACCTCAAGCCCCACGAGGCCAGCCTCGACGAGTCTGGCGAGTGAAGCGTCGGGCACGATGCGCCCGCGGGTGTGCGCACCCGGGTGAGCGAACACGGGAACCGCTCCCTGCGCCCTGAGGCGCTCGATCACGTCGATGACGTCCGGGGCGCCGTACTGAACGTAGTAGGGGCTGGAGTTGCTCAGCACCGTCGCGAAGGCCGCGGTCCGGTCTGGGAAATGGCCGCGCTCGATGAGCGCGTCAGCGATGTGCGGCCTGCCCACGGTGCTCGCGTCGTCGCTGTGGCGCAGCACGTCCTCCCACGTCACGGGGAAGTCGACGGCGATGCGCTCGACCATCGTGACGGCACGGGTGATCCGCGCGTCCCTGGTGCCGCCAAGGAGACTTGCGAGGCCAGCCTCCTTGGGGTCGGGCCACAGCCCCAGCATGTGCACGGAGATCGGTCCCGACTTGCAGGAGATCTCGATCCCCGGCACGAACTCGATTCCCAGGTCCGACGCGGCGGCGGCGGCCTCCGCCCACCCGTCGGCTGAGTCGTGGTCCGTGAGGGCGACGACATCCAGGCCGGCCGCGGCAGCCCCCGCCATCACCTGGGCGGGCGGCTCCGTGCCGTCGGAGACCGACGAGTGGGTGTGAAGGTCTATGCGCACCTGGTCAGCCTACGACCGGATCGCGATCCGGTCCCTGCGCACGATCAGCACCGCGCCCACGGCGATGAGAGAGGCCGCGATCGCGAGCAGCTGCGGGGACTCGAGTCCAGTGTCCGCGAGGTCGCCGTCCGTGAGGGCCGCGGCCACCGGCACCTCGATCGTCGCGTTCGCGGTGATGAGGGTGCGGTTGACCGCTTGTCCGCGCGGGTTGCCGGGGCCCAGCGGGATATAGCCGCGCAGCTGCACCTCGAAGACCACCTCGCCCTGTGCAGCGTCCTTCTCGGTCGTGAGGTACTCAGCAGTGCAGTGCACCGTGGCTCCCGCGGCCACCAAGCCACCGACAATGTCGCAGTCAGCCTTCACCCCGCTGGGCGAAAGCACCTTGACCTTCGCGTCGCTGAGGTCGAACAGCTCGCTGTTGGGAATCGAGAAGTTGAGCTTGATGGTGTCGCCGGCGCGCGGCTTGTCGTTATCCGCGCCCATGGTCCACACCACGACGCGCTTCACCTCCGCGAGGTCTTCTAGGTCCGCGCGACGATCGGCGACCGAGCGCGCCGCGTCAGCGAGAGAGTCGAGCAGCGCCTCGAGTGCGGCGATCTGGCCCTCAAGGTCCTCGATCGCGGCATGCGCGTCGCTCACCGCCTGCGTGCACTGATCGACCCGGTCTGCCGCCTGGTTGGCGGTAGCGTGGGCGGCATCCAGCGCGTCCGCGGCGTCCTGGACCCTCTGCTCTCGCGCCGGACCGTCGACCTCTTCGTAGGCGCGGCTCAGCACCTGCAGGCGCAGCTGGGCCGCCTCGAGCGCGACGCGCGCCACGCCCAGGTTGGCGAGGGCAAGCGCCCTCGCGACGGCGCCGACGGCCGTGTCGTAGGCCGCCTGAGCGTCGTCGACCGCCGCCTGGCGAGCCTCGATATCGATGTGCGCCTGGTCGATCGCGGCGTCCACGTCGGAGATCTTGATCGGGTTGGTGAACACGGTGGTCCACCAGCTGGGAGCACCAAGGGCGGTCGCGACGGACTGGTTGAAGGCGCTGACCGCGGCGTCATGCTCGGCTTGGGCGTCGTCAATGGCCGCGTCGGCGTTTGCCGCATCCACGAGAGCCTGATCCAGGGCGTCCTGAGCGTCACTCAGGGCATCCTGGGCGTCCGCGAGGTCGTCCTGCAGGGCTGCAAGGCGGGCCAGGAGCTTGTCGTAGGCGGCGTCAAACTTGTCCGCCTGCTTCGCGACCTTGTCCCACTTGGCATCGATGAATGCCTGGTCCGCTGCCGCGGCGGCGGCCGCCGCCGCGTCGGCGAGCTCTTGGTTGGTGAGCGAGTCGGCGGCCGATGCCGCGCTTCCCGCAAAAACAGTGGTTGCCGCCACGACACAGATTGCGGTGGCAGCCGAAAGTGCACGCTTCAACTGCATGAAAGTTCTCCCCAGCTGGGCTCCCCTCAGAACCCTTGTGCCCAAACTAGCGGTCCGGGCGCTGCGTGAACAGGTTTGGGCAAGGGAAATTCTTCACACGTGCGACGATTGCTGGGTGACCGACGAAACACCGCAGGACAAGAACGAAGCGCGCTCCACTCGCCCCGCAAGCGAGGAGTTCAAGGCCTTCATCGCGAGCAGCTGGGCAGAGCCGTCCGATGTCGCAACCACCCTGGTAGCCGCCGCTCCGTACGCAGCCGAGCGCCGGCGTCGGCTCTCCGAGCGATTCCCTGGCGTGCGGATCGTGGCTCCCGCGGGTGATCTCAAGCCGCGCGCCAACGACACCGACTACCGCTTCCGGCCGCTGAGCGACTTCGCCTACCTCACGGGCCTTGGCGCCGACCACGAGCCGGGCGCGGTGCTCGTCATGGAGCCGCTCGACGGCGGGGGTCACGAGGCGACGCTCTACCTCATTCCGCCCGCCGGTCGCGACGACGAGGGCTTCTATGCGGACCCCCGCTCTGGCGAGTTTTGGATTGGCCGACGCCCTGGCCTCGCCGAGTTCGAGGCGATGACCGGCATCACGACGCGCCCGCTCAAGGAGCTGCCCGGCGGCATCCGCGTCTCCGCGCACCCCACCAAGGCCGTGCAGCGCGCACTGTCCGAGATGCGCATGGTCAAGGACGCCTACGAGATTCAGCAGCTGCGCGACGCCGTCGCCGCGACGATCGCCGGCTTCGAGCGCGTTGTGCGCGAGCTGCCGCGAGCGATCGAGCACAAGCGCGGCGAGCGCGTTGTGGAGGCCACCTTCGACGGCCATGCCCGGGAGGAGGGGAACGCCGTTGGATACGAGACCATCGCAGCGTCGGGCCCCCACGCGACCACGCTGCACTGGATCCGCAATGACGGACAGGTGCGCCGCGGCGACCTGCTGCTGCTCGACGCGGGCGTCGAGGTGGAGAGCCTGTACACCGCGGACCTCACGCGAGTGCTGCCCATCGACGGCGAGTTCACTGAGGTGCAGCGTCGCGTCTATGACGTGGTGCTCGAGGCGGCCGACGCAGGGTTTGCGGTGGCGCATCCCGGGGCGAAGTTCATCGACGTGCACAACGCGGCGATGGACGTGATTCAGAAGCGCCTCAACGAATGGGGCATCGTTCCGCCCGCCGAGGACCCCGACGCGCGGCTGTACCGCCGCTGGATGGTGCACTCGACCTCGCATCACTTGGGACTCGACGTGCATGACTGCTCTGCGGCCAAGCGAGAGCTGTACATGGAGGGCGAACTTGTGCCCGGCATGGTGTTCACGATCGAGCCGGGCCTGTACTTCAAGCCCGATGACCTTGCGGTTCCCGAGGAGCTGCGCGGGATTGGCGTGCGCATCGAGGACGACGTGCTGGTGACCGAGGACGGCTGCGAGAACCTCTCCGCCGCGCTTCCACGCAAGGCAGATGACGTGGTCGAGTGGATGGCGAGGCTGCGGGGGTAGGCGCTGCAGGGTGAGGCGACCCCAGCGTCGGCCCCCTCCCCCGTGGTTGCGGTTCGTGAGTGTCGCGAAACGGCCGTTTCGCGACACTCAGATACCGCA
>CALALQ010000047.1 GCA_937925595.1 uncultured Demequina sp. | reverse complement strand
GACAAGGAAAAGCAGCTGTTCGCACAGGGCATCAAGGTCCTGTCGCTGTTCTTCATCGACGAGGTGGTGAAGTACCGGGACTACGACCAGGCCGACGAGAAGGGGGAGTATGCCCGGGTCTTCGAAGAAGAGTACGAGTTGCTGAAGGCCGAGTACCTCTCGGAGCTCGCAATCGATAATGAGGCTTACCGGAAATATCTCGCGGACATCGATCCCGCCAAGACCCACAACGGCTACTTCTCGATCGACAAGAAGACGAACCGCCTGAAAGACCCCGCCGTTGGCGCCCGGTCGGTCGATTCCGACGACGTGGATGCCTACGACCTGATCCTGAAGGACAAGGAACGTCTGCTTTCATTCGCCGAACCCACCCGGTTCATCTTTTCACACTCGGCGCTGCGCGAGGGCTGGGACAACCCGAACGTCTTCGTCATGTGCATGCTGAAGCACAGCGACAACACCATTTCCCGCCGCCAGGAAGTGGGTCGCGGCCTGCGCCTGAGCGTGGATCAGCATGGGGACCGGATGGATCATCCGGCGGTGGTTCATGACATCAACGTGCTGACTGTAGTCGCGAGCGAGAGCTACAAGGACTTCGTTGCCGGTCTGCAGAAGGAAATTGCCGAGACGCTTTCTTCACGTCCGCGACAGGCAACCGAGGAGTTTTTCACGGGCAAAACACTCACGACCGAGCACGGCCCGGTTGAGGTAACTGCCGCCATGGCCAAGCAGATTTACCGCTATCTGGTCAAGAACGACTACACCGACGACGCGGACCAGATCGCAGACGCCTACCACGAGGCCAAGGCGGCCGGGAAACTTGCCGACTTGCCCGATGAGATCAAGCCCCATGCGGAGCAGGTGTTCCAGCTTATCGAGAGCGTCTTCAGCGACGCGCAACTGCCCAAGGTCGATGACGGCCGCAAGCCCAAGACCAACCCCCTCAATGCCAATTTCGAGAAGAAGGAGTTCCAGGAGCTTTGGGCGCGGATCAACCGCAAGGCGGTGTATCGAGTGGAGTTCGACTCAGCGGAGCTGATCCGCAAGTGCGTCAGCGCGCTGGATAGCCAACTGCGCGTCACCCCCTTGCAGTACACGGTTCAGGTCGGCGTACAGAACGACGGATTGACCGACGGCCAGCTTCGCAGTGGCGATGGCTTTTCGGTTACGAAGACCACGACCGAGCACGGTAATTCGATCCATTCCCTGGTGAAGTACGACCTCGTCGGGAAGGTAGCCGAAAACGCGCAGCTGACTCGAGAAACGGCGGCGAGCATTCTCGGCCAAATCACTCCAGCGGTTTTCGAACAGTTCACGAAGAACCCGGAGCACTTTATCGCCGAGGCCTCGCGCATCATCGCCGAGCAGAAGGCGGCCATGGTGATCGAGCGTCTCGCCTATGACGAAGTTGATGAACGGTACGACGTGGACATTTTCACCGCGAACCAGACTGGCCAGGATTTCTCCCGGGCCACGGCGAAGCTCAAGAACCACGTCTACGACTACGCGATCACCGACTCCGATGTCGAAAGAGATTTCGTGAAGGAGCTGGATACGAGCAGCGAGGTCGTTGTCTACGCCAAACTCCCGCGAGGGTTTCTGATCCCGACCCCGGTCGGGGACTACAACCCCGACTGGGCGATATCCTTCAAGACTGGCAGTGTGCGGCACATCTACTTCGTCGCCGAGACCAAAGGCACGATGTCCAGCATGAAGTTGCGCGAGATCGAGAAGACGAAGATCGAATGCGCCCGCAAGTTCTTCGACGAGATCAGCAAGAGTATCGCTACGGATCGTGTGAAATACGACGTTGTGACCGACTACGGGAAGCTGATGGACTTGGTCGGGCGTGCGGCGTGATGAAGCCCCGCTCCATCAACATATTTCTATTGGAAGGCGATCCGAACGGGATTCGGGTCGCCCAGATCTCAATGTCTACTATTCAAGCGATAGCGTTCCGGCGAAATCAACTTGGGAAGGTACGCAAGACATTCCCTGAAATCATACGGCCCGGCGTCTACATCCTTCTTGGCCAGGACGAGGAAAACGCCGACAGATGGGTCGCTTACATCGGCGAGTCCGAGTCCGTCGGCGACAGGCTGGGCTTCCACAGTGCGAATGAAAAAGGCCGTGACGCGAAGGGCTTCTGGCCCGAGACCATCGTCTTGGTGAGCAAGGACGAGAACCTTACCAAGTCGCATGCGA
>CALALQ010000046.1 GCA_937925595.1 uncultured Demequina sp. | reverse complement strand
CCCGCACCACCCGCTGCCCCGACGCGTCATACACATACCGCTCAACACCCGCCGTTGACGTCATGCTCACCAGGTTCGACATCGCATCCCACACCAGCACCTGCCCGTCCACACCACCGGCACCATCCGCGTCACGAGCAATCATCCGACCCGCCCCGTCATACTCATACTGGCCCACCCCCGTGGACGTCACCGCATGCGGAGCACCCCCGTCATAGACGTACTCCAACACCTGCGACATCACCCCACCAGAACCAACCCACGACTGCGACGAAGAAGCCACCTGACCCGCGAGCTCATACTCCCACGACGCATCAAACGCCGTGGCATCCACCAACCACTGCCCCTGCGCTGTCGGGGCCGTCACACACGCATCCTCCGCGTCCACGCTGACAGCGTTCACCGTCCACGCCCGCTCAAGACGGTTATGCACGTCATAGCCATAACACTGCGCCACATCACGCACCCCATACGAACCCTCCGGCGTGCGCCGAACCCGATCCACCACACCCGTCACCCGACCCACGCTATCGCGCACATACACGTCACGCTGGAAGAACTTCGCGCAATACCAGGGAAGCACCACCACCCCCGCGCACACGCGCCCGCCCGACGCTGCACGCAACCTGGCCATCACACTCACCACAAGCGCCGCTTGCGACCGTACGGTAGCTCTACTAGTGCTCGCTGACTCCGGGAAGCGCACACGCGTCATGCGCACATATCGCCCTCGATTGTGATCACATAGGCGTCGTGCTCGGTCCCGGTGCCAGAGCCGAGTTCGTCCAACACCAGTTCTTTGGTATTCACCGACGGGTTCAAGGGGTCTCTGGCCGGCACTGAGATCAATCGCACTCGATCGACCAGCGAGTCGTCCAACAATCGGTAGTCGCGCGACTGTCCCGGTTCAAGGTGCATCAGACCACTTGGCGACTCGAGATCCTCAAGCGTGCGCATCCCGACCGAGACCGGTGCGTCGCAAGCGTTCTCAATAGTGAAGTGGATGGCTGGCGTACCTGAGCATCCCCCCAACACTAGCGTCGCGCTTGCAACACACAGCGCTCCAGCACTCCACCGCGCGAGTCCCCCTAGCATCGGTTGTACGCAATCACTGCAGCGACTTGACCCGGAGAGAGTCCAGATGCGTCGTGCGCGCCAAGGGAGTATCCAGCCATGCAGGGATGCTCCACGCCGCCCACTGAATTCGTGGACCCCTGAACTTGCGACCACGTTGGGCTTGTGTAGGACCCACCCGCCCATAAGTCGATGCCGTCGCCATAATTAGGACTCAGGCCGCTTCCCGGCTTGGATACCACTTTTCCTCCGACGGTCTTCGGTAAACCGCTAGTACCGCTCACGGGGCTGATAGCTCGGTAGTGCGAGTCTGAGATCGCGTCCTGATCGCCTGCGGCGAGCGTGTCCCACGTTGATCCCATCTGCACCTCTCCAAAGGGGTTGGTAAACAGCTGATGCCCGGCACCATTACCGAAACATGAAGCGCTGGACGGCTGATTGTATGAGCTCTTTGACCCGATGTCGCAGTAGTTCGACGGAGCGGCAATCATGATGCCCACGTTGTAGGCATCGCGCTTCGCGGTGCATTGGGTGTAGTTCCAGCACTGGGTCTTGGAGTCCACCTGCGGCACACCGCCGACCGCAGACGGCGGTTTCCACGTTTGGTTCTTGATGGTGTCCATCATCTTTGAGTAGTCGGAGTTGAACTGTGCTTGCGCCTTAGCCGCTTTGAGGTTTGCCTTCGCCTGAGCTTTAGCCGCCACATCCTTGGGGTCGGGGCCCCACTTCGGGTTTACCGCGTGCCGCTTAGGCTGAGGACGAACAGTCATACTCTTCGCTTTCGCCAGATAGGCCTTGGACCTCGCGGCCTTCAACGCGGCCGTTGATGTCGCCATGCTCTGGCCACACGCGGCCATCTCCTTACCCGTCAGCCCGTAGCACAAGCCCGAGGCGTCCTGGAACAAGATGGGGTTGTTGGCCGCATACATGTACGGATCTAGCGTCAACGCATTCGCAGGATCCATGAGTGGGTCGGGGCTGATGAATCTCGCGGTCGCGGGATCGTAGTACCGCGCATTCAGGTACGTCAGCCCACTCGAAGCGTCCTCAACTTGCCCCAACCAGCCACGATCCGTAACCAGATTGTCGCTGCCCCTGGTGACCCCATACGGCGTATACGCGTTGCGTGACGCGACCACCGTGTCCGGATCCGCATCACCCGTAACACCCGCAGGGATCA
>CALALQ010000045.1 GCA_937925595.1 uncultured Demequina sp. | reverse complement strand
CGCGCCCTTGGCCACGAGCCGTTCCCGCTCGCGCGGACGCTCGTTCGCCGCGGCGGCGCGGGCGGCGCGGCCGAGGTCGCCGGCGGACGGGAAGCGGTCCTCGGGGCACTTGGCGAGCGCGCGGGCGATCACGGCGTCGAAGGCCTCGGGGACACCGCGCTGCGACGGCTTGGGCGGCGGGTCGTTCAGGTGGGCCCACAGGCGCGCCTCGTCGCCGTCGCGCTGGTACGGCACCACGCCCGTCAGCGTGTAGAAGAGCAGGCAGCCGAGCGCGTAGACGTCGGCGCGCGCGTCCACCCGCTCGCCGCGGATCTGCTCGGGGGCGACGTAGTCCAGCGTGCCGACCCAGTGGCCGGGCCTGGTCGTCCCCGCCACCGAGAGGGCGTGCTTGGTCAGGCCGAAGTCGGTCAGGTAGGCGTGGTCCTCGGGGCCGAGCAGGACGTTGGCGGGCTTGACGTCGCGGTGGACGAGCCCGGCGGCGTGGGCGGCGTCGAGGGCGCTGGCCGTCTGGGCGACGATGTGGGCCGCCCGCCCGGGCGGGAGCGGCCCTTCACGCCGGACCAGGCTGCGAACGTCGTCGCCGTCCACGTAGCGCATGGCGATGAAGGCGATGCCGTCCTCTTCACCCGCGTAGTAGATCGGGATCACGTTCGGGTGATCGATGCTGGCGGCGACCTTCGACTCGCGCACGAAGCGCGCGCGCACCGTCTGGTCCTCGAGCAGCCCGTCGGCGATGACCTTCAGCGCGACCGTGCGGTCGAGCGCCAGCTGCGTGGCCCGGTAGACGACGCCCATGCCGCCTCGCCCCGCAACCGTCTCGATCCCGTGACCGGCGAACACGGTGCCGGGTTGGACCTCAGCCATCCGCCCCAGGTATACAGCGCGGCGACCTGCAGCAGAGCGGGGGACCGAGGAATCGAACCTCGAGCGAGGGTTTTGGAGACCCCAATGTTACCGTTACACCAGTCCCCCTCGGACCAGCCGGGCGCTCATTGTAGTGACCTCGGCCCGGCACTTTCCGCCCGAGCCGGATGCGAACATGTGTTCGTGTCCTGGAGGCCCGCTGATCGTCAGGCGTATGCGTACCTGCGGCGATCGCCGCCGCTGCGGGCAAGCGGGCACACGTGAGGCCCTACCTGACGACGAACTCGGTCCGCATCGAGAAATCCTGGACGCGGTGGCCGGAGGTGTTCCCGCAGCACGGGCCCGGGCCCAAGCACGAGCGGGCGATCGTGCTCGAGGACTGGCAGGCCGAGATCGTTGACGAATACCCGTGGGCGTTCCTGCGGGGGCTGATCCACTCGGACGGGTGCCGCACCACCAACACGTTCAAGACCAAGCTGCCGAGCGGGCGCGTCGGCTAGTACTCCTACACGCGCTACTTCTTCTCGAACGTGTCGGCCGACATCCGCGGCCTGTTCTGCGCCGCGTGCGACCGGGTCGGGGTGCGCTGGACGCAGTCGAACCGGCGCAACATCTCCGTCTCGCACCGCGCGAGCGTCGCGCTGCTGGACGAGCACGTCGGGGCCAAGGCCTGACGGCGTACCATGAGCGGCCGCGCGGGCGTGGTGGAATCGGTAGACACGCCGGCTTTAGGTGCCGGTGCCGCAAGGCGTGGGGGTTCGAGTCCCTCCGCCCGCACTAGGACAGTTCCAAGAACAGTTCCAAGAAGTTCGGTAAAAGGCCTGCAAAAGCAGGCCTTTTGTCGTTCCGGGAGCGGGTCGCGATAAGGAGTGCGCGTCTCTTTGCGGCCGCGCGCTCCCGGCGCAAACGGCTTGGTAGAGCCAAATCATGCGGTGTGTGGGAGAACTGAAGCTGCGGGCGGGGCGTGTGGGTTCAGCGGGCGCGCTCATGAGCCTCGCGACGCCATTGCTCCCAGGTGTCATCAGGGTAGTGCCGGCGTAGGTGCCGGTTGACGGTCGAGTAGGACGGGATCGGCAGGTCGCGTCGCTCGGCAGCGATGCGTTTGAGGGACCGCTGATCGAGCTGGGCGCCCGGTCCGAGGATCTCGACTGCGAGCGCCATGCCGGCGATCAGCTTCTCGCGGTCCCAGTCACGGATGTGTGCTCGAGCGCCCGTCACCCGGCCGGTCGCGGTGAACGCCATGTTCGAGGGAGCGATCGGCAGTTCCGGCAGGCCTGCGTCTCGTCGCTCGGTTACGACGGCGGCGATGGCTTCGGCGGCTGCTTCTCCGTCTCCTTTCCCGGCGCGTGTGATGCTGATCGAGTGGGCGTTTGCCCACCTCTCGAGTTGCTTGAAGTGCCGAGGTAGTTGCTCGTGCTCGTCGACGAAGCTGCGAACCAGTTCGACGAGCGGCGCAGCGCGCCGGTTTTTTCGTTCCGGATTTGATAGGCCAGCGCGCTGCAGGCCTTCTTCCCAGCTGAGCCCGTGTCGCCGAAGCAGCTCTTCGACTTGGGTCCGTTCCGGGATCGCGCGGTCGACGGCGTCCCCTCGTCGTGCGCGCCGACTGGCGGCGATCATCTCCTCGCGCGCTCGCTCGTAGTCGGAGCGGTCGATCCCTGGCTTGTCGAGCCGCACCGCGACCTGGCGTAGCGCGAGCAGCACGCGGTCAAGCGTGATGCCCTTGCGGCCCTTGTCGGAACGGAGATTGCTCAGCCGACGCCAAGCGAGTTCTGGCTCGATGTGCGCGACCAGCAGCACGTCCGACCAAGAGACCTCGAGCCGTTTGGCGATCGAGAACGCCCGTGGCGCGTCGGGATGTCCGGCCCCAGCGCGACCGTCGTCCCACCGGCGTCCGCTGACGGTCTGCGGCGCACGGGCGTCCACGTGCAACGAGACGACGCGGACGATTTCGACGAGCTCGAGCGGGGAATGGCGGGGCTGGAACGGCGGCACGACTCGAGCATTACTCGCGGTCAGGACACACTTGAAGGGCTGAAGGAAAGTCTGCAGCAGCCGGTGCAGGTTCTCGCGTGCTGGCGCAACCGTACCGGCGCCCATTGAGCCCACGCCTGCTGGTCGCGTGAAACGGTCAACAGACCAACAAGTCATCGGACTCTTTCAAGTGGTGACGATACGGTGCGGTTCTTGCGCGGGCCCTTGGGCGCGCGTCGATGCCGTGCGCGCGCCCGAGGATCTGTCCGGGGGTTCTGCGAGCGTCATCGAACACGTGTTCGCTGCCCAGATCACCGTTCCTGAAACCGTCCGGACTTTGGCTCTCGACCGTCACGCGCCTGAGTCGTTGCAGGACGCGACGCATTTCAAGACGCACGCGCACGTATTCAACGGCCTGTGGGTGATCAAGACTCTGCGCCGCTACGAGAAGCCTCCGTACTCGCTGCTGGACCCGCTCTACGACGCGGTGGCGAGCGCGGCAAAGGAAGCCGGGAGTGGCTTCGGTCGGCGCCGCGGCGCCGGCCGTTTCGAGCTCGCGTACTTGGCGTTCGTGTTCAGCCGTCATCCCGACGTGCGCCCGTGGTGGCAGCAGGCCGGACATTCGATCTGGCGCGCGGCCGGCTTCAAGGAACGTCCGAGCTATTCGCTCTGCCAGCTGCGGTTCGCCGAGCTCGAGCATCCCGACGTGAGCGCAGGCATGGAACAAGTCGCCGGCCGGTTCATCGAGCTCGCCGTCAAAGGTTCCAAGGGTCGCGTTGGGCGGTTCTTGCACGTCGACTCCACCGAAGCCGAAACCCACGCGCGCCTCGAGCACGTGTGCCCACCGGCCTCGAGCTGCCACAGCCGCGTCACCGATTGGCGGGCCAGCAGCCGCATCAGCGCCGCCGCGACAACCCCGATCGTGCGCGCCGAACGGCACCTGGCCGCCGAGTCACCTGAACCCGATCTCGCGGCGCTGCGTCCGGACACCGAAATCGGCGACGCCGAACGCATCGAACGCAAGGACGGACGGCTGCTCGTGAAGGTCGGCGGGTGCTGGTACGCGGTGCTCGACGCGACCGCGGGTGTGCGCGCGTACATCCGCGGCACGAAGGTCAAGCGCTTCTGGGTGGGCTTCTACAACGCCAAAGCCATCGACCACTTCACCGGCGCGCCGGTTGCGGTCCGGATCACGTCCGCCTCAACGCAGGAGTTCATGACCTATCCGGCTCTGTTCGCCGCCGCGGTCCAGAACACCGGCCAGCTGCCACGCGCGGTCGTCGCCGACCGCGGCTACTCAGTCTCCCCCGTGTTCGAGCACAACACGCGCCTCGGCGTCGGGTCGGTCATGCCATGGCGCGCGGCCGGCAACCGCCAGGAACGCGAGATGGAGGACTGCGACACCCACGACCGGCACGGCATCGTGCGCTGCAAGCACTGCGGCGCTCCCACTCGGCACATCTCGTTCACCCGTACCGCCGGCGGCAAACGCGGGCCCCGTTTGTACGTCCAGTGCCTCACGCCGACAACCCCGGACTGCGAACGCCGGCAGAGCATCGGCTGCAACGTCAGCTGGCGGATGCTGCTGCCGCTGTGGCGCGACTCGCCCGTCTACCTCGCGCTGCGCCACTCCCACGACCGCTACGAACGCGTGCATCACCACTGGCGCGTACGCTGGCGCTCGGGCGCCGACGACCACGCCCTGCGGCCCAAGCGCCGCGGCCTGGACAACCAGCAGCTGCGCGCGAACGCCGCGCTGCTGATCGAGTGGTTGATGATCTGCTGGCGCGAGCAGTGGATGCCCGACAGCCGACCGCTCGGCACCCCTGACCCCGACCGGATCCTCGTCGACGACGGCACCACCTACGCGACATCACTGCACGCGTTCCGCAGCGAGCTCGGCCTCGACCAACCGTACGGCACCAACGCCGTCGCCCTCGGCGTCGGTCACCAACAACCGATCGGCCTCAGCACCACAGCCGCCGGCGAAGACCCGACCGAGCCCGAAGAGGCGCCCGTAGTCCCTCCACTGCTGCCCGGCGAACTCGAAGACCCGCTCGAGAACCAGCCCGGCCGCGACGCCGCCGAAGTCCTTCTCGACGACGAGCTTCCGTTCTGAGCAGCCCTGCCTGCCGCGACCGTCGCCGCAGCAGACACCGACTTCAGCGCTGCCCGAACACCGCTTCCAGACCCACGGCGAGACCCGGCAGGAGCGCGCTGCGCAGAACCTCGCCACGCGCGAACACGCGCTCCCCGCCGCCGGAGACAACGGTGATCTGCGTCGCGTGCGGATCGGCCACCCAGATCTCGTTCACACCGGCCGCCACGTACAACGCGCACTTGGGGCCCAGGACGTTGTCTCGGCTCGACGGTGCAAGAACTTCGATGACCAGGTCCGGCACCGTGTCGATCGGTCCAGGACCCACGCTCGGACGGCGCGAGTCCGACCACCACGCGACCGCCGGCGCCAGGAACGTACCCTCGCTGATCCGCACAAACACGTTCTGCAGCGTCAGCCCACCTCTCCCTGGGCTCGCCCATCCGCGCAGGACGTAGAACAGCTCCCCGCGGACCGACGAGACGCGAACCGCAGTCGGGAGAGTGACCACGGGCTCGCCTCCGATGAGCTCCACCGGAGCCGTCCAGCCGGCCTTCGCTTGCAGCGCCTCGTACTCGTCGCTGCTCAGACGCGGGTGCTTGACCGCCAACGGCATCCGGTTAGCGTAATCCCCGCGCAACGCGCACGCCCCGCCGGGTCCAGGTGACGGGCAGCCGTTCCGCGCGGGCCGCCCCTCTTCTACGCGAGGTATCTTGCCTTGTATGAGCAACGGAACCGCGTCTAACGGCGCGATCCCCGCGCGCCGCATGACCGTCGAGGAGTACCGGCGGCTCGGGGAGATCGGCGTCCTTGGCGACAAGATCGAACTCATCGACGGCCAGATCTACTGCGGCGACTATCCGTTCATATTCTCCGCCGAAGCCGTCGCCGCGGCCCGCGCCGCCGGCATCGAACTCGCCGGCGACTAGAGGCTCCAAACTCCCACCGCCTTGGCGACCGGCATAGGCTGGCCTGGCAACGAACTCTTCTGGAAAATGCGAGCAGCTCGGACCGAGACGGCTACTTGCCCTTGAGGAAATCCGTGAGGTCTTCGAGCCGGTGTTCCCAGAAGATCATGACGCCCGACGTCTGCGCTTCCTTCAGGCGCTCCAACGAGAAGTCGCCGGCTAGCACCGCGGCTGTCCGGAAGTCGTACAGCTCCCCAGCGTTGTCCCACTTCGAACGCTTGTTCATGACTTCAGCTAGGCGCTTGCGCGAGTTGACGGCCGTGTTGGAGACCTTCGCCTCGACAGCGACGAACTTCAAGAAATGGCCGCTTCGCATACGGATTGGCACGTCCATGTTGTCGCCGGCGATCTTGCGCGACGCAGTCGAATATGTGCCAGGGTCCATATCGTTGATCGGGTCTGTGAGCGCCCCTGGGGGCTTGGTGGGTTCGTAACCGGCCGATTTGCAGGCTGCTCGGATCGCCTCTTCTTGGCGTGACGAGCTCTCACTGCGTCGGAGGGTCGTGAGGACGTTGGAGGCCGGTACAAGCGCGGTCGTAAATGCGAAGCGTTCGAGCTCTGCCGCTGTCGGTGCCCTGCCGTCGGCAATCCACGGCGCTAGCAGAGGGTTCAGTGTCGGCTTAATCACTGCCGCTGCTTCCGCGAACTCCTCATCGCTTGGGCACGTGCCGCGATCACTCTTCTGTTTGATCCAGTTGCCGAACTTGGCCCCGGTCAAGTTGTCCAGGTCGCCGGCGCTGATCAAAGGAACCGCCGCGTACCGCGCGAGCTCGAGAACGTTGCGCTTCTTGAGCGAGTCCCCGGTGATCTGGCGCAGATTGTCCGTGCGTTCTAGGAGCTCGCTTGCATCCGCCTGGAACCGCTCGACCAGCTCAATGTATTGGCGGTGCTCCTCTTCGGCCGCAGCTCGGCGCAGCTCAACATGAACCTGGAGGGCGATCTGAGCATCAGCCTTTAGTTCGTCTTCGGTCCATCGTTCGGGGGGACGCGGCATGTCTTATACATACAACGTCCCCCATGAAAACCCCCTCCGACTCGTCTAAAGAGGGGCGTTGGTCTTCAGAGCTCGACGCGGAGGCGGCTGACTTCACCGGGCTCGAGTTTCCAGAGGCCGCCTCCGTAGTTGCGTCGAAGTGCCTCCAGTTGGGCGATCGTTTCCGAACGATTGAGGATGTCGCAGAGCTGGTCCGGATCGACGCCCGGCTTGGGCTCGACAATGAGAAACGTGTTCAGCGGCACGGCGCCGGCCCTGTTGCGAATGAAGCGGGGGCGTTGACGGTTCATGTACGTGAACAGGATCGAGACGTCGTCACGGCGCTCGAGTGCGTACCACGGCTTGCGCTTGCTGGCCAAATAGCCCGCGTGAACCGCCAACTCTTCCTTGCCGTAACGCAGGTATACACCAAGCGGCGTGTCCTCCTGTTCGGCTTCCGGGCGTCGGCACTCGATCGCCCATCGCGGCGCAGTGTCCGGCAGTTTCGTCAGGTCCTCAGCAGTCAGCTCGGTGCCGGTGATCAGCTTCGGCCCCGTGATGCATGGCCGAAGATCATCGGTGGACAGCCCAAGCTCCTGCCGCCGTTGCTCCGAAACGACGAAGAACTTGTTGGCGCCGGTGGCAATGCCGCGCCGGATCCGAGCGAACTCGCTGAGCGGCTTCCCGGCAGCGACTGCGGTCGTGCTGCGGCTCCACTTGTCGGTGTCGGTCAGTTGGACTTCCTCGACCTCGAGATCAGTCGCGTCGCCGTTGACCGCGGCCAATACCTGTTGGACGGCGGGCAGATGCTCGGCCAGGCGGATCACGCGGGTAGGTTTGCCGGTCGGCGGGCTCTTGCGGAGCAACGTGATCGCCGCGCTTGTGAGGGCACCGTCGAAAAAGAGATGGTCGTCGTGGAAAAGGATGATCGCGTCGACCTCTGCGTGGTCGAGCACGTGGCGTTTGATCTTCTTGCCGTATCCGACGTCGAGCCAATCCGATGGGGTGATGAAGGCGATCCGCCCACCGTCGGAAACGATCTCGAGCGAGCGGATCAGGAAGAGCACGTGCAATGCGGCCAGCCGGTTGAGGCGCAACCCCAAGCGCTGTTCGAAGCCGTCGTGGATCGCCGCCTTCTGATCGGCCGGGATTGCGTGGTGGCGGGAATACGGCGGATTGCAGATGATTGCGTCTGGTGCTTGCTCGACCGCATCGATCAGGAAGTTCTTCTCGAGCAGGCTCCGGCTCTCAAGCCCGCGGAGCTGAAGGTTCAAGTCCGCCATGGCGAGACACAGCGGATCAATGTCGAAACCCTCGAGCTCGACGTTACCGACCGAGCGCTCACCCGCGCGAAACAGCAGCCGACCGGCGCCCACACCGGGATCGAGGATCTTGGCCGGGCTGCTCTCCAGCAGCCAGTCCGCCATCACATCGGCCGCCCAGAATGGCGTCTGGAACTGGCCTTTCGCGCGTCGGTCGGCCCCACTCACGAGCCGCTCGTAGGCCGTGCCGATCACATCCGCGCCATCGGCCCACGCCGCCCATTCGCTGGGTTCATTCGCGTGAGCGTCACCGACACGGACCAACTCCTCGTGCAGCGCCTGGCGGACCATCGCGGTGTCGCGCTGTCCTGCCCCGGCGAGAGTCCATTGCACCAAGTCGTTGATTGCCTCCTCCGAGCTCATGTCCTCAACATACGCGCGGGCTCGGACCTAAACCGGGATTGCCGCAAACTTTTGGCAAAGCGCCGCGTCATTTGTCACGAACGCGGCGTGTTCAGAGACGAATACCGTCTGAGCGCGCCGAGCGGTCTCGGCAGCGCTGCTGCCGGTCGTGGGTCCTCGCTTCGTACCGGCCACAAACGCCGCGTGTAAGGCGAACGCGCCGACGCTCAAGGAGGCGAGACGGCGGTCGTTCTCCCCGCCAACGTGCCTTTCGAGAGTGGTGCCGGCGAGACGATCCGTAAGCGCTTCATACAGGAGTGCGACCTGCACACGATCCTCCGCCTGCCCACCGGCCTCTTCTACGCGCAGGGTGTCAAGGCGAACGTCTTGTTCTTCACGCGTAAGCGCGGTCCGGCGAGCCGGCGACCAAGCGCGTGTAGGCCTACGACTTCCGCATGAACCAGCACTTCGCGCTCGAGTCGCGCCGCGACCCGTGCAGATCTCCAGCCCTTCGTCGATGTCTTCAAGGCCGGCCGCCGGCTCCGCGCCCGCCGGCGGCTCGACAGCGTCCGAGCGTCCGGCTACCGTTTGAGCATTGCTCACGAAGCACCTCGACGACGGCCCGCGCAGTCTGCGCCTCGAGCATGCGTCCCGCGTTGGCGGGCATCTTCCCGCATCACCCGGAGCGTCCCGACGTGAGCACTCTTGACCTCAAGCCAGGAGGCAGATGTCAAAGCAGTCCCGCCGGAGGTCCCGGCGACACAAGCAGCGCCACCAGCCGGCCAGCCATCCGTTCGCCGGCCTCTCCACCCAGGACTGGAGCTACTCCAGCCCGTACCTCGGCCTAGACCCTGATCCACGGGAGGTCGCGCCGAGCCGTACCAATGCGCAGTGGCAACAGTTCGTCGCCCGCGTCCAGCGCGACGCCCGCTTGACCGAGTTGGGCCTGACCGCTCGTCGCCTGCCGGGCAAGAGCGACGTCCGGATCTACGTCGCTGAGACGCAAGCGCCGGTCGCCGCCTCGGCCGGTGCCGGCCGGCGTCGGCTGGCGATCGTCTGCGACGACGCCGCGATCGTGGACGGCCACGGTCGCATCGCCGGCGACTTCCTCAGCAGCGGGCCTCACTGGGACCTTCTCCACGATGCGCTCGCGAACCTCGTAGGAACGCCACAGCCGCACGCGATCAAGGATGAGCAGATCACGGCAGCGCCTCCAAGTGGAGCGAGCCCCCGGCTCGTCGAACGCGCGATCGAGGCCTCGCGAGCGATCGGCGGTGACGTCGTGCCGCTGGTGCGGCAGGTCGTCCTGCCCGGCCCGCAGTTCACCGTCACGTTCTGCCCGCCGGTCGAGCAGGACTCCATGAAGGTCCTGCCGTTCGAGTATCAGCCTCACGACGGCGCCAGTATCTCCGGACGCCTGTGCCTGCGCCAGCATCGATCCGGGGAGATCGTCCCGGTCGCCGCGTCTGCCGGCGTCGAGGCGGAAGCGTTGTGGACCGCCTGGGTCGTCGCGCTCTGCGAGCTGGCGAAGTTCATCGAGATCGCCGCGCGACCCCTTGATCGCGATCCGGCGGCACGACACGACGAACCGACGCAGTGGCTGCGTCGCGCCGTCAGCAGCGCGTACGTGCGCCCGTTCGTGCGCCGCCTCCCTGACGGCCAGGAACACAGCCCGCAAGCGCTGGCCAACGCGCGCGCTCGCGGTGTCGAACTCGGCGACGGCGAGACGCTCGTCAAGGAACACACGCGCAACGGCGCCGATCACCAACCTCTTCGCATCGAGCAGTGGATCTCGTCGGTCGATCTCGACGAGTTCGACAGGCAGCTTCCGCGCGCCGCCTGAGCCGAACCCGCAGTCTGGCAGCGCGGCCACGTGCTGCCAGACCCGCGGTCATCGGTCATCGAGCAGCCGGCGTTCACTGTGCTGCCGCCGAGCGACGTCGGAAGGCCGCTCGCCGGCGTCGGGCGGACGACGCCAGAACAGCGTCAGGCCGCTGGCCGGATGTGCCGCGAAGTCCTGCGCTCCGACCGCGTACATCCTTACGATCTGGTTAGGCATGTCTGAACCGCTCGGGGCTGAACAGATCAAGTTGTTGTTCCGGTTGATCAAGGCGGCACGGACCGTGCCTCGGCCACGCCAGAAGTTCGCTGTCCACGGTCATGAGCGCGAGCCCGCGGTGATCTTCGGTGCTGGCCTCCCGGAGGACGGCGAGGAGGTCCTGGTCGACGACGTCTTGGCGCTCCACAACGCCGAGCTGATCAACGGCTCCTGGAACTACGCCTTCGACCCACAAGTCACCTTCGCGATCACGCCGCGCGGCGACCGCCTGTACGACGAGGCTCTGAGGCAGCATCAGACCAACGCACCGCCAGCCGCTCGTCTGCAACCAACACCACCGACCCCATCCCTCCCAATGTCCGAGCCTCCATCGTTCTTCATCAGCTACTCGCACGCCGACAAGCCCTTGGCTATCGCGCTGAAAGCCGCACTGGTCGCGCGGGGCGCCGCAGCTTGGCGTGACGAGGACGAGTTGCGTGCCGGCGACTCCCTCGTGGCGCGCGTCGCCGATGCCGTGCACGAGTTCGAGTACATGGCCGTGTTGGTCTCGGATGACTCCAGGAACTCCGAGTGGTGCCGCAAGGAGCTCTCGCTCGCGGTCACCGGCGGGCTCAAACAGGGCCGGGTGAAAGTGATGCCGCTCCGAGTCGGCGACACCGAGATGCCGGACGTGATCGCCGATCTCGTGTATGTCCCGATCGACGGCGAGACCGTCGAGGCCGCCGCTGACCGGCTCATCCGGGACGCTGCGAGCTACGCCTCCGAAGTTGCGGGCGCGGCTCTCCGGGACAGCCGGACACCGCAGACCGCGGCCGACACCAACTCTCCCATAGGCGATGACGAGTTCTCGTTCACGCCGCTCAAAATCACGGGCGTGGTCGCGGAAGGTATGGGCGCGCCTCGCAACGATGGGTCACGTGGAAGCGCGCTATACGCGGTGCCGTTGCAGCTCTCTCGAACCCCGTCCCAGGCCGAGCGGCAACTGCTCGTAGAGGTGTGGAACCGCCCTCCGCGCTTCACGACCATGCACCGGCCGGGCATCGCCAGCGTCCAGGGCGACCGCTTCGTACTGGACGGGACCACGATCGATGAAATCGAGTCCCACCACGCCGACACGCTGCGAGGCGTCATCGAAGAGGTCAACCGCCGCAGCGAGGAGATCGCCCGCAAGGCGCATGACGCGACCTCCCGTCGCGACCGTGAGCAGGCCGAACGTATCGAACAGGCGCGTCGGCTCAGGTTCGAATGAGGGCGAGCGAGAAGAGGCTTCTACTCCCGGCTCCTGCTCACCCACCTGCGACACGGTCTCGGCCCAGAGCATGTGCTGAGCGTGGCTCCCCGAAACCCGGCAGCGCCGAAGCTGGCCGTGCAAGCTCGAGGCCATGCTCTACGTGCACAAATATGCCCCCACAACAATCTCGGTCTTCGAAGTTCCCGGACCGCCTCCGACCGAATGCGTCTGGGACGTCATGCTGCGGACTTGGGACTCATCGCCCGCGACGCAGTCCGCGCTTCAAGCCGCCGAAGACAACGGGACCATCTCGCTCCACGTCGCCACCGTCGAAGCAATCGTGGTTGAGATGCGCGCTGAGCGCGAGCTTCTCGACAAAGAGGAGCTCCGGGCAGAGACGGACCGTCGAGTTGCATCCATCAATGCGTTTCTGTGCGGCACCGACCTTTCCCGGCAGTGGTGCGCGACTCGGCTGACCGCGTTGCCAACGCAGCTATCAGCCTAAGCAAACCGTTGCAGTCACCGCCTCCGCGAAGGCACCATGACGGGATGGTCATCCCATCTGATGTACAAGCGAAGTTCTCCTGCGGCGAAGGACTCCGCGGAGACCAGGGGGCGGGAACGAGTTTCGGATCACTACGACGGTCGGCCAGTTCGAAGCCAGTTGGCGAGCTGTTGTCCGGGAACGCCATCGAGCACCAGCGCGTCGTCGAGGGCTAAGTCATTCGACGCGCCAGTCTGCGCGAGCAAGACGACTTCTGAGTCGGCGGCTGCACGCAGCGCGTGGTCGTGGCTCGGACGCCCAAAGATGTAGCGGCCTAGTCCAATGAACGGGGACCGGTACGTCACCTCGAGTGCCACGAACTCGCTGTCGCCTTCAAGGAAGAACCAGGCGGCCGTCCACTCGACTCCGTGTCCGCGCTTCTGAGCTGCAAGCGCCTGATCGAGTAGCTCGCCGGGGCGCGCCGGTACACCGCCGTAGGCCACTCTCTGGCTCCCCACCGGTACCGATGCGCCTAGCTCCACGCCGACGACTTGCTCCTCCGACATCAATGAGTCCTGTCTTTGCTTTTGAGAACGACGGCTTGCGCTGGCCCCGGCGCGACGGCTTGAAGTGGCCCCATCTGCCGTCGGTTGTTGTTGGTTGTGATTTTGCCTGATTGTGTCCCTGAGCCGGCGTAGCCGGCGAAGCTGAGAAAGCGTGGTGCGTGTCCCGCTGGGAGCTAGGCGGCTCCGGATCGGCGTGTGCGTTTGAGGCCGTGGCGGAAGCGCCAGGACTCGGTGCCGGTGTCGATGATGTGCGCGCGGTGGGTGAGCCGATCGACGACGGCTTTGGCTAGGCGGGCGTCGGGGAACACCTTGGTCCATTCGCCGAAGGGCAGGTTGGTGGTGACGATCAGCGAGCCGCGTTCGTGGCGTTCGGAGAGCACTTGGAAGACCAGCTCGGCGGCGCCGTCGGGCAACGCGAGATAGCCGAGTTCGTCCAGGACGACAAGCTCGGTGCGGGCGTAGCGGCCGACGACGCGGGCGAGCTCGCGGCGGCTTTCGGCTTCTTGGAGCTCGTTGGCCAGCGCGGTGAGCGTGGTGAAGCGAACGCGCCGGCCGTGCTGGCAGGCCTGAACGGCGAGCGCGGTCGCCAGGTGGGTCTTGCCGGTGCCTGAGTCGCCGACGAAGATCACGCTCTCGCGATCGGCGATCCAGGACCCCTCGGCCAGCGCGGCGATCGTGGCCTGCGGGACCTTGGGGTTGTCGGCGAACTGGAACTCTTCCAGGCGCTTGATGGCCGGGAAGCGCGCGTCGATGAGCCGGCGTCGTTCGCGTCGCTCGGCGCGTTCCTGGTGCTCAGCTTCCAGCAGCGCGGCGAGGTAGGCGGTCGGGGTCTGCTGCTCGCGAACGGCCTCGGCCGCCAGAGCGCGGAAGCGGCGCTTGACCGTCGGCAGCTTGAGTTCGGTGGCGTGCGCCTCGATCAGCGCTTCCAGCGCCGCGGTCTTCGCGTTGACCGTCATCGGATGCCGTCGATCAGCGCGTCGTAGTCGGCCAGCTCAGGTTCGGGACGGTCGTGCGCGGCCAGGCGCGCATCGAGATTGCGTAGTGGCGGCGGCGACGGCTGTGGGGCGCTGCGCCTGGCCAGAACGGCGACGGCCCGGCCATCGATCGCGCCGGCGGCGAGCGTGCCGCGGACCGCCAGTTCGACGCGGGCGGGCCCATGCTCGCGAACAAGCAGGAGCACGTCGACTATCTGCCGGGCGGCTTCTGAGGCGCCGTAGCGCTCGCGCAACGCGCTCCAGAGCTCATCGAAGCAGCCGGGCCAGGCGCCGCGCTCGCGCTCTTGGGCGAGCGGCAGCGAGCGTTCCAGCCCGCCCGGCTTGCGCGCCAGCAGCTCGAGATAGTGATCAAGCTGAGCACTGGTCCCGAAGCGCCCGTGCAGCCGCTCGTGGCGCGCGACCACCGCTCCGCGATGGCTGACGATGATTTCGGCGGCGCCGATGCGGGCGTCGACCCGCAAGCCCGCGAGCGCGACCGGGACGCTGTAGCGGTTCTGGCGGACTGTGACGAGCGCCTTGGCGTCGACGCGGACGGTCGTGGTCTCGCTGGCGTCGAACGCGCCCTCGTCCGGCAGGGCCCGCAACATGGGCCGCTCGATCGCAAACTGGTCGCCGACCGTGATTGAGCGGCCCTGGATCTGGCGGGAGAGATCGCGCTCGCAGGCCTCGCGCAACAGCAGGTTGAGCTTGGCGATCGAGCCGACGGCCGGGACGGGGACCAGATGGTTGCGGCGAAAACGCCCGACCTCGCCCTCGACGCCGCCCTTCTCGTGCGCGCCCTCCAGACCCGGCGTGGTGAACAACGACTCGAACAAGTAATGCGAGCGCAGCGCGATGAACCGGTCGCTCTCAACCCGCCGGCGGCCCTTGAGGACCTGCTTGACCGCCGAGCTCAGGTTGTCGTAGCGGACTTCGGCGAAGACGCCGTCAAACCACTCGAACGCGTGCGCGTGCCCTTCCAAGAACGCCTGCTGGGTTTCCACGGGCGAGGCCATGCTGAACGCCGCGCCCGAAAAGCACGAGCGCATCAAAAACAGATGCACCCGCGTTCGCGCTCCCGCCAAGTCAATCTCCGCCTCGCCCCAGTCGACCTCAGCGGTCACCGCAGGCGCGTGGGCCTGCGGGATGAAGACCTCGCGCGGGGCGTGCCCGAGTTCGCGTCGGCGCTTGCGGACGTGGTCGCGCACCGTCGTCTCGGCCACCTGCACGCCATGCTCATCAACCAGACGCCGCCAGATCCGCTTCGCGGTGTGCCGCTGCTTGCGCGGCGCCCGCAGATCCGCGAGCAGCCACTCGTCGATCAGCTCGCGGTACTCACCCAGCTTCGGCGCGGGCCGATGCGCCGGCGTCCGTCTGACCGGCGGCAACGGCGACGCCAGCGCTTGCCGGACCGCGCGGCGATGCACGCCGTGCCGGGCCGCGAGCGCCCGGATCGACAAGCCCTCACGCTCGCGATCGCGTCTGATCTGCTCGAACAACTCCACTCTGGATCCCACTTCCTGCCGGCCTCCGTTCCGCGCTCGATGAGCGCCGGATCGTCAGCCAACGATCGGACGAAGTGGGGCCAGATCAAGCCGTCGCAGTGGGGCCAGATCAGACCGTCGTTCCCAGCTTTGGGTACGTCGCGCCCTTCGATCATGCGGGCGCGAGCGAACCTTAGAGGGTGGGCCCAACAGCAGAGGGCACGGGGCAACCACGCCGGCGAGTACGTCAGTCCTCGAACATGCACGTGCGCCGAGCCCTCCTGTCGACGTCCGTGGCCGCGCTCGGCGCTCGCATGCCATGATGAAGATCGGACCGCATTCTGATCCGGCCTGTGTGTTGTTTTCCGGTCGGCACGTGTGTGGGAAGCCCGAAGTGGGCCTCTGCCGACCGCGATTTGCAGGGCCGAAGCTACTTCTTGGAACTCTCCCACCTGGGACAGTTCCAAGAACAGTTCCAAGAAGTCGGGTAAAAGGCCTGCAAACGCAGGCCTTTTGTCTTCCGGGAGCGGTTCGCGATTAGGAGTGCGCGTCTGTTTGCGGCAGCGCGCTCCCGCCGCAAACGGCGTGGCAGAGCCAAATCATGCGGTGTGTGGGAGAACTGAAGCTGCGGGCGGGGCGTGTGGGTTCAGCGGGCGCGCTCATGAGCCTCGCGACGCCATTGCTCCCAGGTGTCATCAGGGTAGTGCCGGCGTAGGTGCCGGTTGACGGTCGAGTAGGACGGGATCGGCAGGTCGCGTCGCTCGGCAGCGATGCGTTTGAGGGACCGCTGATCGAGCTGGGCGCCCGGTCCGAGGATCTCGACTGCGAGCGCCATGCCGGCGATCAGCTTCTCGCGGTCCCAGTCACGGATGTGTGCTCGAGCGCCCGTCACCCGGCCGGTCGCGGTGAACGCCATGTTCGAGGGAGCGATCGGCAGTTCCGGCAGGCCTGCGTCTCGTCGCTCGGTTACGACGGCGGCGATGGCTTCGGCGGCTGCTTCTCCGTCGTGCTCTGCGAGCTGGCGAGATCGCCGCGCGACCCGTCGATCGCGATCCGGCGGCGCGACTCGACGAACCTTCGCAGCAGCTCCGTTGCGCCAGCGCATATGTGCGCCCGTTCGTGCGTCGCCTCCCCAACGGCCAGAAACAGCGCGCAGACAGTGGCCAACGCTCGCGCTCGCGGTGTCGAACTCGGCGACGGCGAGACGCTGGTCAAGGAGCACACGCGCAACCGCGCCGATCACCAACCCCTTGCCATCGAGCAGTAGGTTCCGTCGATCGAGCTCGACAGATCGGCGTCCAACTCCCGCGCGCGGCCTGATCCGAACCGGCGGTCTGGCAGCGTGCTCGTCTGTTGTCAGACCGCCGGCATCGGCTACCGCTACCGGTTGCGCAAAACGCCGTGTCGGTGCTAAGATCTAAGCATGCTTCTGGAGGTGCCGATCGTCACCAAACGCGAGATCGTACGCGCGTATACCTCGCAGTCGAAGACGCCCGACTCGGCTATGCGGACGCTCCGCAGCAAGCAGGCCGTTTCGGAGGGCATCGAGGCGCCGGTTCGCGCTGCGGGTGGACGCCTAGGAGGGTCGGTTCACGTTTACTGCGCCATCAATCGTGACGCCGCCCGCGCCGTTCGACTCAAGCAGCTCGAGCTCGCGCACCAGCTCGCAGAGCGGGCGGGGCGCATCGAACGCTCAAGCGCGATGCGACGCTTGATCGAGCGAGTGTCCGGGACACTTGCCAGC
The DNA here is from genome assembly GCA_937925595.1 of uncultured Demequina sp. The sequence continues at coordinate 17,845 of CALALQ010000045.1, read as the reverse complement.
GGCACGTACGAGGGCTTGGCCGCCGCGCTTTCACGTCCGGATTTGGCAAAGGACCTCGCTGCGGTCAGTCGACAGATCGCCGCCGCACGCCGCGAGCTGCAATCGCTGTCGCAGACCACGGTCATGCACGGCCATGTCACCAAACTTGATGATCCGTTCGCGTTCGTGACCCTCGACGAGGGCAAGGTCCCGATGCCCGTGCCCGCCCAAATGCTGCGTGACCGCGGCGTGGCAGCAGCAAAAGGAACCGCCGTCACCGCCTGGTGGGAGTACGATCGCGGAGAGCTCCGCCTCACGGTGGAACCCGCGGTCGAGATCGCAGGCTCCGACGCCAAGGACAGCTCCGATGAGCCCGCCGTCGACCTGTACGGCACCCCTTGGGGAACTGTCCTCAACGACGATGGCATCGCGTACGCGCTCGCGCGCCTCGCCGAGCCAAGACACACCATCCGCCGGCCGCGCGTCCCGATCACCATCGAGGATTGAAGACCCTCGACCCGGCGGATCTGCGAGTCCGCGCCGCCCGCTCAGACGACCTGACAACACTCGCCGCGTTCCGCTGCTCGCGCGGCGAACCCTGGGAAGACGAAGTCGAGCAGCAAATCCGCGGCCCCTTGCCACGGCGCTACCTGTGGCCCCAACTCCCGGCTCTGGATCCCCGGCTGCTTCTGACGTTCCATCGACCAGATGAACGCCTGATCGCCGTGGGCGCACATCACATCGAACCTCGAGTTGTCCAAGTCACGATCAGCTATATCGAGGTGATCGCCGTCGACCTCGCGGCGCGCGGCACGCTCGTCGAGACCGAAGACCAACCGATCACCCTCGGACACTTCATGTTCGAAGCGCTGATCACCGACATGCTGCAACGGAAACGGCATCCAGTGACCTTCGCTCGGGCCGATCGACGGAACGAGAAAAGCTTGAAGCTCTGCGAGCGCATCGGACTTGACGACGTTCGCGACATACCGGATCGTCCAGACCTCGTCGAGCTCTGGGGAGACGTGTAAAACCACCGACCGCTGCGTCGAAGTAGCCGCGCACGTACGGTCGAGGCCCACGGACCACGAACTCGCTCCCGGACGTCACCACAGGATGCGGTATGCAAGATCCCGGCCCGCACGTGTGTGGGGCACCCGCGGCTGAAGTCCTGAACGCGCGCCAGAACCGGACTCTCGGGACTTCGTGGAAACTCTCCGCGGCGCGGCCGTTCGCTTGCCATCGGATCTCGCATCAGGCGCTGGTGGGCCGCGCGATAGTCGCGCACGCTGACATCCGACACTCTGCCCTCGGCGATGGTGATCGAGTACGCCAGCAGCGCGCCTCCAGCGGCGGCGGCACTCCAGTCGTCGTTGTTCTCGCGTTCGAAAAGATCCATGGCGTTCCCACCGACACTACGTCCACTTCGACGGCATCGGGGTTCGGCTCCGTTGGTGGTTCAGAAGAGCCTTGGTGGCGGTTCTGGGGGCGGGTTGGTGCGGTCCCAGAGCTTGACGCCCATCTCGTGGCGTGAGGCGTAGAGCACGTCGTAGTAGGGATTGTTCGCCGGGAACTCGATGGTCCTGCGGCCTGGCTTCTTGAAGCCGAGGCTCATGAGCTGTTCGTCGTAGTGCTCGCGGATCGCGGTGATGCTCGCACTCACGATCAGCTTGCCCGCGGGCGTGCGCGCGAGCAGATCGACGGGGCTTGGATGGTTGAGAAACCGGCCCGCCGTGCCGCTGCCGATGACGCCCCCGCTTGACGCTCCGAGGATCGACCGCATGAGGCTGTTGACCGGGAGGTTGATGATCAAGTCGGCGAACTCAAAGCGCCGGGCGAGGGCTTCGACGGTGGTCCAGTGCAGATCCCGCGGCCGGGCGGGGTCCAGATACACGATCAGAAGTGCTCTCGGGTTCAGGAAATCGGCCACCCGCTCGAGATGGGCGGGGTTGTTCGCATCGCCCTCGATGACGCGCACGTCGGGGCGGTCGCCGACGCGTGTCCGCAGCGCCTCCACGCACTCGCCCGAGTAGTCGCTGAACAGGTAGCGACTGAACGGCCGGCGCACTTCGAGCGCCTGCATGGGCGAGCCCGGCAGTTCCTCGCCGGTCCACTCGTCGAGCAGCCGACCAGGACCGCTGTAGAGCTCAAGGTATTCGAGCCCGTGCTTGGTTGCGAACCACTTGTCCGCCATGGCTGTGGTGACCGTGTCGATGCTCTTGCTGACCAACTTGGACTTGGCTGCTGAATGCGGCTTGACGCCACGGACGAGCATTCCGTCCTCAGCGCTTCGCCACAGCCGCGCGGCGTCGAGATCGGGATGGCGTTGCCCACCGTCAGGGTGCAGTGCTTCGGCGATCTCCACCTGCAACTGCTCGTCCGACAGCAGCTCTCGCGGATCGAACAAGGACTTCTCATCGCGCGGCGTCATTTGGCGGAGCGATGCTACGGGCGCCAGCGGACGCTAACCGATCAGCCTCGCCTGAATGAGATGGTCTCCTTGTTGTCGCTATCCCGCCGGCAGCTGGACTTCGTTGGAGACAACCCAGGGAGGAACTTGCGTTGCGCGTCGGCGCGCTCGTAGGATCGCGCCGCCAGTTCTCAGGACGAGACGGAGGAGCAGTTCACGAATGGGACTCAAGCGTGGAGCCGGGCGATTTCTCAGCGCCGGGCTGACCGTGTCGGCAGCCTCGCTCGCCACGGGCACCGTCAGCTACGCGGATACCGGTTCGATCACAGCCGTGCACGCGGTCGGCAAGAGTCAGGTCGCGGCAACATTTACGGCGACATGGTCGAGATGCACGCCGTACGCGAACGGAGAGCAGACCTGCAGTTGGGGGCTGTTTGCCGGCGAGCTGGTCGCCTCCTCGCCCTGCCCCACCGACGACAGTCCGCAAATGTCGACCGCGTGGGTCAGCAACTACCTGCAAGGGCCCGGCACGATCACCGGCACGGACTCCTTCTACGTGATCGGCGACGAGCCGCGACGGATCTGCCTGTACGTGAGCCAAGCGAACCAACGACATCTGATCGCGGAGACGGTGTACACGCCGCCGGTTCCAAATCTGTCCTTGCGCAACGCCAAGACGCGCGTCCGCCAGTTGCTCGCTGAGCAGTTCGAGGGTGATTGGGAGTACGGCTACGCGCAGCGGGTCGGCGGATGCAAGCGCCGCACGGTAGTGCGGGTTCGTTGCGATCGCGTGTCTTGGGTGATCGGCGACGTGTCCTTCCGGGGCTCCGTCACCGTCTGGAACGCTCGCGGCAGTGACGGGTCGGTCACCGAGGAGGGCAGCTTCAGGATCAGGCGGACGAACGAGTACTGCGTCGATCGCAAGCGTCAGCGTGATCGGGCCTACCGCGGCAAGCCGTGCTCGCGCGTCATCCGCAGTTGAGTGCGGCCAATGGCGCCGAGCCGCCGACCGAGACTTCTCGCGCGCTTCGGCGGTAGGGCCCACCCCGGCCGGCGGCGAGTCGTCTACGAGACCAGAGCGCGGTGGCGGACCGCGGGCATCTCGTCCCATGTGCGTCCGTCGAGTTCGCGGCCCCCGGTCTTGGGACGATGGCCGCCCCACTGCTTGAAGAAGTACGCAACCTCCTCGTCTTGGCAGCGGTCGCGTAGCTCCCGCAGCCATTCCGCTCTGACCGGCCGGTGCTTCGGCCCGCTTTCCCCGCCGGAGATCAGCCAGTCGATCCGGGAGAGATCAAGCCCTTCGAGTGGCCCGAGCAGCGGCTCGGCGGAGATGAAGCGGACGGCGGCCGGCACTTCGCGCAGATAGTCGGCTCGGTGCACGAAGCGGCGGTTCTCGATCGTGACGCCCATCCACACGTTGTCCGGCCACGGAAGATCTGGCGCGAGTTCCGCAAGGCGCTCGTGACGCTTGGTGAGGACCTGGAAGGTGTGATGCTCGGCTCGAACCATGACGTCGAACACTTCGGCGATGTAGTCGGCGGGGATGTCCTCGTGGAAAAGGTCGCTCATCGAGTTGACGAAGATCATCCGCGGCCTCCTCCAGCGCAGCGGCTGCTCGAGGCGTTGCGGCCAGAGCCGGAGGGCGAAGCCCTGCTCGTACGGGTGGCCGGGGATACCCCGCCAGCGCTCTGCGAAGGTCTCGGCGTAGCAGTGCGCGCAACCGGGTGAGACCTTGCTGCACCCGGTGACGGGGTTCCACGTCGCCTCGGTCCACTCGATCGCGCTGTTGTCCGCCATAGACGGACCCTACTTCGCCGGCAATATGTGGGCCACTTCGAACATTGCGAACGCATGTTCGTCTATCGTGCGGCGGAACGTCGTCGAGCTCGCGGTTCAGAGGAGCACGGTCCAAGCCCCGTATCCAGCGAACGAGCTCGGCACCGAGGCACCTAGTCGGGATCACCGGATCCGACGCTAATCGCCTTCCAGCCACCGCGCGACGCCGCCACGAGTTCTTGGGCGGCGACCACGACCAGCGCGCTGATCGTGTAGAGGCCGCTGTCGGACACGACGTGTCAACGGCGCGCGGCTGACCGCGTCGCGTTGACGGTCATCTCGCGGGTCGCCCATAATCGGCGCGTGGCGAGGCAGGCGGGCGCGCTAAGCACGGAGCGACGCGCGGTCGAGATCGTCCGCAGCGAGGAGGAGGCTCGCGGTCGGAAGGTCACAGGGCTCTCGAAGATCCAGGAGCGCGAGTACGGCTGTGACCTGCTGAGTGATGGCCCGAACGGCCGCGAGTACGTCGAAGTCAAGGGCTGGGGTGAGCCGCTTCTGGGTGCCAACGGCACCTTCACGTTCCCAGCGGACCTGAACGCGGAACAGTACGAAACGGCGTGCCGTGAAGGCGCGCGCTTCCGGTTGGAGATCGTCGCCGACCTCAGCGCGGAGCGCAAGGCCCCAGGGCACTACCAGCGCCTGAGTCTGACCGGCGACGACATTCGCCAACTCGCCACTCCGTGGCGCTACAGACTGCCGCTCGATGACCTGGCCGATCGCGTGGCGAGCCGGCCGTAGCGCAGCGCCGCCCACGCCCAGAAGCACAGGACCCCGAGGAAGCCCTCCTACCGCCCGGCAGAACGACGTTGCTCCAACGGTCTCACCTTCGGCGGGTGGACCCGCGCCATCCTGATCGCAGGCGTGTGTGGAGTCGTGGCCGGCTCGCAGGGCTACCGACTGAGCCATTGGGTCCAGAGGAAGGGCTACAGGCTGGATGACGACGGCGACTGACGTGCCGGAGCGGCGCGCCCGAGCTTTCGGCCACGCATGGAAGCTGAGAAATACGCGCGCCCCGTCATGACCCCCGGCGGCCGTGCCGCATACCGTCCATACCGGCACAGACACAACGTCGCCTACCGGCCGCATCCCATTATCACCCCGACGGGCTTCGCAGTAGTGCGGTCGGCTGCGCACAACTGCGCTTCTGAAACGCCGAAACAGAGCCAAACTTCGGCCCTATTCAGATAACTTCGCAATCTTCCTACGTATCGGGGCGAGTAGTTCGGACGTTCCTTGAACCCGGCTGCTCGCCAGATCGAATGCCCGGCCTGCTGCCATCGCGCTCGGCATCGGCTACCAGCATCCAATCGGCGTCAGCGCCGCGGTCGCCGGCGAAGACCCCGCCGAACCCGAGGAGCCGCCCGTCGTGCCTCCCCTGCTGCTCGGCGAGCTCGAAGACCCGCTCGAGAACCAGCCCGGCCACAACGCCGCCGACGTCGTCATCGCCGACGACGGGGCTCCGTTCTGAGCCCACCCGCCGCCGCGACCGTCGCCGCGCACGCGCGTGCCTCAGCGCCGCCCAAACACTGCTCTCAGGTTGACGGAGAAACCTGGCAGGAGGACGCTGCGCAGAACCTCGCTGCACGCGAACACGCGCTGCCCAGCGCCGGAGACAACGGTGATCGTCGACGCCTGAGGGTCGGCGATCCAGATCTCGCTCACGCCGGCCTTCGTGTACAGCGCGCGTTTGGGGCCTGCTGGCTTACCCGCGTGAGAACCTCGATGACCAGGTCCGGAACCGCGTCGATCGGTCCAGGGCCCACGCTCGGCCGGCGGGGCTCTGCCCACCACGCAACCGCCGGCGCCAGGAATGAACCCCTGCCAAGCCTCACGACGACGTCCTGCAGCGTCAGCCCACCCGGTCCCGTGTTTGCCCATCCACGGAGGGCGTAGTACAGCTCCCCGCGGACCGACGAGGCGCCAACCGTAATCGGCGGTGTGACGACAGGCTCGCCGCCGATGAGCTCCACCGTAGCCGCCCAGCCCATCTTGCTCTGTAGAGCCTCGTACTCGTCGCCGCTCATGACGGGGTGCGTAACCGCCAGGGACACCCCCTGAGCCTAAACCCCGCGCGCAGCGGTCGCGACCTGCGGTTTCGCGGACGGTGCGTGCTGGGACATTCTGTGGGCGTTCGCGGCATCCGGCGTGCGTGGCAATCTCGTGACTGTGAAACACACGGCCAAGCAGACACGTATTGGTGAGGCCGGCATCGCGCTCATCCACGAACGTGTCGGCGAGATGGGCCATAACTGGCAGCCGACGGGAGGCCCGGACTCCGGGATCGACGGGGAAATCGAGCTGGTCGACCCCGCTACCGACGTCACCCGCAACTTCCGGATCGGCGTGCAAAGCAAGGCGACCGAAGGCCGCTGGCGATCGGAGACCGACGACGGGTTCCTGTACCGCCCCAAGCCCGAGGACCTTGAGTTCTGGCTCGGCTCCAACCAGCCCGTGCTGTTGGTCTGCAGTCGGCCGCGTACACGTGAGGCGTACTTCCGCAACGTCCAGGAATGGGCCAAGGACCCGGCGCGCCGCGCGAGCGGGCTGATCGACTTCGACAAGCACCGCGACCGGTTCGACGCGAGTGCTACGGCCCGCTTCTTTGTCCTCGACGCTCGTGAGCCGACGACGGTTGACCCGCCAGGTCCACTGCCCGTCGCTGAACAGGTGCTTACCAACCTGCTGCCGGTCCGGTGGGACGTCGCGCACGTCTGGTCGACGGCTGCGCCGAGCGAGTCGTGGGGTGAACTGTTCGCGCGCGCACTGGACGCGGGAGTAGCGCGCAGCGACGTGGCATTGCACGCCGGCCGGCTGTGGTCGCTGTCCCCGCTACCGGTCGAATATCTAGAGGCGATCGAGGCTGATGAACCGCCGGAGCCGACGCCGCTGCTGGACCTCGCCGTCTCGCTGGACCGCAAGCACGAGCAACTACTCGCCGAGCTCGCTCGCCGCTCGCTGCTGAACCAGCACCACCGGCAACTGCGGTGGTTTCAGCCGATGCACGCCGCGTACTTCCGTCTCTGGGAGCAAGGCCATGGGCGTCGCTACGCCTGGACCAGCGGCAAGGGCCGGACGGTCGTCAGTCCGAGGGCATCGAGAAAGCACGAAGGGCTTTCCGGCTACCGCCATGACGCGGCCGTGCTGCGCTTCCGCCGGCTGAGCAGCGGCTGGGTGCTCTCGATCGACCCGACGTACCTGTTTACGTGGGACGGACAGCAGCGGTCAAGCTTCCATGCGGAGGCGCTCAAGAAGCTCAAGTCGATGGAAGGTGCAGCGGCGATCAGCCAGCAACTGCGGATGTGGGCGCACCTGTTCACCCGCCCGCGCGGCATCATGGACCGTGACGGCGCGCCCTTTCACCTCGGCGAGCTGCTGACCGTTGCCGTCCCGGTCACGCCTCCAGAGGCGGCCTGGAAGAAGCCGCCCACCGACATCCGAGAAGACCCCGCTGACGAAGCCATGACGCTCTTCGGCGAGACCGAGGACGTGACGTGATCGAAGCTCACCATCTCCCCGAACCCGACCTCGAGTTCGGCTACGACGGGCGCCACCAGGAGCAGCGCGCCGGCCTGGTCCTGCACGGCCCAGCCGACATCGAGTTCGCGTCGCGACCGAGCGTGATCCGCTGCGGTTTGGTCGGCCAGCGTAAAGAGCTCGACGAACTCCAAACCTGGCTGGAGTCCTGTACCCGAGGCGTTCCGGCTCGCACCGACACACGACTCGACACCCTGTTCCCCGCGTTCCCAGGGCTCGGCGACGACGCAACATTCCGTGTCGAACTTGCGTTCCCGGACGGTGCCAGACGCGAACTAGCCCGCGCGCACCTGCGGCGCTACCAGGATGCGCCGAACGCCGCCGAGAACATCAAAGCGGCCGCCGAGCTGATCGCCCAAGAAGTCCACCTACTGCTCGAAGAAGCCGCAGTCGACGTGGTCCTGATCGCCCGCCCGCCCAAGATCCCCGATGGCGCCGCCGACAACGCCGGCGCGATCGGCTGGAACTTCCACGACGTCCTGAAAGCCCACTGCATCACCGCCCGCGTTCCGATCCAGCTCATTCGCCCGAGCACCTGGCGGGGCACCAGCGGCGTTGAAGACCCAGCGACCCGCGCGTGGAACCTCATCACAGCCCTCTACTACAAGGCCGGCGGCAAACCATGGCGGCTCGCCCGCGAGCGCCACCAGCGTGACCGCTGCTTCATCGGCATCTCGTTCGCCCGCGCCGACGCCGGCAACCAGCTGCACACCTCCGTCGCCCAAGTCTTCAACGAGCTCGGCGACGGCGTGATCGTCCGCGGGGCGCTCGCACGGCGCTCCGAGCACGACAAACAACCCCACCTCGAAGAGCACGACGCCGCTGACCTGCTCGCATCCTCGCTGCGCCGCTACAAGGAGCACCACGGCAACCACCCCGCCGAGATCACATTGCACAAGACCAGCTCGTTCTCCCCGCAGGAGCGCGCCGGCTTCGCCCGTGCCGCCGACGCCGCTGACCTGCACGCGTACGACCTGATCTGGATCAGCGAGGCCGAAGACGCATTCCTGGTGCGTGGAACCAGCAACTACCCGCCACTGCGCGGAACCCTGCTCACGCTGGATGACAGCGAGCACGCCCTCTACACCCACGGCAGCATCCCGTTCTACAAGACCTACCCCGGCCTGCGCATCCCTCGTCCGCTCGGCATCCGACTCGCCGAGACCGACCGCAGCATCGACACGATCGCCGCCGAAGTCCTCGCCCTCAGCAAGCTCAACTGGAACCGCGCCCGCCTTGACGCTCGGCTGCCGATCACGCTCCTGACATCCAAACGCGTTGGCGATGTCCTTCGACACGTTCCCGACACGGTGGCCCCCGCCTACCGGTACGCGTTCTACATGTGAGGCCAGAGCACGGGGACACGGCCCGTCGGGCAGCCGACGAGCGCGACGCGGTCGCCAGTGCGCAACGTCAGGTCGCCGCCGGCGAAGACGCCGTACGTCCGAACGCCCGGCTACCGTTTACTGCATTGCTCACGAAGTACCTCGACGACGCCCGCGCAGTCTGCGCCTCGAGCGTGCGTCCCGCGTTGCCGGGCATGTTCCCCCTCAGCCGGAGCGTCCCGACGTGAGCACTCTTGACCTCAAGCCAGGAGGCAGATGTCGAAGCAGTCCCGCCGGAGGTCCCGGCGACACAAGCAGCGCCACCAGCCGGCGAGCCGTCCGTTCGCCGGCTACTCCGCACCGGACTGGAGCTACTACGGCCCGTACCGCGGCCTGGACGCAGCCGGACCGCAACCGGTCGTGCCGAGTCGTACCGATGCGGAGTGGCAACAGTTCGTCGATCGCGTACAGCGTGATGCCCGCCTGACTGAGCTGGGCCTGACCGCTCACCGTCTGCCGGGCAAGAGCGACGTCCGGATTTATGAGACGCAGACCCCGGCCATCGCGTCGGCCGGCCCGACTCGCCGCCGGCTGGCGATCGTCTGCGACGGCGCGGCGATGGTGGACGGCCACGATCGCATCGCCGGTGACTTTCTCAGCGACGGGCCTCACTGGGACCTTCTGCACGATGCGCTCTCGAGCCTCGTGGGAACGCCGAAGCCGCACGCGATCGAGGATGAGCAGGTCACAGCAGCGCCTCCAAGTGGAGCGAGCCCTCGGCTCGTCGAACGTGCGATCGAGGCCTCTCGGGTGATCGGTGGCGATGTCGTTCCGCTGGTACGGCAGGTTGTATTGCCCGGCCCGCAATTCACCGTCACGTTCTGGCCGCCGGTCGAGCAAGACTCCATCCGGGGCCTGCCGTTCGCATATCAACCTCACGACGGCGCCAGTATCTCCGGACGGCTGTGCTTGCTCCAGCATCGGACCGGGGACCTTGTCCCGGTCGCCGCGGCGACCGGCCTCGATCCGGAAGCGTTGTGGACTGCCTGGGTCGTCGCGCTTTGCGAGCTGGTGAGGTTCATCGAGATCGCCGCGCGACCCCTTGATCGTGATCCGGCGGTGCGGCCCGAAGACCCGTCGCAGCAGCTGCGACGAGCGGTCAGCAGCGCGTACGTGCGCCCGTTCGTTCGCCGTCTCCCTGACGGCCAGCAGCACAGCCCAGAAGCGCTGGCCAACGCTCGCGTTCGCGGTGTCGAGCTCGGTGAAGGAGAAACGCTCGTCAAGGAGCACGTGCGCAAGGGCGCCGATCACGAACCCCTCCGCATCGAGCAGTGGATCTCGTCGATTGACCTCGACGAGGTCCGCGCGCAGCTTCCACGCGCCGCCTGAGCCGAACCAGTGGTCTGGCCGCGGCTCGTCTGCTGCCAGACCGCCAGTCGCGCTACGGAGCGTCGGTGGGTACGTCCATACGCTTTCAAGCTCCCGCCCTCTTGCGTCGATATGGTGACTAAAACCGCCCGAAACGTAAAAAGCGTTGAAACCGTTGTTTCCGGCGCCGGAACCGGGTACCCTCAAGCTTGCCAAACGCCACGGCACAGGAGACGCACCAGATGCTCAAGAGCAGCGACATCGCCAAGGAGTTCCATATCTCAGAAGGGACCGTTCGCGCCTACGCCCGTGACGGACTGATCCCGTTCGTCGAGACCCCCGGTGGTCATCGTCGCTTCATGCTCGAAGACGTCCGTGCCGCGCTGGACTTGGCCAAGTCGCGCTTGATCGAACCGCTCGAGGACGGCGAGCAGGCGCCGAGGCTGGCTGAGCAGGCGCCAACTGCCCCGATGCGTCGCGGCCGTAGCCGCCGCCGGGGCATCACCCGCGCGTCGATCGCCGAAGCCAGCGCGGCTCAGGGCGAGACCGTGGCCCCGATCCCCTTCATCGGTGTCAAGGGCTCCAGCCGTTTCGTGATCGGGCACAGGGCCGAGGTCTGAGGAGTAGCCCGGTGGGGCTTTCGCACGAGCTGGATCCCGACGCGCTCAAAGCGCTCGTAAAGGAGCTTCACCAGGGCGACGTGCTCGACGTCGCCAAGTCCATCCGCTTGTACTCACCGGATGCTCCGTCCTACCCGAACGAGGTCGCGGGAGTCCCCCACGACGAACCCGTCATGACCATGGAGACGCGACTGCCCAGCGGTCTATGCGTCATCGTCTCCCAAGACTGCGATCTGAGACGCATGCCCGACATCGAGCCTTACGTCGTCGTCGCCCCGCTCACCGAGGTGGACGAGGCCACTTACCGCGAAGCAGCCGACGGCATGAGTACGCGCTTTTTCGCCTACCCAGCCGTCGAGGGCCACGAGCATCACGACACCCTCGTCGTTGACATGCGCGTCCTCTCAAGCCTCGAAAAGACTGCGCTGCTCTCCCAGCACATCGAGCGGATCCCGTGCCCGCTCACCGACCCCAAACGCGAGGACCTTCTCAACTTCCTCGGAGACCGCTTCGGACGCAAGCCTTTTCCCGACGAGATCGAACGGCAGGTGATCCGACCGATCGAAAGCGCGTTGAAGCGGGTGCGCCAGAAAGAGGGCTTCGCCGGCGTATTCTCCTCAGTCGTCTATATCGGTTTGCGCTGGTCGCCCGGCAAGAGCTACTGCAGCCTGTTGCTGCTGATGGACCCGAAACGCCGCGAACTACACAAAGTCTCTGCGGAAGATGTCAGCGCGGTCCGCAACCGCCTCAGCAAGACGCTCAACCACTTCACGCGCGCCGGCGACTACTCCGTCATCCCGAACTTCCACGACGTCACCGAAGTCCAGGCCACCGTCGTGCTCTCCCATGACGAGATCCCATTCGAAGTCGAGCAACTCGATATCGACTGACCGAAACCGTCAGGCGCAGAAGGTCATCACCGCTTGAACTCTTGCCGGGCGCGCAGAATGGCGCGTCCGACCAGCCGCCGTGTAGCGAAATCCGCTCAGCGCCTGCGTGCAGAGCGGACGCGGCTCAATGTCCCTGCCCACCGCGCAGCAAGGGCGGTCTTCACTGCCCCAAGGACCAGCACGAGCCGCACGCCGAGCAGACGGATCGCAAGCCGCGGCACAGCGTTGCAGGGTCACTCAGACCAAGAAATCCGCTTCTCCACCTGCGATCATGCCGCTGGACACCTCACGACGGCTCCGTGCTGCAAAGCCGGTGTGTTGATCGCCAGTCGGCACGTGTGTGGGGCAGTCGTGATCGAGCGCCTGCAGACCGCGATTTGCAAACCTGAAGCGACTTCTTGGATCTCTCCCACTAGAACGAGCGTCCAACACGCTCAACACCTCCGCCTTTGTGCCGAAACCCTGAGCAACAGGGTTGAGAAAGGCAAACCCGTCGCGAGGCGGGGACGCAAAGCCAGAGGTCTCTCGTACCCACGAGAGATGGCTCGGCCGCCGACTTTCCAAGGGATTGATTTGGAAGTGGCACAAGGAGGTGCCCTGCATGGTCTACAAGACGAAGCATCGCCGGCGTGGCCGGCTGGCCGTCGCCGCGGTGGCGATGGCGGCCCCGTTCGCCGTCGCCGGCCCGGTGGCCCAGGCCGCGCCCAACGCGCAGGCGCGCGTCGCGATCGCCGCCAAGGCGACGCCGAAGCGGACGGTCGAGGCGATCGTCCAGTTCAAGCCGACGCTCGGCGAGCGCGCGGCGAAGAAGCTCGTCAAGGCCCACGGCGGCAAGGTGACGGGCCAGGTCCCGTTCATCCACGGCCTCGTGGTCAAGCTGCCGGCCAAGCAGGCCAAGGCGCTCGCGGCGTCCAAGAAGGTCGTCGGCCTCACGCTCAACACGCGCGTGCACAGCACGGCGCTGGGCCCGGCCCCGCTGGCCACGTCGTACCCGAAGACGACCCGCGCCGACAAGGTGTGGGCGCGCGGGTTCACGGGCGCGGGCGTGGGTGTCGGCGTGATCGACACGGGGATCGCCGGCGACCAGCCGGACTTCACGGACGCCGCGGGCAACTCGCGCATCGTCGCCAACGTGATCACCGCACCGGGCGCCACCACGCCGGGCGACGGGTTCGGCCACGGCACGCACGTCGCGGGCATCATCGCCGGCGACTCCGGCCACCGCCGCCCCGGCGACCCGGCCAAGGGCCGCTACTTCGGCATGGCGCCGGGCGCGAACATCATCGCGATCAAGGCGTCCGACGAGGCGGGCAACTCGACCGTGCTGGACGTGATCAACGGGATCGCGTTCGCCGTCGACCACAAGGCGCAGTTCAACCTCCGCGTACTGAACCTGTCGCTCGCCGCGGACACGCCGCAGTCCTATAAGACCGACCCGCTGGACGCGGCCGTCGAGTACGCGTGGCAGAAGGGCATCGTCGTGGTCGTCGCCGCCGGCAACCGCGGCAGCGCGGCCGACGCGGTCCAGTACGCCCCCGCCAACGACCCGTTCGTGATCTCGGTCGGCGGCGTCGACGAGACCGCCGGCAACGGCCGGGCCGAGTGGTCGAGCCACGGCGTGACGCAGGACGGCGTGGTCAAGCCGGAGGTCGTCGCCCCGGGCGCGCACATGGTCTCCGTGCTCGCGCCGGGCAGCGCCTTCCAGGCCATGTGCCCGAACTGCGCGATCGGCGGCCAGTACTTCAAGGCCGGCGGCACGTCGATGGCGGCCCCGGTGGTCGCCGGCGCGGCCGCGCTGCTCCTGCAGGCCCGCCCGACCCTGACCCCGAACCAGGTCAAGGCGCTGCTGATGGGCACCGACAAGCCGGCCCCGGGCAACCGGCCCGGCACGGGCATGATCGACGTCGAGCGCGCGCTGATCACGCCGACGCAGCAGGTGCCGGCGGTCAACGCCGGCCTGGTGGCGAACCAGCTGATCCAGCTCGCGGCCCGCGCCGGCCGGGACCTGAGCCAGTGGACGCGCTCCACCTGGAGCGCCGCCCCGGGCGCGCTGAACGCCTCGTGGGCTCGCTCGACCTGGTCGTGCGGCACCTGCCTGGCGATGGGCGGCGCGATCGACCCGCAGCGCTCCACGTGGTCGCGTTCGACCTGGTCGAGCGCGGGCGAGGACGCCAGCGTCGAGGCCGCCGAGTACGCCGAGGCGGTCGAGGCGGCGGAGGACACCGGGTCGCTGGACGCCCCGATCCCCACGGACGACCCGGAGGCGGTCCAGTGAGAGGCCGCGCCAGCTGGGGTCGCAAGAACTGAACGCCACGCCAGGGGCGGGCGGCGCAAGCCGCCCGCCCCTCGCGCTATGGTCGCGCCGTCATGGCCGACGACGACGTGGTGATCGAGCACCCCAACCGCAGCAAGCCGTCGTCGCAGCTTGCCCGCCTCGTGACCATCGTGCTGCTGCTCGCGTCGGCGGCGATCGTGCTGCTGGTCTCGCTCGGCGGCTGGGACACGATCGAGGGCGCCCGCGGCGTCCAGCTCGCGTTCATCGCCCTTTACGTCGTCCTGGCGCTGTTCGTCGCGCGCTGGAGCCGCGGCGTGCTGATGCTGGTCGCGGCGATGGCCGTGATCCTCGGCATCTTCGGCGCGGTCGCCGCGCCCGCCTGGTTCGACCGCGCCCAGGACGGGTTTACGGACCCGGCGATCTCCTCCAGCGTGCTCGGCCTGCTCTGCGCGCTGCTGGTGATCCTGCAGGCCGCGCTGATCCTCAGCGCGGCGATCGGCTTCCGCCAGAAGTGGAACGTCGAGGTCGAGCGGCGGCGTGAGCCCGCCCCGGCTTGAGATCGACCCCCTCGGCCCCGAGCCGTTCGAGGTCGAGCGCTTCGAGGACCACGGCATCACAGACCCGCGGCAGCCGCACCGGCACGACTTCCACGAGCTGTTCTGGACCGCCGCCGGCGCCGGGCACCACCTGATCGACGGCGAGCCGTTCCCGGTCGAGCCCGGCACGGTGACGATCGTCGGCCGCGGCCAGGTCCACGTGTTCGAGCGGGCCGCGGGCTTCCACGGCGCGGTCATCCGTTTCGGCGACGAGCTGCTGCACACGGGGCCCACTGCCCGCGCCGACCCGGCGTGGCTGCTCGCGTCGCGCGGCACGCGCACGATCCGCGTCCAGGACGCCGCCGCGGTCCAGGCGGTCATGGACGCGATCGAGGGCGAGGCGCGCCGCGCGAGCGACGGCCGCCGCGACGAGATCGTCCGCCACCTGCTGCTCACGCTGCTGCTGTGGCTGGAGCGCTGGTACGACGCGGGCCCGGAGCGCGACGACGCCGACACCCAGCTGTTCCGCCGCTTCACCCGTGTGCTCGAGCGCGACTTCACCCGCCACCACGACGCCGCCCACTACGCCGAGGTGCTCGCCGTCCCCCAGCCCGCGCTCACCCGCGCGCTACGGGCGCTGACGGGCAAGGGCACGAAGGAGCTCGTGCGCGAGCGGGTCCTGCTCGAGGCCGCCCGGCTGCTGCGCTTCAGCGACCTCGACGTCGGCGAGATCGCGTACCGGGTCGGGTTCGCCGATCGGCTGTACTTCTCGCGCGCGTTCCGCCGCGCGTACGGCCAGGCGCCCTCCGCTTACCGCGCGCGCTGAAAAGTCCATACATCCGTGCGGGCGCGCCATACCGGAACGGACCGCGCGGTCCGATGATGTCCGCGTGCAGACACAGACCCGCTCCGCCCTGAGCCTGGCCCTGCTGCTCGGTGGGCTCTCCGCCGTCGGGCCGCTGTCGCTGGACATGTACCTGCCCGGGCTGCCGCAGCTCGGAGCCGACCTCACGGCCTCCACCTCGGCGACCCAGCTCTCGCTCACCGCGTGCCTGGCCGGCCTCGCGCTCGGCCAGCTCGTCGCCGGCCCGCTCAGCGACCGGATGGGCCGGCGCACGCCCGTGCTGCTCGGCTCGGCGCTGTTCGCCGCCGCTTCGCTGGCGTGCGCGATCGCGCCCTCGATCGGCGTGCTGATCGCCCTGCGCTTCCTGCAGGGCGCGGGCGGCGCGGCCGGGATCGTGATCGGCCGGGCCGTCGTGCGCGACCTCTACAGCGGCGACGCGTCCGCGCGGATGTTCTCGTCGCTGATGCTCGTCAACGGCCTCGCGCCGATCCTCGCACCGGTCTGGGGCGCGCAGATCCTCGCCTTCACCTCGTGGAAGGGCGTGTTCGTCGTGCTGGCCGTGATCGGCACGCTGCTGCTGCTCGCGGCCGCGGTCGCGCTGCCCGAGTCGCTGGCGCCCGGCCCGCGCGAGAAGGCGGACCTGCGCGCGCTGCTGCGCGACCGCCGCTTCGCCGCGCTCACGCTGTGCAGCGGGCTGATGATGGCCGCGATGTTCGGCTACATCGCCGGCTCGCCGTTCGTGCTGCAGACGATCCACGGCATCAGCGAGCAGGCGTTCTCGCTCGTGTTCGCGCTCAACGGCGCGGGCATCCTCGCCGCCTCCTACCTCAGCCGCCGCCTGATCGGCCGCGCGCGCCCCGCTCAGCTGCTGCGGGCGGGAGTGGCGACGGGCGGCGCGGGCGCGGCGCTGATCCTCGCCACGGTCCTGCTCGACTGGCCCGTCGCGCCGCTGCTGCTCGGGTTCTTCCTGCTCGTCTCGAGCATCGGGCTCGTGGGCCCGAACGCCACCGCGCTGGCGCTCGCCGACCACCCGCGCAACGCCGGCTCGGCGTCCGCGCTGCTGGGCACGAGCCAGTTTTTGCTCGGCGCGGCGGCGGCACCGCTCGTCGGGCTCGCGGGCGAGCACACGGCGGTGCCGATGGCGGCCACGATCGCGGCGCTCGTCGCGCTGGCGGCCGTGTGCGTCTGGCGCGCCTAAGATAAGCGCCCCCACGGCCCAGGTGGCGGAATGGCAGACGCGGAGGTCTCAAAAACCTCTCTCCGAAAGGGGGTGCGGGTTCGAGTCCCGCCCTGGGCACCTAGAACGGCATCTTCCCGCGGCCCTTGCGGCCCGCGGCGCCGGACTTGCCGACCGCCTTGCTGGAGGAGTTGAACGGCTTGCTGAACCAGCGGCCGAGCGGGCCAGGGGCCTTGCTCGCGCCGCGGCTTCCCATCCCGAACGCCTTCTGGGACCCGCGCTGCGGATGATGCGACAGCTTCGGGAACAGGAAGGCGAGCACCAGGATGACGATGCAGAGGACGATGACACCGGCGATGAGCATGCCGGTGCCATACCCACGGCGGGAGCGAATCAGGCCAGGTGCGCCATGAGCGCGTCAACGAGCCGGGACGGCCCGACGACCACGCCCGGAGCGGACGGCCCGACCGGCTCCAGCGGCCGCACCTGAAGGCCCGCGCACTCGCAGATCAGCCCGCCCGCGGCCAGATCCCACGGGTTCAGGCCGTGCTCGTAGTAGGCGTCCAGGCGCCCGCACGCGGTCCACACGAGGTCGATCGCGGCCGCGCCGAAGCGGCGCACGTCGCGCACCTCGGGCAGCAGCCGCGCCACCACCGCGGCCTGTGCGCGGCGCACCTCGGCGTCGTAGCCGAAGCCCGTGCCGACCAGCGCGGTCGCCAGGTCCTCCTTGGAGGAGCCGCGGATCGGGCGCCCGTCGAGCGTCGCCTCCTCGCCCCGCACGGCGGAGAACAACTCGTCGCGCTCGGCGTCGTAGACCACGCCGACCAGCGTCCCCGAGGCGTCCTCGGCCGCGATCGACACCGCCCACTGCGGCACGCCGAAGAGGAAGTTGACCGTGCCGTCGAGCGGGTCGACGACCCAGCGCACGCCGCTCGTGCCCGCGCTGTCGCCGCCCTCCTCCCCCAGCACGCCGTCGTCCGGCCGCGCCGCCGCGATCCGCTCGCGGATCAGGTGCTCGGCGGCGTGGTCGGCCTCGGACACGAGGTCGGTC
>CALALQ010000044.1 GCA_937925595.1 uncultured Demequina sp. | reverse complement strand
GGCGCTCGATGCCTTCCTTGGCCTGTTCGCGCCGGTGCTGCCGTTCGCGACCGAGGAGGTGTGGTCCTGGTACCGCGAGGGTTCCGTGCACCGCTCCGCTTGGCCCAGCGGCGTTCCCGGTGAGGGCGCTGAGACGCTGGCCGCTGCGGGTGCCGCGCTCGCCGCGCTGCGCAAGGTGAAGTCCGAGGCGAAGGTGTCGCAGCGCACGGTCATCACGTCGGTGACGCTGCGTGTGCCGGAGTCGTCGCTGCAGAGCGTCGCCTCTGCCAGGGCGGATCTCATGGCAGCGGGTCGTGTGGAGTCGCTTGACCTGGTGGGTGCGGATGTCCAGGAGCCGGAGACGGACCAGGTAGTCCTAGCGGAGCAGTAGTACCCCCCTCCCCGCCGCGCCTCCCCCTCTCACTTCGAGCGCTGTAATGGGACATGAGGTCCGGGTTTTGCGGATTCTTGCTCCCTAATGGGACATCAGGTCCGCTGCCGGGCCGTCCGCTGCTGTTCAGCGCGCACCGCGAGCACCTCACGGACCACCTGGCGGCACCACTCGGGCCGCTCCATCAGGTCCTGATAGCTGAAGCGGAGCGTCTGGATGCCCAAGGTGGCAACCCAGCAGTCGCGCTCGATGTTGCGCTGCCGGTACTCGTTGATGTGCCCCAGCCGCCCATCCAGCTCCAATGCGGTGCGCGTCACCGGATCGAACATGTCGAGGAAGTACTGGTTGCCCTCGATCACGACTTCGTGCTGCCGCACAAACCGTGAGAACTCTTGGGTGTTGAACACCTTGTACAGCGCGCGTTCCTCCAGGTAACTTCGTGCGCCCGACGCTGCGGCACGTACGCTGCGTTCAAGACTTCTGCGCCCCTTCACTTTGGGCAAGGCGTCGAGCAGCGCCTCGAATTGGCGGACACCTGCGAGGCGGCGACCCAGCGCGGCATAGAACACGCTCGACCGATCCTTCTTGGGAAGGCATCCGTAGCCGAGCACGACTGCGGCCGCGGGCGTCACGACCGGAATGCCGTTGCGGATCGTGTGCGGCACCGGCACTTTGAGCCGGCGCACGCGGACGCCGTCCCTGCGGCGGGGCTTCTCGTCCTGAGCCAGCACGACCTCGATCGACTGAGGGGGCTCTTCGATGAGGCCCCAGAGGAACAGCGCGGCGAGGCCCGCCACCGGCGCACCCGCCCACAGCGATGCTGCCTTGGCGCGGACATCAAACGCGTTCTCGTGGCCCGATGGCGCGTAGACGTCCGGGTGGACACGGACGAGCTCGCCTCGCGCAACCGCCCGTTTGAGAGCGCTTGGGCCGAAGTGTGCTCTGAGCTCCTTGCCCGAGTATGCCTGGGCGGCGCTGCGGACGTAGTCGCTGAGTGAGGTCTGCTGGGTCTCGGTTGCTGTCATGGCGCCAGGAGACACCCGCTGTGGGGGAGCTCGCTCCGGCGGCCGGGCCAGATGTGGAAAACGCGCGCATGTTCCGCGGCTGGGGACGGCGCTCGGCCGCGGACCCCATGTCCCATTAGGGAACAAGAATCTCCGAAATCCGGACCTCATGTCCCATTACAGCGCCGGGGGTATGAGGGGCCGGGTGAGGGGTGGGGCCAGCCGCTCGGCCGAGGCCTGCAGGCTGGCTAGGCCGCGCCTGCCTCTGCCACTCGCGGGTAGTACGTGGGCGGGACCCGGTCGATCACCGACTCTCGCGTCACGACCACGCGCGAGACGTCCTCGCGGCCGGGCACCTCGAACATCGCCTCTTGCAGCACCTCTTCGAGGATCGCGCGCAGGCCGCGAGCACCGGTTCCGCGCTCAAGCGCCTGCTCCGCGACCGCCTCGACGGCCTCGCGATCGAACTCGAGCTCCACGCCGTCGAGCTCGAACATGCGCTGGTACTGCTTGACCAGCGCGTTCTTGGGCTCGGACAGGATCGACACCATGGCGTCGATGTCCAGCGGCGAGACGGTCGCGATGACGGGCATGCGACCGATGAACTCAGGGATGAGACCGAACTTGTGCAGGTCCGCCGGCGTCACCTGGGCGAAGAGGTCGGAGTTGTCTGCCTCCTTGAGCGTCGCGCCAAAACCGATGCCCTTGCGGCCAACGCGGGAGGAGATGATCTCCTCAAGGCCAGCGAATGCGCCACCAAGGATGAACAGCACGTTCGTGGTGTCGATCTGGATGAACTCCTGGTGCGGGTGCTTGCGGCCGCCCTGCGGCGGGACCGAGGCGGTGGTGCCCTCGATGATCTTCAGCAGCGCCTGCTGGACGCCCTCACCGGAGACGTCGCGGGTGATCGACGGGTTCTCGCTCT
>CALALQ010000043.1 GCA_937925595.1 uncultured Demequina sp. | reverse complement strand
CGGCGGCTGGCGCCCGACCGGCGCCGGGCCCAACGCCATCGTCGCCGCCACCGCGCCGGAGATGGTGCGGCGCTCGCGCGACCTGGCCCGCAACAACCTGCACGGCCGGCGCGCGCTGTCGCTGTACAAGACCCACCTCGTCGGCACCGGCATCAAGCCGCGCTCGCTGTGCCGGGACGAGGCGGTGCGCGAGGCCATCCACACGCTGTGGGAGCGCTGGGTGCCCTACGCCGACGCCGACGGGGCCTTCGACTTCTACGGCCTGCAGACGGCGGTGGTCGGCGAATTGGTCGAGGGCGGCGAGTCCTTCGCCCGCCTGCGCCCGCGCCGGCCGGCCGACGGCCTGCCGGTGCCGCTGCAGATCCAGGTCATCCCGACCGAGCAGGTGCCGCTCGACTACGCCGTGCCCAACGGCGGCAACCCGGTGCTGCAGGGCATCGAGCGCGACGCCATCGGCCGCCGCGTCGGCTACTGGATGTACCGCCAGCATCCCGGCGACGTCGGGCTCGGCACCGCGACCGACGCGTGGCAGCTGTCGCGCGTCGACGCCGCCGACGTCTGCCACGTCCGTGTCGCGCCGCCCGGCCAGCTGCGCGGCCTGCCCTGGCTGTCGGTGGCCATCGCCACGCTGTACCAGCTCGGCGAGTGGAAGGACGCCGCGCTGCTGCGCAAGCAGCTCATCGCCAGCCTGGTCGGCTTCGTGCGCCGCGCCCTCACCCAGGACGTGTCGCACGAGGAGATGGCCAAGATGTGGCAGGACGTCCAGAAGGGCCTGTACGGCGAGCCGACGGCGACGCTGGAGCCGGGCACCGTCCAGTACCTCATGCCCGGCGAGGACATCGAGTTCACCCAGTGGCAGGAGGTTGCCGGCCAGGACGAGGTCTTCGAGCGCACCCAGCTGCGCTCGGTGGCGTCCGGCCTCGACCTCATCTACGAGGAACTGTCGGGGGATTGGAGCGACGTCAACGACCGCACCTTCCGGGCCCAGTTCAACACGCTGAAGCGGCGCATGCGCCAGCTGCAGCACCAGCACATCTGCCACCAGTTCAACCGCGTGGTCTACGAGCGCTGGATCGACGCCGCTGTGGCGAGCGGCGCGCTGCGCGTGCCGGCCGGTGTCGGCGACGCCGACCTCAAGAACCACGAGTGGCGGCCCGAGCGGTGGGAGTACATCAACCCCAAGCAGGACATCGAGGCCGAGGCCGCCGAGGTCGAGGCCGGCTTCGAGTCCCGCTCCGGCAAGATCGCCGAGCGCGGTGGCGACGCCGAGATCATCGACGCCCAGCGCAAGGCCGACCAGGAGCGCGAGCGGCGCCTCGAGCTCAGCCAGGGCAAGCCCAGGATCTCCGGCGACCCCGCCGACCCGCGTTCCCAGGACGCCTACCCATGACCCCGCGCGCCAAGGATTCCGCCATGCCCGATGCCCAGCCCGATATCGCCGAGACCGTGCGTGCCCTGTTACCGCCGGCCGTCGGCGTTCTGTTCGGCGTGTTCGCCCGCTGGAGCCGCGAGGCCAAGGCCGGCCGCGTCAAGTCGCTGCGCCGGCTGGTGCTGCTCGACCTGCCGACCATGGGGGCGCTGACCGTCGTCGCGACGGTGGTGGCGCAGCGCCTGGACGCCGACACCGTCACCGCCACCAGCATCGGCGTCGCCTTCGGCTTCGTCGGCCTGGAGGCGCTCAACACCTTCGTGTCGCTGCGCCTGCGCCCCGACACCCTGCCGGGGCCGCGCTGAGCGCCATGCCGGGTCCGGCCACCGTCCAGGCCTCCGCCGCCCGCGTGACGGCGGCGCTCCGCCAGTACGGCGACCGAATCGTGAGCTACGCCCTGCCGACGGCGCTGACCCGCACGGCGCAGGACGCCCGGGCGGCGCTGCGCCGCGCCCTGCCGACCACCTTCGACCGGCCGACGCCCTACACGCTGAACAGCACCTACGTGCGCCCGGCGACCCGCGCCGACCGCCGCGCCTGGGTCGGCTTTCGCGATTTCGCCGGCAAGGGCACGCCGGCCGCCCGCTACCTGCTGCCCAACGTCGAGGGCGGGGCGCGCCGCCTCAAGGGCTCGGAGGTGCAGCTGCGCGGCGCCGGCCTGCTGCCGCCGGGGCTGTTCGCCGTGCCCGGCGAGGAGGCCGAGCTCGACGCCTACGGCAACATGAAGCGCGGCCAGCTGGTCAAGATCCTCTCCGCCGTGCGCGCCTTCGGCGAGCAGGGCTACACCGCCAACCGCCGCGGCGTCGGCCGCGGCAAGCGCCGCACCGAGGCCTATTTCGCCGCCCCGCCGGGCAACCGCCAGGGCCTGCCGCCGGGCATCTACCGCCGCGACGGCGCCGACCCGCGGCCGGTGATCCTGTTCGTCAAGCCGCCCAGCTACCGTCCCCGCTTCCGCTTCTACGCCATCGTCGAGAGCGCGGTGCGGGACTCCTTCCCCACCCGCTTCGCCGAGGCGCTGACCGACGTGCAGCGCCGCTTCGCCGCGTCCTCCGGAGGCCGTTCATGAGTGTGATCGTCAAGGGCAACGAAATTGTGCTGACCGGAACGGTCGGCGGTGACCCGTGGTGGGACGACGACTGCTTTTCCCAGACCGACGTCATCAACGCCCTGGCGCAGGTCGGCCGCGACACCGACGTGACCGTGCGCGTCAACAGCGGTGGCGGCATCGCGACCGAGGGCGCCGCCATCCACGCCACCTTCGCCGCCCACAAGGGCAAGGTGAACATGGTCGTCGAGGGCTGGGCCGCGAGCGCCGCCAGCCTGTTCGTCATGTCCGGCCACACCATCACCATGGCGCCGGGCTCCCTGCTGATGATCCACGACCCGGCGGCGCCGGTCTGGGGCACGTGCGACGACCACCGCCGCGCCGCCGAGGCCCTCGACACGATGGGCAACGTCTATGCCCAGGTCTACGCCGACCGCTGCAAGAAGCCGGTCGCCGAGGTGCGCCAGCTTATGCGCGCCGAGACCTGGCTGGGCCCGGCCGAGGCCGTCGCCGAAGGCTTCGCCGATGCGGCGTCCGCCGAGGACCGCGCTCCGGTCGAACCGGTCGCCTTCGCGCAGATCCGCTCCTACGCCCGCGCCCCCGACCCGATCACGGCGCTCGCCAAGGCGCGCGGGTGGGGAGCCCGCGCGGCCCACCCAGCGGCGACGTCCGCCGCTTCCCCCCACGCCACCATGGAGGCCCCCGTGTCCACCCCGCCCTCGCCGACCGCCGTTCCTCCGGCGCCCACGTCGCCGCACCCCCAGACCCCGCCGCCCGCCGACGGGCCGGCCGATCCCGTGCTCGTCGCCGAGGCCTGCGCCAGGGCCGGCTACGCCGAACTGACCGCGCCGCTGCTGAAGGCCCAGGCGACCATGACGGCGGTCACCGCCCGCCTCGAGGAGGCCCGGGCGATCGCCGACGCCGGGACGCGCCTGCGCCAGCCCGTGCTCGCCAAGGGCCTGATCCTCGGCGGTGTCTCGCTGGAGATGGCGCAGGGGCTGCTCACCGACGCCGCCGCGGCCCGCGACGAGCAGGTCATCACCGACACCACGCGGTCGACCATGCAGGCGCAGGACGGCGGCTGGGGCGGCGCTGTCGCCAAGCTGAAGTAACCCGAACACCAGGAGGCATCCCGCATGGGCACCCTGACCGAAACGCTGCCGCACACCGGCGGCTATCTCATCACCGAGGAGGCGGGCGACATCAGCCGCGAGGCCGTCGTCGTCGCCTCCGGGGAAGGCAAGCTGCGCCCCGGCACCGTGCTGGCCAAGCTGACCGCTGACGGCAAGCACGTCGTCTACGACAACGCCGGCACCGACGGCTCCGAGACGGCCGCCGCCATCCTGTGGGACGGCGTCGACGCCACCGCCGCCGACGCCCCCGCGGTCGTCACCGCCCGGCTGGCCACCGTCAACGCGGCCGAGCTGGTCTGGAAGGACGGCCTCGACGCCGCCGGCAAGACGGCGGGCCTCGCCGATCTCGCCACCCGCTTCATCATCGCCCGCTGACGCCGGGCCCACGCGAAGGAGAGCACGCGCCATGGCGAGCATGGACATTTTCAACGGCAACGCCTTCGGCATGTGGGAACTGACCCGCGGCCTGGAGAAGATTCCCTACCGGCCCGGGCTGGTCCGCAGCCTCGGCCTGTTCGTGTACCGCGGCATCCGCACCCGCCAGTTCGGCATCGAAAGCCGCAACGGCGTGCTGAGCCTGATCCCCTTCTCCGAGCGCGGCGCCCCGGCCGCGCAGGGCAAGCCGGACGGCCGCGAGGTGCGCGACTTCCGCACCCGCCACCTGAAGAAGGAGGACACCATCTGGGCCTCGGAAGTCGCCGGCATCCGCGCCTTCGGCTCGGAAACCGAGCTCGCCCAGGTGCAGACCGAGGTCGCCTACCGCGCCCAGAAGCTGCGCAACGAGGCGGAGCTGACCTTCGAGTTCCACTCGCTGAACGCTCTGCAGGGCTTGGTGCTGCACACCGACGGGTCGACCGTCGTCTACGACTGGTACCAGGAGTTCGGCCTCACGCGGCCGGACGAGATCGGCTTCGACCTCGACAACGCCACCCCGGCCAAGGGCGCGCTGCGCAAGGCCTGCATGGCGGTGATCGAGAGCATCGAGGCCGATGTCGGCGGCCTGGTGCCCGGCACGGTGGTCGTCGAGGCGCTGTGCGGCTCGGCCTTCTTCCGCGACCTGACCAACCACCCCGACGTCATCGAGACCTACCTCTACGCCGCCAAGGCCAACGAACTGGCCGGGCGCCCGACCGACGTCTTCGACTGGGGCGGCATCCGCTGGCGGCGCTACCGCAGCGGCTCGGGCGTCGGCGTTGCCACCGACAAGTGCCACCTCTACCCGACCGGCATCGACGGGCTGTTCGAGCAGTACGGCTCGCCGCCGGACACCTTCGACCTGGTGAACACGCCGGGCCAGGAGGTCTACTACCGGACCATCACCGATCGCGACCGCAACGAGTGGGTCAAGATCGAGCTCGAGGCGAACCCGATGTTCGTCTGCACCCGCCCGGCGGTGCTGCGCACCGGCAAGCGGACCTGATCCCGCACCCCTGACCCGGCGACGCGGGCGGCCTTCGGGCCGCCCGCCGCGTTTCCACGGATCCGCGCCCGATGTTCTTCGACGACCTCAACGCCGCCACGGCCGACGCCTTCGGCGAGCCGGCGACCATCCGCCGCGACGGCCGGCCCGACGCCGCCGTCGTCGGCATCTACGATTCCCGGCACTACTCGATCGAGACCGGCGACGCCGTGCTGTCGTCGCTGGTCACCACACTCGCCATCGTCGACGCCGACGTCGGCGACGTGCCGGTCGGCAGCGCGGTCGCGGTGCGCGGCCTCGACCACCGCGTCGTCGACCGCAAGCCGGACGGCCAGGGGATGACCGTGCTCGTCCTGGAGTTCGTCTGATGAAGCACCCGCGGCAGGCCATCCGCGAGGCGGTGGCCGAGCGCCTGGGCGCGCTCGCCCCCGTCTCCCTCAACCGCACCGACCCGCTGCAGCGCGGCGAGCTGCCGTGCCTCGCCGTCTACAGCCGGCACGAGCCGGTCGAGGAGGTCACCCTCGCGCGGCGCCAGCAGCGCACGCTGGAGCTGGTCGTCGACGGCTACGTCGCCGTCCCGTCCGGCGGGACGCCCGACGACGCGCTCGACGCCCTGGCGCTGCGCATCGAGCAGACCATGGCCGCCGGCAAGCGGCTCGGCGGGCTGGTCGACAAGATCGCCCTCGCCTCCACCACGCTCGATGCGGTGAGCGACGGCGCCATCAAGGCGGGCGTCGTCCGCATGACCTTCGCCGTCACCTACACCACCGCATTCGGCGCCACCGGCGCCTGATCCCCGGGCGGTCCCGCCCCTTTTCGCACAAGGAGACTCCGCATGAGCGGAAACGCCGTTCAGACCGTCGGCACGCGCCTGTTCATCGCCAACACCGCCATCTGCACCACCGAGACGGCCTACAAGGCGCTGACCTGGACCGAGGTCGAGGAGGTCGAGGACATCGGCACCTTCGGCATCAGCGCCGAGAAGGTGACCTACAAGACGCTGGCCGACGGCGTCGTGCGCAAGGCCAAGGGCACCGTCGATTACGGCAGCCCGACGCTGAAGCTGCCGCGCGTCCCGACCGGGCCCGGGCAGGCCGCCATCAAGGCCGCCGCCAAGGACCGCAACAACGCCTACAACTTCAAGGTCGAGTTCGATGACGCCCCGGACGGCGGCACGGCGACCACCATCTACATGCACGCCTTCGTGATGTCCTACACGACCGAGATCGGCGCCGCCGACGGCATCGTGCGCGCCACCGTCGGCCTGGAGGTCGACGCCGAGCCCATCGAGGTCGCCGCCGCCGAGGCGCCCTGAGCGGCCCGCCTGAGCCCCCGGCGGCCGCCCCCGGCCGCCGGTCTCCTTCTCCAAGACGCGAGACTTCCGCATGACGACTCCCCGACTGGCGCAAGGGGTGATGACCATCGCCCTGAACGGGCAGGACCTCGACCTGCTCGCCACCCCCGGCGCGGCCAAGACCATCTGCCGGGCCTTCGGCGGCCTGACCGAGGCCTACGCCAGGGTCGACCGCTACGACTTCGAAGCGGTGGTGACGGTCATCAACGCCGCCACCAACCGGACCGGCGCCGCCGCCGAGGCGACCGAGACCGCGGTGTTCGAGGCCGGCATCGTGACCGTGGCGGCGCTGGTCATCCAGTACCTCAGCTTTCTGTCGGCGGGCGGCAAGCCGCCGCAGGCCGCCCCG
The DNA here is from genome assembly GCA_937925595.1 of uncultured Demequina sp. The sequence goes on along the minus strand of CALALQ010000043.1, from coordinate 1,681 downwards.
GCCGCCGACGGGGCCGCCGCGGGAAAAGCCGACTGACCTTCCCGGAGTACGTGGACACCATGTTCAAGTACGCCACGGGCTGGCTCGGCTGGTCGCCGGAGGTGGCCGAGGCCACCCCCTTCCCGGTGATCGAGCTGGCCCTGGACGGGAAGGTCGAGTTCCTGATCGCCACCACCCCGGGCGCCAAGAAGCCGCCGCAAAAGCCCCGCAGCGGGGCCGAGCTGCGCGAGCGCTTCAAGGCGGCCTTCGGCCTGTCGAGGCCGGGCGCGTGAGGACGCGCGCGGGCGCGGCGAACGCCGTTCGCGCCGCCGCCCTGCTGATGGAAGCCCCCACCCATGCCTGATTTCCCCACCTTGCTCGTCCCGGTCGGGGCGGACGACGCCGCTCTGCGCCGGACGCTCGCGCAGGCCGAGCAGCGCGTCGACGCCTTCGCCGGTCGGCTCGACGGCACGCTGCGCCGGGTCGATGGCTCGTTCGACCGCCTCGGCACGGCGGCCGCGCGGGCGCGCGACGTGCTGCTCGGCCTGGCCACGCTGGAAACGGCGCGCCAGGTGGTGCAGGCGGCCGACGCGTGGAACCTCGCGGCCAGCCGGATCGGGCTCTACGCCGGCTCGGCGCAGCAGGCGGCGGTCATCCAGGAGCAGCTGTTCCAGGGCGCCCAGCGCTCGCGCTCGGCGCTCGAGCCGATGGTGGCGCTCTACGCCAGCCTCGCCGACCCCATGGGGGCGATGGGCAAGGCGCCGCAGGATGTGCTGCGCCTGACGGAGACCATCAGCAAGACCTTCAAGATCAGCGGCGCCGACGCCGCGGCGACGGCCGGGGCGATCACCCAGCTCAGCCAGGCGATGGCGTCGGGCGTGTTGCGCGGCGACGAGTTCAACTCCGTCATGGAGGCCTCGCCGCGGCTGACCAGGGCCTTGGCCGATGGCCTGGGCGTGCCGCGCGGCGCGCTGCGCGCCCTGGCCGAGCAGGGCCAGCTCACCGCCGACAAGGTGGTCGGCGCCCTGCTCCGGCAGAGCACCGCCATCGACGCCGAGTTCGGCCGTATCGCGACCACGGTGGGCGACGCCTGGGTGGTGCTCGGCAACGCCGCGCAGCGCCAGATCGGTCGCCTCGACACGGCGGCCGGCGCCACCCGCACGCTCGCCGACGGCCTTCTCACGCTGGCCGACAACCTCGACGCCGTCGGCTCGGCGGCGGGCGGCGCCGCCTTGGCGCTTGGCGCCATCGCCACCGCCCGCCTGGTGCCGACCGGCGTGCAGGCGGTGACCCAGGCCATCGACGATCAGAAGGTGGCGCTGTACGCCAAGGCGGTGGCCACCGTCGAGGCGGCCCAGGCGGAAAAGGTCGCCGCGGCGCAGGACCTCATCCGCACGCAACAGGCGCGCGCCCTCACCGTGGCGACGCTGCAGGCGGCCGAGGCCGAGTTCGTGGCCAGGACGACGGCGGCCGAAGCGGCGGTCGCGGCGGTCGCCGCCGCCGAAGGCGACCTGACGCGGGCCAAGGCGAAGACGACGCTGACCACCAACATCTACGTGCTCAACCGCGCCCTGGCGGCGGAGCGCGAGGCCGAGGCGGCGGTGACCATGGCCCGCGAGGCGTCGCTCGCCGCCGACGCCGAAAAGGTCGCGTCGCTGGCCCGCCTGCGCGCGGCGCAGACGGCGGCGGCGGCGTCCGGCCA
>CALALQ010000042.1 GCA_937925595.1 uncultured Demequina sp. | reverse complement strand
AGCCGCAGGCCGAAGCTGGTCGACGTGTCCCGAAGCACGCCGAAGAACGCGATATGGGCCCCGACGTCGGCGGCGGCGCCGGCATCGACGCGCTGCGCATACGCATCGCGAGCGCGGGTCATCCGGCGAAGCATGTCGTCGCTCGGCTGCGCGGCAAGGCTGATCAGCGCGAGGTGCATCTCCGCCCAGCACTTCAGCTCCTGACGTGCCTCATGTCGCGTGAAGCTCATGAGGCGCGCGGTGTCCGTATCGTCCCGTTCGACGAGTCCGAGGTAGGACATCCGAACGATCGCGTCGTCGACGGCCGACACGCGGACCCCCAACCTCGCCGCCCACGCGGACACGCGCAGCTCGGCACCGGCTGCCAGCGTGCCGTCGATGATCGACCTCAGCATGGGGTCCAGGACGGCTCCCGCGCGTTCGCTCCCCGGCACGGGCGGCAATGTGGCGTCGTGCATGATCTCATCCATGGGCCCTCTCCCGACTCGCGTTTCGCGCGCAGTCTAGCGGGACGAGTGGATATTGAGATACCTCTTTCGCGAGACTGGAGATTTCCCGGGCGGGAGCGGCCGCAGTCAGGACCGCCCGATGAGGTGATTCAACCAGGTGGCGCCCACGACGACCGCGTCGGCAGGGAGGCGTGCGCGAAGTCCGCGGTCACCCGTGACGACGAGCACCGACGTGTCGGCTCTCGCCACGAGCTCTGCGGCGACTTCGGCGATGCGTTCGTCACCGTCAGCCTCAGCCCTGACCGCGATGACGCCCGCCGGCACTTCGGCGCGTTTCGCGCGACCCTCGAGCACCATGATGACCTCGCGCAGGCGCCGGTCGTTCACCTCCCCTGGGATCCGCACCAGTGCCCCAGAGAGTCGGGCAACCGCTTCGAGCAATGATGTGGTCGCGCCGACGCGGTCACGCCACCAGCCGTCGGGACGCGAACCCAGCACGTTGGCGGTGTCGACGACGAGCAGAAGGTCGGCGTTCGGCGCGTTCGGGCCTCGGGGGGTCATGCAGTTCAGTGTGCACCCATGGGCTGCGCACCGCCGGCGGTCGACGCCCGCGCGGGGCCCAGCGAGGACGCGCGCGTCGCCGATATTTCAGTAACGATGCGACGACGATGGCCGATTCGGGCATCCGACGTACTGACGACCGCTATATTTGTCCGTATGGATACTGCAGCAGCTGTCGCACGAGAGATCAGCATTTCGACATCCCGGCAGACCGTGGGCGAGAATCTCTACAACGAGCTCCTCGCGGCCATCCACGCCGGCCGGTTCGAGCCGGGGGAGCGCATCAACGACGTCGCGCTCGCGCGCGAGCTCGGGATCTCGCGCACGCCCGTCCGCGAAGCACTCCAGAAGCTCCGGACGCTCGGCGTCGTCGAAGCGGAGCCGAACCGGTTCACGCGCGTCGCCGTCATCTCGCCGGAGACCGTTCGCGACTACACGATCGTGTGGGGAGCGTTGATGCGCTCGCTCGTCGACGAGATCAATGCCAAGGTTCCCGCGAAGACGCTGCGACAGATGAAGCAGCACCACACGGCGTTCCGGAATGCGGTCAAAGCGAACGATGCCCGAAAGGTCGCGCTCGAGAACTTCGAGTTCTTCACGTCGCTGTCTTCCTTGACGGCAAACCAGCCGCTCTACCGGACCCTGGAGTCGGTGCAGCATGTGATCCGACTGGGCAGCGTCACTCTCCCGGATTGGGTGGACATCGACACCCTGAGCAAGGGTCAGGAGATGCTTCTCGAGGCGCTCTCCGCGTCTGACCTCAAGGCCGCGCACCGAGCGCTCGAGCACCTTCGCTCGATCCTGATTCCCGGAGCGAACAGCGGACGCTAACGCGGTACCCGAATATCTGCGAGTTCCTCGGACTCCATCACTGAAACCAGCGTGAAGGTCGCCTCGCCCTCGATTCCGAGGCGCGGGGCGTCTTCCGTTCTGATGGTGAGCAACTCGCCTTCACGGCGCCAGATGCCGTTCTCCGATGGTGCGAAGCCGGCCGACTCGACCTGCGTGGTGAGCGCGTCGGTGCGGTCGCCCTCGTAGAGCGCGACGTACTCATCAGGTTCAGGTGCTCCCGAAGGGAGCTTCCGGTTGCCGACGAGCTTCGCGACGCACGCGCGCCCGTCGCCATCGAGGTCATCGAACGCGGTCGACTCGTCATCTTCGGTGACGTCGACGCCCGCACCGGCCGCCGTGCGCTGATTGGCCAGTGAATAGAGGAACTCGCCCGGGCAGGACGACGCTTCGGCGACGTGCGCCTGGCCGGGCGGTTCGGTGACGTCGGAATCTGACGTGCACGCGGTGAAGAGCGAGATCGACGCCGCTGCGACGAGCGACGTGGCAAGGACTGAATGCGTGTGAGTTCTGCGCATAATGACAGTATACTACCATCGATGTGCCGACGTTGCACACAGCTCGAGGCTCGCGGTACGTACGCCGGGCATCGCCGATATCCAGGGGGTCTTCGTGGTCGATGACAGTTTTGCCAGGCGCTTCACCCTGGGGTCTCCGCCCGCGAGCGTGGCGGACCATGTCTTTCGCACCCTGCTC
>CALALQ010000041.1 GCA_937925595.1 uncultured Demequina sp. | reverse complement strand
GAACAGCCGGCGGGTGAGAGCGCGATGGGCGCCGGACGACCGCGGAGACGTTCCAGCATCTATGTGTCAAACGCATGTCTCATGAGACACACGGCGCGGGCTGGCGCGTCGCGCGAGTCCTAGGTGGAGGGCGACCTCGGCGCGCCCGTCACTATCTCGGGGATACGCCGATGTGTCGTCTGAACAAGAACTTTACGTCCGTGGAGGTCGCTCATACCTGTAGCGTCTGAGCAAACAGCAGGGGATCGTGAAAGTGGGGCCAAATGTCTTCCTCGGGCGCGCGCACACGTGTCGAGTTGGCGGCGGATTATCCAGACAAAGAGTGGCGAGAGCGTTTCCTTGATTTACGTACGCTCGTGCACATTCTGACGCACTCGATCATCACGTCAGACTTCAAAGCTTCCGACGAACTCAACCGCGCGATCCTGCTATCCGATTCAGGCAAGAAGCTCCGACACCAACTGGTTGCAAATGAGTCGGTGGAGACCAAGGACGCAAACCTTCTTTGCCTACTGTCTCTCACCCACGTCGATCCGTTGATTGACATCGAGCGGATAGATCTGAGCAAGCTCGAAGAAGCCATCTCGGACATGATTCGCGACAAACGAATCCTTTTTCCAATGGTCTTTGGACGCGACCTCTACGACGAGGCAGTGCGTATTGCTCCAGAGGAGCGGCGTGAGTTGAAGCATGGCGACACCATGCGACTACTTCAGGACAAGCCTCAGGGCGTGTTCCATGACGGTCGTTTCCTCATTGGACCTTTCGGCATGTGGCGCCTCGGCTTTGAGAGGAATCTCTATCCTTCAACGGATATCCCGCTGCAGCATTGCAGCGATATCGCATGTTCGGCAGTGCACCGAGTAGCACTCTCAACGAGCCGAGAAGCAGGGGAAAACCAGCACAGACCTGCCGCAAGTCGCGTGCTGAGACAGTTCTCGGCGGAGCCCTCGGATTGGTCCGGATTCGCATCGGACCTCGTTGAGGACCGGTACAACCCGTACGAGATCAACGATCTCTCGACGCTGCCGTTCCTGCTAGGGGACGGCCTTCATGACAAGGAACTCCGCACGCTGCTGAAGCGGGTGTGGGAATCGTCACAAGGACGTACCCGTGACTGGGCCGTCAAGTTCGGACTTCGTGGGGATGTCTCGAAGTGGGCTCCAGGTCTTGACCGCGCGAGCCTACTCAATCTGTTGCTCACAGAGCCCGATGGATTTCTCGCTGAGGTACTGGACCAGGTGGTTCGTTCCGGTGCGATCATCGTGCCAGACGGCGAAGTGCGAAAGCCCGTCGTAAATCATCGAGAGCGGTCGGGTGGATGGGAGCTCCGTTCCGAGTTGAGCGGTATGGGCTATCGGGTCATGCCGGGAAACTCCGCGGTCACGCTCCTGCGACTTACCTCTCTCGCACGCTCCATGTTTGACTCGTCATCTCCCGATGAGATGAATGACCTTGCTTGGCTTCTTCGCGAGCGACCCGGCGCCACTGCTGAAGAACGGCTAGAGGGTTTCCTTCGCACGGCGAGTCCCAGAGACATCTTGTCAACGCTCGTTCTGTCTCGGGAATCGAACGCGAAGAAGGCTGCGGAGGTCTTGGGACTGGCCTACGACGGTGACGATGAGACCTTCCTCGACACGCTGCTTTGGAAACTCGGGTTCGCCCCGCGCCGGCGCCCTGACGTTCGCGATAACTACTGGACGAACCACACCGCCCTCGAGCGGTTCGTGGTCACCGCGCCTGCAGTCACAGATTCAACGGAAGAGGCCTTGCGTGCTGTCGTTTCCAACTACTCCGTCGCGCTCGAACGCCACCTTTTCGACTCGCTCGTCTTTGCAACCTGGGCGCTGCTGACTGACCACGCAACGTCGGGCCGACCATTCGAGTTCCACGTGAAGTCAGCGCGAAAGTTCGCAATCGAGACCTTGAACGGCTCCGTCGAGCGCAAGGAGGGTGTCGGACGGAATGACTTGAGCGACAGGCCGGAGCTTAGGCAGCTGGTCCAAGGGTTCCTACGGTTATCAAATCACCTTGAGTATCTGAGGTTGCGCGAGTCAGACTTCCTTCGTGACACCGAGGACTTCCCAAGATTCGTGAAGCAAACGGACCTACAGCGCTTCCCTTTCGCGCACACAATCCCATATCTGGACTTGACAGCCGCTTCGCAAGTGAACCTGCGTTCGACTCTTCGAGATGTGAGTACCAAGCTGAACGACTCAGGCATCTTGCGGGCCCGCAACGGACTACTTCACGCGGAAGGCGAACAGCGCACACCCACCGCGCGGGAGGTGAACGCTGCGCTGGATGAAGCGCGCACGGTTCTCCGCTCTCTCGAGGAGATCGGATGCGTCCGCGCGACGTTCGAGGTGGTGTCGAGCGAGACCGACCGGTGGGGTCGTCAAAGCACGTTGCTCCGCGCTAACGGCACGGACATTCGGGTGGTGGGTCCATCGAGTTACGAGTTGCTTGGCATGCCGTCGCTCCACTCGAGGGTCTATCTAATGCAGGGGGCGGTCTTCGCGGCGCCAAACGAGATGCTCAGGTTTCGGGAGGGGTTCGACTCGCTGTACGCCAAATACTGGAACAACTTCGTGCATCGACCTGAGCCGGCCAACCCGTCTTCGGCGGCGCAGTTGCCTGATTCCGGTGCTGACCTGGAGGCCTCGACCTCTGCCCGCTGATCGGTAGGCGCCTCGCCAGCATCCCTCAGCCGCGACTCACAAGTTGGCGATCCACGGCTGAGGGAACAAGAGGTGCCACCATCGGGCTCCACCCCCTCCGGTCGCAATGAACTTGTGAGCGACGTCCGACAGCACATCGTCCAGACGTCAGCCCTCGCGCGATGCCCACATGTGCGGGGCTAAGGCACTAGGGGGCGTCGGGGCAATCGCTGGTATTGGTCTACGGCGTGTCGAAAACAGAGGTCTTGCGTGATGAGGGTAAGACTGGGCCCAACAAGCACCGAGACCCCGAGCGCAACCTGAGCTCGGAGACAGGTCAGGGGCTGGGGTCGAGGGCGGATCTACGAGATTTTCCGTCTGAGATTGGCTCTTCGAAAGACGAAGCTTCGACATTTGCGCGGACTTGCGGCTGACGAGGAGGCCCCGGTGCTTCGAGAGGACATCGCACATGGATCCTGTTGCACCAAGTCTGATGGGGTTGTCTGCGCCAAACGGTTCGGGGTGCGGCCCGCGTCGGGCCTACGCGGAAACGCGACGTCTCGCACGCAGCACTGCGATGTCCGTACCCCCGTCTAGCGTTCAGGGGAGGGAGGCGCGATGAGCACGTTCGACCAAGCACAGTTCACGCGGACCGTCGCTGACGATTTCAACACGCGCCAGCGAGCACGCTCGTACGCCATGTTCAGCAACGGGAACGCAATGGCTGCGTACCGCAGCCTTGAGAAGAGCCTTGGACATCCGGACGTGCAGTCGCTCGGGCTGGGTGAACGACAGACGCTCCCGATGTCCATCGTGTTCCTTGACCTGACTGATTTCACGGGGCGAACGTTCTGGGACGACCAAGACGATGTGGTCGACCTCGCTCACGCAGTCCTGTCCGGTTTCATCGAGACCGTCACGCAGTTCGGCGGTCACGCACTTGGGCTAAGGGGGGACGGGCTCTTCGCAGGCTTCGGCGGTCCTCCGGAGCTGTCCGCGGCCCTGGCCCTCGGCGCCTGCGCTTTCGCGCTCGACGCGGTGGAAAACGGCGTCAACCCTTGGCTGGACAGCAAGGGTATGGAGCATGTTCAGGCGCGCGCAGGGGCTGATGCCGGACCCATCACTTTCATCCGTACTGGAAGCGAGGCCCACAGCGAGATCAACGCGCTGGGCTTTGCCGCTAACTTCGCTGCCAAATGCGAAAAGGTGGCGGATTCGTGGGAGGTCGTCGTCGGCCAGGGGCTTAGGCGGGCTCTCCCCACGAACCTGGAGTTCTCTACTCACCCGAAGTCTCCCAAGGAGTACAGGAGACGGGAACGACGCGAGTACTACCACTTCTACGACTTCCGATGGCGACGCGCGCTGGCCCACCTGGGCAAGGTGCCTGAAGAGCTTGGCGGCGTTCCCAGTTCAAATGTCTTGGGGAGGAAATCATGACCATCGCGGCATTGCTTAGTCATTTTGGTGTGAAGGACCGGCGATTCGTGACCGCGGACGGGCTGATCCTGTTCGATGGGGTCAGCGGTTCGCCCGGCTTCGGCTACACACACCCGCAGCACGGAGCCGTCAGCCCCGTGGTTCGGCATACGTTCCACGGTGGGATCGACGAGCCGGCGGGTGACGCGCCCACCGGAGTTCACTGGTGGGACGATCCGGACGCACTCGACCGGCATGACCGCGCGCTCGCCATTGCGTTCCCGCGCTTCGTCCGAATGTCCATTGATGACGAGCGGCCGCCCGTGTGGACGGGGTGCATCGATACCGGTCGGGGGCGCTTCGTTATCCAAGTGTCGACGCGCATCGATCAAGGGTTGCCATCCGTGCGAGTACTCGGGGGACCCCAACTGGGAATCGCACGCGCAGGACGGTGGATTCCTTCGCCACACCTGTACCTCAATGGTTCATTGTGCGTAGCCGACCAGTCCGACTGGGATCCGTCCACTCATACGGTTGCCACAGTAATCGCCTGGGCGGCGCACTGGCTCGCCGCCTACACCGAATGGCGGATCATCCAGCGTTGGCCGACGGAAGGCGCTCAGCCTGATGCGGCGTAAGCATGACACGTCGGAGGGCGCGCACCAGGCTCTTGACCAAGTCGCGAACTGGGTGAGGTTTGCCGACACCAAGGCAACGATCTTGATGGCCGCGCTCGGTGTAGTTCTCACTCTCACTCTTGCGAACAGCTCGACCGTCATTGAGGCCATTCAGCGCGGAACCACAGCCGCGATCGTCGTGGGTTTCCTCGTGATAGTAGCGACGACCTTCTTTGCCATCACCCTAGGAAGCCTCGCGCGCGCGCTCATGCCTACCGGGACCGCGGAAGGTTCCGTGAATCGTTTTTCCTGGCCTCTGCTCGCCCACGCTTCGCGTGAGGACCTGGACGATCATCTCTTTGCCGTCCCAGCCCATGATGACGCTTGGGACCAGGTGCTCGTTCTCGCCAGGGCAGCGCGTCAGAAGTTTGATGCATGTCGAACTGCGGTGGTCAGCTTCGTCATCTTCATCGCCTTCGCCGTATTGCTGGTCGTGGTTGCATCTGTGCTTGCGTTGGGCCTGTAGTCCGGGTCCCTGACCGCGCATCCCGACAGGACCCAGCTGCGAGCATCAGCTCTCGCGAGGTGGAGCGCTATTCAGCGGAGTGACGACGTACGCGATCGATGCACATGGTCCGAGACCGGACCACAGTCGGGGACTATCGAACGCGAAGATCTGGCCGCGGCGCAGGCATCAGATCCTCGAGTGAGACTTCAAGTGCTTGCGCGATTGCGAGCACCGAGCGCAGGGTCGGGTTGGCCGGCATTCCGGGTCGTGACTCGCCCCGCTCGTACTTCTGATACGTGTATCGAGAGAGTCCTGTTCGATACGCAACCTGCTCCTGGCTCAGTCCAGCGCTAATACGTGCGGTCTGCAGCGAGATTGCCAAACGCGCCGCGTAACGACTCCACTCAGAGTCTGCGTGATCGTCTCGACGGGGCACTCTTCAAGCCTCGCCGGACTGCTCCGTCAGCACTGCCTAGTCCGTATGGCATACTTTGACTGGCCATACGAAACAATCACCCTCGACCTCGCGCGGCTTCGCGGAATCGTCTTGCACGTGTGCTGCTGCGTGACGACTACCGGGCCGACGGACGCCACGTTGCTCGTGTCTTAGACGGCCCGGATTGTCGAGATGTAGTGACTGGTCAACTCCGACCGATCTGGTGGCGGGTCTCCTCCGAGACTCCGCCGACGCCCTGGCTTGCGATGTTCGAGTCCTTCACGGGAGAGAGCACCGCTGACGAATGGGGCCTAGCAGCGGGAATATTCGTTTCGCGGACGCGCAAACGTACGGGCCGGGGTCCGACGTTCTCGGAGGTGTTCCAGGAGCTCCTGCCCGACGGAAACGGATACCCGTCGCGGCTCGCGGGTCTCAACTTTGCCGAGCGAAGGCAAGCGCTCCAGGAGTTCCGGTTGTGCGTCATGATCGAGTGGCGGCGGCGCGGCTGGGTGAACTGGGATCACGGGGTGGAACGCAGCCTTCGAACGGGCCGTGCTTTTCGCGCACACTCCCGGCAACGTCGAGAGGCCCTCGAAGCAGAACGCGTGGCGGCCGCCGCACTCGTCTAATGCTGATGGAAACCCTGATTGTGAGCTGCCCTGGAACGTTGCCAGCGCGCAGCCGATCGGCCTGCGATGTTGGACACTGTTGCTTGGCGGACGCGATTCGCCCCGCCGTGGAGCCTTGGGCGAGGAGGCAGTGCTCACCGTCGGAGTCGCCTTCCCGTGACCGCCGCGAAACGACTCGCCAACCACGAGGCCAGCGCACGGACTGCGGGGCCGACACGGTTGTATTGGCCGTGCGTCGGTTGGCGGATTCGCGGTGATCATGACGTCGGCGAACATCAAGCGCTACCGTCCAGTCGTCGCGATCGATATTGACGGCGTCCTTCGTCTGGCTGTTCGTCCCGGACAGCCCGCACCCGAGGGTGCATACCCCGTGCAGCTCACGCTGCGACGCGGCGCATACCCCGCTTTGTTCCATCGCCCACCCGACTGGGATTCCGCTGGCACCGCGACCGGGACGTACTGGCTATCTGGCATCGGTGCGACCTGGGTTCGGTCGCTACTCTCGCGCGGTATCGAGGTGGTGTGGGCGACCACTTGGCAGGAGTACGCGAACGTGTACTTCGCGGAGCCTCTAGGCATCCCACCGCTCCCGCTCGGCGTATCGGGTGGTGTCGCTGAGGAGTTTCCGGACTCACCTGAATGGAAGACCCTGAACCTCGCTCGGCGATACCCTGGGCGGCCGCTTGTGTGGGTCGATGACAACCCGGTCTCGCTGGACTCTCTCGACCTTTCGGAGGTGCGTCCAGCCCGCGATCGTGCGCTAACAAGGTCCTTTTGGATCACCAACCCTTCGCGGGGTATTACCGCCGCTGATGTGACCGAGTTGGACGCATGGGTAGAGCTCGCATCTTCACCAGTGGGACACGAAACGCTCCGCAGGCTTCGGCGGAACCAACGGCGCCGCACCGAACGCCTCGTAGCTCGAAGCCAGCACGGGACACTTGCGCGAGCCGCTCGTTGGAAGCGGGCGTTCAAGATCGCGGTAGCGCGGGTTGAGCCGCATCAACGCTACATTGCCACCGCTCTCGCGAACGGAGTCCGGGATAGCGCGTTCGACCGCGACAGCTTTCGTAACGACATCAAGAGGTGGACGGGCGAGCCCATCACACCTGACCTCGAGCGACTGTTGGGAGCTATCGAGGATCACGTTCGCGCCAAGAGATGGTGATGGCGCAGGGACCAGCAAACCCCGAGGAGCCAAGACGAAAGTGGTTGGCAGAGTGTGTCGCGCGTGTGGTGACACGATGCGAGCCGCCGTGAGCGGACTGGCCGTGTCGAACACGTGCCCGGATCGACGCGCTATAGGACGCCACCGAATGGAAGGTGTTTGCGCCCTGACTTCGGGGATCGATGACATCGGGAGGGATCGGACGTGCTCGGTGCGTGCCACATCCCGAGCGAAACTGGGCGGGTCCGGTTGCGGTCTCTGAAGCCCGGCGGGGACCTCACCGACGTGGCCACCGAGTCCTTGGCTCAACGGAGGCCTCGGCCTCTCGAAAGTCTCACCCGTGGGTCGCGGGCGGTCGCGCGCGCCGCTCTTGCATGTCAGCAATGTCCGCTGCCCCGGAAGAACTGAGGCGATGGCGCAAGTATCTATTGTCCTCCGTCAGGAGTGCGATGAGAGTCGCGGCGGCCTCGAGCTTCTTCGCCAGCTCGCTGATCTGAGCATTCTTTTCGCGGATCTTGCGTTGGAGCTTTCGCTCCTCGGAAAGCGGCCGCTTGGACTCAGGGTCCAGCTCCAGGGCAACGGCGACCGACGCTTCCCACTCTCGCATGATGGCTGTGGCCCGGTTCATGGTCGCCCTGCTAACTCTCGCCTCGATATAGAGGTTCCGCTTCGTGAGAGCGCCGTCGGTGATCTCTGGCTTTCCCGCCAGCAGACGAGTCATCGCTGCGCGGAGGGCGTCTTCCGAGCTGTTCAAGAGATACTCCGGGTGATTCGTTTGACTTCCGCAAGGCGATGGCTGACCAGGTTTCGCGCGTGCGCTGACATGCGGGGAGTCTTTCGCATCTCCTCGAGGGTACGTTCCTCCTCTTGCCAAAGGCGCTGCTGGGTTGGCATAACTACAGAGTTCGCACACTGGGTCGGATCGCACGCATACGGCCGCACCCGTTGGGAACCATCGCGTTGGTCGCTGGGGAGGCAAGCAGCGACGGAAACATCGCCGAGACAGACGTTGGCGGTGCCGAACTTGAGGTCGGGGAAAGACTGAGCGAGAAGCCGAGTCCGGGCGGGATCATCGAGCACTGCTCCTTGGCCTACAGTTCGGAGTCGGGAGGCCCCCGGCCCGACTGGGCGGGCCGTAGGCGAGAGTGCGAGCTCGTCGATGGCGCGACGAGCCTCACGCTCGCCCTCGCGTTGGTGTAGTTCCTCCGCCCACTTCTCAGTAGGAGCGGTGTAGGCGCCGGTAAGGGAGTTCGACCGCGACACAAGGTACGCGTGCTTGAGCTGATGTGCGGCCGCAAGCTGCCCTCCGCGTTCATACTCCGTGATCAGCGCCATTGTCCGCCGCAGCATGTGCGGAGTGATCGGCTCGTCGGGGATTGGAGTCAATCCAGTCGTTGATGCAGTCAGGTTGATCTGATCGCGGAACTCTGGGAGTCGGTGATGAATGTAGATACCGCCCGCATCCGTGCCCTTCGTCGCACGTGAACTGGCAAACAAGTGCTCCGGATGATGGCTGATCTGTTCCAGCACGGTGATGGCGCGTGCGACGGGAGCGGTGATCCACCAATGCGCCATGGGTCGACTGGGTTCACCTTTCAGCAAAGTGGACCGCACCGCCGGCAGGCCCATGTAGGTGGTCAGGCACCCGCGCTGTAGCGATTGAACCTCCGAGTCCCTCATCATGGTGAAGGCCGCGATGACGATATAGCAGGCGGTGCGCAGGAAACGCTCCTCATTCTGGAGCTGGATGGGCGACAGCCCCTCGGTCCAGGGAGACTCACGTCCATCCAGCTGAGCAGATGGAACTACGATTCCGCCGACGATTGAGTTGCCTGCTCGAACCTTCGCAACTGCCTGCGCTCGGCGAACTATGTTCACCGCCCTGGATCCCTCGAAGAGTCCGTTCTTCCGCCCGGCGATCAATCGACCGAGCAGACTCCAGTTGATGGCAGCCTCAACTTCTTCGTTGGTCGCGCCCGCTTCTACTGCGACATGCACCGGGACCGACGTATCGGGATCCGTCAAGTATGCATCAGTGAAACCGGCGACCTCGGATCCCTTGATCTGGCTGCGTCGAGCGCTCGCGTCCTCAAGGTTGCGGAGGCCCTGAAGGATGTCGACGCTGAACAGATCCACGTAAGACATGGCAGCGTCAAGGAGGGAGAAGTAGGCGAACGGGTCAACTGGCTCAGTCGCGAGCGAGCCCCGTTTACGGAATCGCTTGTCGAACGGAGACTGGTCCTTGGTTGGCCACGGGTCTGACTGCGGACTGTTGGGGATGACATCACGCAATGCGAACAACAGGCGCGGAACGCGCTCGAGGTGCCTCAGGCGGTGTTCGCTGATTGGCCCAAGCGCGTCTAGCCGTGCCAGCGCCTCTGTGAACTCGGTCGTGCCCCAGTCGCGCAGGCTGGCAGGAAACCCACCCCACTTTGCGATCAGCCAGTAGTCGTGGAGAGCGCGCATATGGTTCTCCACGCTTGGCGGCACGGCGGGGTCTTGACGCATGGGGACTGCGCGGCCGACTAGGCGTGGAAGATCCGGATTGAGGAGGGCGATAGCAAGCGCTTTTGCGGAGTCCAACCATTCACCGCGCAAACTGCGGAAGTTGATGACGCCCCACTTGCGACTTCGTGCAGGCGGACGTCCGAGAGCATTCACGTTCCACGTGACAACTGTGGCGTCACCGTACAACTGCAGAGGCTCATCGGGGCTACCTATATACAGACCGCTGACTACCAGATCAGTCGCCTCAAACGGAGGCCTTGCCGGCTGCGCGGCCTCCGCCGACTGTGGGGTTTGCGGGCTCAAACTCGTGTGGGCAGCGCGTTCGGGGCTCGCAGTGTCATCAAGCGTCATGCTGTTGCCTCTGAGTCAGGGGGAGAACGAGCGACTCTTCCTCGCGCTCTATACGTGCTTGGGCGCCCTGCAGTACGGACGCGCTCATCTGCCCGAGGTAATCATCGATGGCATCGGCCACTGGGAGCAGGACTGCGGCGTACTCATCGGGGGCAGTTGTGTCACGGCGAGCCTGAACCTCCGCCTTCATGAGCAACAGTTGGGGTGCGTGGTCATTGAAGATGACTGCGTTTGGGCAGAGCATGCATGCAAAAGGAGCTTTGGTGCACCACTGGCCGTTTGGCATGAAGGGGCTGCTAGTCGGATTGGAGCAGGCGCTGGCGGACAAGCTCCGCTCGACCGGTGAACTTGCCGCGACCTGATTCGCGACCGATTGAACGTCACCGTCGACATGACTTTGCGCAGCGGTACTCGAACTCGTCGGGACGACCACGGCCCGATGCTGTGAGACTCGTGCGTGCACACGTTCTTGAGCCTGGATAATGACTCGACCGGACCGCGAGAGCGAGGTCGTGGTGCCTGCGTAGTGGCGGCTGAAGGTTCTTAGGCTGTGATCGGGCCGAGCGGCTTCTTCCGCACTTGACGACACGCCAGCACGCATTGCTTTGACGGCCTTGCGTATCCGACGCAGGTCGTGGGGCTCTGAGGACTGGATGCCTTGATCACGCAGCCAATCACGGAGCGTTGGGCTCGGATGGGGCATGGGCTTGAAAGTGAGTGCACCCTGACCCAGAGCACTAACTGTGAAGGTCGTGAAGATTCGATTGCTCCCGGCGTAGGAGCGCGCGATGGCAGTCGATTCTGCGGTGCGTCGCATCAGGCTAGGCACCCTCCACGGTTCGTCTCCCTCGTACTGCAACCGCATAAGGGTGCGCGACCGCGCCTTGAAACTCTCCCATCGCAGCCGACCCGGCTCGAGCTCTATGTCATCTGTGTGGACGTCGCGCACCTGCTCTGGCGCCAACCCTGTTCCCCACATCAGCAGGATCTGGAAGCTCATGAGTTCCAGCGGTGTCGGCGAGAGAAGTGAGCCGATGCTTTGGACGAGACGCAACGGAGTTGCTGGTAGGGGCGCTTGAAGCGCGCTTTCCATGCCGTCGGCCAAGTGTCGGTCTCCGCGGACGGCGGCCGCGATAGCGAGATAGGGCCGCGTCGACTGGGCGAATGCGACGGCGTTCTTGAGCCTGTCGTCAGACTCGAAGAGTGCGAAGCCTCTACTTAGTCGAGTTTCGCAGGCCTCGACGCTCGCTGTCGCTGCTCGCATCTGAGCTATGCGTTCTGCGTTTGAGTACTCATCAAGCGGCGTCTCCGCTCCGCTGCTCTTGTAGGCCCAGCCGGCCTGAGTAGCAAGCAGAAGGAGCGTCGGTTGGAGCTGGAACCCTTCAAATCGTGCACGCCGCAGGAGAAGGAGAGTGGCACGCCACATCCTGTCCCGCCCGCGGGCTCGAACATCATCGCGCCAGCTGATGAGCTCGTCCCCGAGGTCATCGCCCGGACCGACCAACGAGTAGCCGCCGTGAGGGCGTCGTTTGTCCAAGAACCGCACAAGATCCCGAACTGCACCTGCGCTCTGTTGGGCGGTTCCCAGTTTCCAGCTTGATGCGCGAGCTTGACGTACCCACAATCCAGCCATTTCGCTGCACAGCATCGAGTTGCGGTAATCGGAGGGACGCAGATGGCAGCGCATTTCGTGCCCTGAGTGGATGCACGCGTAGGAGACTCGGTCGTCGGACATTCAGGCGGTTGCTCTCTCGCGTTGGTAGCGGTCGATGATGTCGGAGAACGTCTCGTACGGGTCCGTCGACATATTGAATAGGTTTTCCAGCAGGCCCGGCACCGTGTCCTCACTCACGTAAAGGCTGGTCGTCGCCAAGCTCGCGTGGCCAAGCGCGCGTTGGGTGAGGACTACTGGGTCGATATCACCCCAATCGCTGGGATGTAGCCGTGCTTGCTGATTCAGGTAGGCGAGATACCGACGCGCGAACGTGTGTCGCAGGGTGTGGGGCGTCACGTGCCGAGCGGCGGGATACGTGTCCGGGAAGGAACCTACTCGGCGCGAGGCATCCTGGAAGACCCGGTGCCACGTTGCTCGGGATGTCATACGTCCCCATGAGTTCACGAAGAGAGCCAGAGGCTCGATCCGACCGTCGACGAGATGAAATGTGCGTGCTCGCAGCTCAGCGTCCATCTCCTTGACTTCCACCCGGAGCTTGTCGCCACCCAGTGTTCCGGTGAGTCGACGGTCGCCTGGCGACCAGCGTTCGATAATGAACATCTCGTTGGCTCGAAAATGAGGGTTCCAACCAGGGCGGCACACTACGGAGCGTCTATCAGTTCGTACGTAGCCTTGAAGGCGCTTAGCCACGCCACCAGGGACGAACACGCCACGCGGACGCCGTCCTTTTGCCAACGCCTCCAGTTGGATGTAGTGACCCGATGTGCCCTGCACCGGGGCAAGCTCGGGGAGCAGCAACGCTGAAAACTCGCGGACCCGCAGCCCTGTGGCAAGCGCCAACTGAGCGCCTGCCAGGTTTCGCATCGCCCACACTCGGTGAAAGCCGGGATCGACCTTGCCGTCGGGCATTCGGCCGAGCAGACCGATCGTCATGAACTGGTCCCATTCCTTCTCGGACAGACCTCGGTTGTCGGGATGTGACCGGATGGGATCACTCAGCGCACTTCGCCCGCCGTGCTCGAACCACGGTCGATTTGTGCGTATGCCCGAATGAATGGCGAAGTCGAAGATGGACCGGATGATCGTGGCGTCTGACTTCCATGACTTGGGGGAGATGCGATTGGGCCCTTGAGTCCGCATAACGCGATAGTCGACAATGTCGTCCTCGGTGGCACTTGCGACATCGATGTTGCGGTCGTCAAGGAAACGCGCGAACTTGGCCACGAGGATTGAATAGTCCCTCAGTGTCGAACCATGATGCACTCTGCCGAGGTGAAGCCCGTACTCGAACCAAAAGTCTGCTGGCGCGATATCGCGCATGAATAGAGGCGTGCCGTCGCGAAGCCTTTGCACGCGAGAGAGTAGGTCTTTCGCCTGAGACTCGCTCATGAAGTCGGTTGCGTACGACATGGCGCTTGATCTGTTAGCGAAACGCAGTCTGATCGCCCCGCTGGGCGTGCTGGCGATCGCGCTTGGGCGATCTGGGTGAGACACAATCAAGAGTGTTGCATAACCGGGTGGGTGCTGGTGACTCTCATGACGGCGGGCCTCGTCGTCGCGATCTGGG
>CALALQ010000040.1 GCA_937925595.1 uncultured Demequina sp. | reverse complement strand
GCTGCCGATCTCACGGATCGAGCCGGTCTGGCGCCAGTCCGAACTACCTTGAGAAGGTCCAACCGAGGTTGATACCTGACAGTGGTGTCGCGTCTCAAGCCTGATCGGACTAATGCGGCTGCGTCTCAAGTAGTTCGGACTGATGATTCCGGGCTCCGATGGCGGCGCGATTTCGCCCTCGTCTCAAGCTACTTCAGACTTTGCGCTGAGAATCAGGCTGGTCAACGGCGATTTCGCAAGTCCACTGTTCACGAAAAGAGCCGGTTCGGGGCGTTCTTTGCGGATTCGTGCCCGACGCCTTGGGATAGCGAACGGGGGGCGGTGAGCGACGGATGCTGGCGAAGTTGATGCAACGCAGACCTGTCGGTGATGAGCGCCGCGTATCAAGAGTCTCATCCAGCTCCTCTGCGCAAGCGATGACGTTGACGCGGTTCCGCGAGTAACGCGCGAACCGCGACGCACTTCAGAGGGAGAGCAAATGACCGGGACCATCGATAAAGCGAAAAGGGTAGCGCCTGGCTGGTACGAGTCGGGTGCTCGTGCTGGGTTTCGACAGTGGTGGGATGGGCGTCGCTGGCATGACACCTACTGGCCGCGACGTGAGGGCGTTCAGTCGCTCGCTTACGCGCCCCATCTCCCTCGCGTCGATATCTCGTCTCCTTATGGTCCTGTGACTGACATCGTGGGTGAGGCGTACAGGGAAGAGCAGATCGTTGCAGCCCTCGGGTTCCGACCGGCGCTCGATGAGCCGCGCATCGTGATGGCGAAGGCTGAGCTCATTCCGGAGCCCGACAATCCGCACGATGCTTATGCGGTCGCCGTGCGCATCGGAGGACACACAGTGGGCTATCTCGCGGCGAGTATCGCAAGGGCAGCCCAGTGGTTCGTCGCCGCCATCGTTCAGGGAGGGGCCGTGCCCGTGGTGGACGCGCGGATCTGGGCCGTGACGAGGAATACGCGGCGCGGGTTCGAGGTCAAGAGTACTATCCGAATCGCCTTACCCGACCCCTCGGATGTCTTTCCGAAGAACACGCCACCGGCCGGTCCGTACACGATCGCGCCCCGAGGCCGAAAGGTTCAGGTGAGTGGCGAGGACCGACACTTGGATTACCTGACCGGCTACCTCTCGCCTGGCGGCACTGCGAACTTGCTCTTCACCTTGAAGCGCAACGATATGACGACTCGGAACGGCATCAAGTCCGTCGCGACCGTTCTCCTTGACAACGAGCCGATCGGCGAACTGTCGCCGACGACGTCGAAGAACGCTCTTCCATTGATCGACGCGCAGCGAGAGCGGGGGCTGACGATGGCGGTATGGGGCAAGTTGGCCGGTTCTCGCGTCGCGGTCGAGGTCACGCTGTCCATTCCGCGTGCGACGGACGTTCCGGGCGAGTGGCTGGATGGTCCGCCCGTCACCGTTCCACACATCCCTGACGAGATTACGCAGGCGCTCCCCGCTGCCTATAGTGAGCCCACCATCGTCCCGGCCGCGCCGACACCGAACTCCGCAACCTGGGTGTGGATTGCCGCCGTAATTGTTGCTCTCGTCCTACTCACCCTTCCCTACGTCGGGTGGGTCCTGGCGATCGGCGTGCTGGTCGGGGCGTACTTTGCGGCGCGGTTCATCCGATCACAACCGCCGAGGTTCGCAGTGGGGAAATGGTGACCTCGGGTCCAGCTGCCGATGGCCGGGTGAGCGTGAGAATCGGAGCCTATGCTCTCGTCGCCCCGTTCTCCCCGTCGCTGATGGGTGCGGCGTGCATAGCGATCCTTCCTTGACCACGCGCCTCCCGAGGCAGTGACGTGCAAGTCCCCTGCCGGAGATTCCGTCGCCGGCGATTCACTCGCGCTCTGGCGTTGAGATCGCCCAAGCCGTCGTTGTGCCGCCGCACAGCCAGCGTTGTACAGGCGTTGATATCGGGCGCAACCATGCCGCCCCCTTAGGGCGGTTGGCTGAGGCGCCATCTATATCCGGCCACCGTCATGCCCATGACTTTGCGAGCGGCAGATATAGGCCGAGCGACTTGAACGCCCCTACTCCTACGGTTAGGAGCGAGGCGCCCTGGGGCAACACACGCAACGCCGCGACGGTTGCAGCCGCGAGCCGTGGGCTTAGTCTTCGCCCGGCTTGACTCAGTCGCCCCTGCGGGCAATCCAGACGCCCGAATCGTCCCTCGCGATAGTGAAATCGCTGCCGCCCTTGCTCACGACGTAGCGGCCTGTAGTCGCGTTGCGCTTGACGCTGTGGCCCGTCGCCCGGAGATTTCGAGCGGCTTTCTCGGCGAGCGCGCGTGCGAGTTTCTCGGACTTCTCGCTGTAATCAGACACCAGAATCTCCTCCACTCGTCGTTCGCGTCGCATTGATCGCATCAGCGATGACGTTCGCAACTCCGATCGCCATCTCATTATCCTCGTCTCGTGCCCATGGCGCATCTATGAGGGCAGATAGTACCGACAGGCCCATCTCTGACTCTCCCGGCTCTTTGCTTACAGCCTTCTCGCAGGCCCAAGTGAAGCGACCCCACCACTGAGTCAACTCCTCCGCCTCCTGCTTCTGCCGCCGATCACTGCGCGAGTTATGAAGGGCGATCACTGCTGCAATCGTGGCTCCGATAAACGCGACGCTGCCACCGAAACCCGCGGAGGTCAGGAAAGTCCCCCACCACTGGCCGTCAGGATACGGCGGCGGGACGGCTCTGCCTAAGATCATGCCGAGCACGAGAGCGCCGGCGATCACCGCGATAAGTAACCCCGGCGGCACCCCGATTGCTGGCAGAGATCTCACCTTGTCGCCCATGGGCAGCGCATCTGCGGGCCTGGACGCCTCGGGTGCGTCGAGGCTTTGCGTCCCGGTCGACCACACATGATCAGTCCACGCCGTACCGTCCCAGTATCGGCGCTCGAACCGCCCGGTCGGATCCTCGTACCAATTTGCAGGGCTTGTCACGCCGCCGAGTGTACTGTCCAACCGAAGGTTCGGCCGCAAAAGTGGGCGGGTCCGTGACCGAGCATCGTTCGCCGGAGGGCCCGTCGCGAGCGGCCGCGAACTCTGTCCGCTTGGCATCCTCGTACGCGCAATGCGTAGATGGGATCCCTCCGCGTACTCGGATCGGGTGCGACACGTAAGGTCGGTACGCCCTGTTATGCGCCGGCCACTGCGCACGACAAAGGCCGTGGTTCCCGCGCGCGTAATGCCTCAAGCGTTCCGACGTGTTCGTCTGTCAAGTAGCGGAAGCTCTGAGGGGGTTCGATACCTAGGCGCAGACGCAGGTCACGGAGGGGCACCGGGTGGCTCCATCGGTGGACGTTGTTCACGCGCAGGATCGCGGCCGCTTCGAGATCAGAGAGGTAGTCGCCGAGCGCCGCCTTCTCGATTTCGATCTGATCTCGGTACAGGTTCCAGACCCGGTCGACGCTAGGGCGGTCGATCGCGTCCAGTTGCACAGTGCCCATGACCGCCTTGTCGGGCGTACTCGAATAGAGGTAGAGCGTCGTTCCTGGAGGCTGGTACGGGAATCTGCGGCGGACTTCAGCGGTCTTCGTGCCAGCCAAGATCGCGTGGGCGTATCGGGGTCGCACCGACAGTAGAACGGCGGTCATCGAGCTCCAAGTTGCTGTCGTCGAAGAATGCTGTCGAAGAACTGCGGGTTTACGCGACGGATCGACATCAGGGGGTGCCTCACGTTGTGGTTCCTCATCAGTTCTTCCAGCTCCTGCCCGCCCACCGGGTGCCCCAGGATTTCGGTGTCCTCGAACCGTACGACAGTCACCATCCCATCGCGGGAAGCCGCACCCTCAATGTGCCGGCGTGTGAAGACGCCTAGGTGCGCGTACGCTTGGTGAGCTGCCGTGGGAGGCATGCGGGCAACGTCCAACGTTCGAGAGTAGGCCATCACTCTACGCACCGTTCCGCTGCGGTCGCTTGTGACGTACCAAAGGATGCGCGACCCCCGCTCGGGCAACGGCCGGCTGGATCCGCTGTAGTAGACGTGCTCTCTGGACAGACCGAGCCCACGTTTCCGGTCGCTCCAAAGCGCGCCCCGATCGATGCCGAACAGGAGCTCGGCGAACGCAGGTTGCACGGGAATCACATAGGTGGGCACTGCGAGATCGGTGAGCACCAAAGGCCAGAGCCGGCGTTCGAGCTCACGAACGGCCTGCAGATCAGGTTCACCCCCAAGCATCGGTATGTCGTACTTCGTTCCACTGACGCGATCGTCCACGAGAGTTGCGCTCGGGGGCTCATTTCCGACGTAGCCGTCTTGAGCAAGTGCCGACTGAATCACCGGGCCGCGTTGAGCGTCGGTGATTTCGACGGTGGTGAGACTGTTCTGCCGAGCGACGGATCGCAGGTGTCGTGCGAGCTGTAGAGCGATTGTCGTAGACGACTCACCGCGGCCAGCCCGAAGGATTGAGACCCGCAGCACCGGTCCAACGCTTTCCTCCGCGACTAGTGCGAGCGCGCGCCCCGATGAATCCGACAGCACTCTCGTTGTCGTAGGGTGCTGCGAGATCGCGACCCGGAGCCGCCGAACCAGTGTTGATGCCCGCTCTTGGGTCTCGTGCGTAACGAACTTGGTCGCGAGTTCCTCAACGGACCAGTCGGATGCCGGGCGCCATTCCAGATCGAGGGACTCGATAAGGCGAGACCGGAATGTAGGAAGATCCAAGCGTTCGAGCATCTCGGCCACGAGTTCGTGTGGTCGGACGACGCGCACCCCGGCGCCGTCCGGCAGAGCGCGAGCCGCGGCCCTGATGAAGTTCTCGTCGTTGGTCACGAGGAACGAGGCCCCAGTAGTGATCGCGTCTGCGAGGTGGCAGAAATCGTTGCGCAGTGACTCGTCGGCGGAAAGGGCGGAGTCGCCAACTCGGTCTAGCAGCTCCGTCAGCAAGGTGTCATCGTCGGATCGGGTCGAGCGAAGCCTCATCAACTCCTGCGAACGCTCGCGCTGCAGTTCGCGCTCGCCGCGATCCGCGATTGCGTTGAGTTCTACATCGACGCGTGGGGATACAACTGGAACGATCGCGGCTTGGAGCCAACCCGCGAGCAGGCCGAGCGATGACTCTCGATCAGGACGGCTCGCACTCGAGGAAGCGTAAAGATCCGACACGACATTTGTGTCGTATGCGACGAGCGGCAGTCCCGCCCCCATCGCGGCTTCTTCAAGCAAGTCGAGACCGCCAAGGGGCCTCCACCAAGCGCACAAGATCGACCCCGCGACTGCTCGTCCGGCTTTCTCGCCGCGTGGCGAAAGACCTGCGGATTCCCAAAAGCGGTCTAGGCCCTCGTAGTCTCGCCGGCAGTAGGCGAGAACTCCGGTCGCCGTCGGGTTGTGGCGGATGGCCTCATCAATCAAGGCCTTTCCAGCTCCGAGACCGCGCGCGTTGCCAGCAACGCAAACGTGCACAAGCTTGATGTGGCCCGCTCGTGGTAGGTCATACAGGCAATAGCCGACGACCTCGCCGTCGACCCTTGCCGCGATCAGCGTGCGCTTGCGAAGACGGTCGGCGAATGCAGAATCGGGAAGAAACCCCAAGGTGTTGCTGTGCGTCTTCGCCAGGCGGAGTATCTGGCGCCAGTTCTCTAGCTGGACCACGCTGGGCTCGAGGTGCTCTACCGTGAGCTCAGGGGTGGACATGGTACATACCTAGTGGACTTAGCAACGTCACCGCGGTACCGGCGCGCGCATAACCATGAATGCGGCTGAAGGACTCGTGCACGATCCGTCTACGCGCGACGCGCGGCGAAGGTGCCTGATTAAGAACTCGTCGCCAGGGAGCGGCGTCGTCAAGCTATGGGGTTGATGCGTTCTACCACCGCGATCGCGTCGGCGAAAGCGAGATTGCATGCGCGGCACACGAAGCCACGCCATGTGGTCTGCAACACCGTGCCACACTCCGGGCGTCGAGGTTGCTGCGCGTCGTCAAACGGGTCCACGGACGCGGCGCGACCGCGGCGCGCGAGCATCATGCCCATCGCCGGCGGTGCACAGTGGTTGCCGCCGCCAGCACGGGCTGGAGCCGACCGCGTGGCCGGAAGCTCTGGAAGTTGAAACCGATAGCGGTCGAACTAGTTGTTACGGCGGATGCAGGTGACGTCTCTCTGAGTGGTGGAGTTTCTCAACACCGTGCGAGTTCAGTTGTTT
>CALALQ010000039.1 GCA_937925595.1 uncultured Demequina sp. | reverse complement strand
TACTTCCAGATCGACGAGCCGGTGAAGCCGATGACCACGTCGACGCCGAGCTTGCGCGCAAGGCGAGCGGTGTTCTTCATCTCCTCCGCGGCACGCTGGCGCACGCCCTCAGGGTCGCCGTCGCCCCACACCTTGGAGCCGACGATGTCCTTGTGACGCTGGTCGATGGGGTCATCGCACACGGCCTGACCCTTGAGGTGGTTGGAGATCGCGTAGACCTTCAGTCCGTACTTGTCGAGCAGCTCAAGCTTGCCCTCGGCGTAGCCGGGCTCGTCCCAGCGCCACGGGTCGAGGTGGTCGCCCCAGCAGGCGAGCTCAAGGCCGTCGTAGCCCCACTCGGACGCGAGCTTGGCGACTTCCTCGAGCGGAAGGTCGGCCCACTGGCCGGTGAAGAGAGTGATCGGTCGCGCCATTGCGGTGATTCCTTTCTAGTTGTCAGAGTCTGTCGACACCCAGGCGCTGCCAGCTTCAGAGCTGCGCTCAACAGCGTCGAGGACGCGCTGCACCTGGTAGCCATCGGTGAAGGACGGCTCGGGGTTCGTTCCGGCAGCAATTGCCTCGACGAAGTCCACCACCTGGTGGGAGAAGCCGTGCTCATACCCGAGCATGTGGCCAGCGGGCCACCACGCCTTCACGTACGGGTGGTCTGCCTCGGTGACGTAGATGCGGCGGAAGCCCTGCTCGGTGCCGGGGGCCGTCGCGTCGTAGTACTGAATGGCGTTCATGTCTTCGAGGTCGAACAGGATGGCTCCCTTGTCGCCGGCGATCTCGATGCGAAGCGCGTTCTTGCGACCAGTGGCGAAGCGAGTCGCCTCAAAAAGGCCCACCGGTCCGTTCGCGAACTGGGCGTGGAAGGCGGCGTAGTCATCGACCGTGACAGGGCCGCGCTCGGTGCCGGCGCTGCCGGACAGTCCCTGGCCCTCGGCGAGCACGGGGCGCTCCTTCACGAAGGTGCGCAGCAGGCCCGAGACGTCGGTGATCGCATCACCAGTCATGTACTGGGCGAGGTCGACGGCGTGGGCGCCGATGTCGCCGAGCGAACCCGAGCCGGCCTTTGACTTGTCGAGCCTCCAGGTCAGCGGCGCGTCAGCGTCGGACAGCCAATCCTGAAGGTACTGGCCGCGGATCTGACGGATCTCGCCGACCGCGCCCTCACGAATGAGTTCCCTGGCAAATGCCGCAGCAGGGACCCTGCGGTACGTGAAGCCGACCATCGAGCGAACGCCCTTGGCTGCGGCGGCCTCCGCGGCGTCGGCCATGCGGCGCGCCTCGTCAACGGTATTGGCCAGCGGCTTCTCACAGATCACGTGCTTGCCGGCCTCAAGGGCGGCGATCGCCATCTCGCAGTGCGTGTCGCCAGGCGTCACGATGTCCACGATGTCGATGTCGTCGCGGGCGATGGTGGCGGCGAAGTCCTCGCTCGACTCTTCCCATCCCCACTTCTCAGCGAGCTGAGCATTCTTTGCTGCATCGCGACCAACCACCACAGCCATCTGCGGCTGGAGGGGAAGGTCAAAGAACCGCGGCGCTACCCGCCAGCCTTGGGAGTGTGCGGCTCCCATGAACCCGTTTCCGATCATGGCAACCCTGAGTGGCGCACTCATGCTGAAGACTCCTTCGTCTTGGAAAGCTGAAAGGTGGTGAGGGCGGCCGCGCATGGCGCTGCGCGGCCGCCCCACCTAGGGAATTAGGACTCGAAGCCCATCGACAGGTAGTCGTCGACGTTGTCCTTCGTGACCACAGGTGCGTCAAGCACGATGCGGTGAGGGACACCAGGCGACACGAGGTCACCCATGCTCTTGCCCTGAGCCAGCAGGCGGGCCAGCTTGATGCCGTCAGCGGCCTGGGTGGCGGGGTAGATGACCGTTGCCTCAAGGACGGTGTCGCCGGCCTTGATCGAGTTCATGGCGTTGAGCGAACCAGCGCCACCGACCATGAAGAACTCGTCGCGGCCAGCCTCGTCGATAGCGGCGAGGACACCGATGCCCTGGTCGTCATCGTGGTTCCAGATCGCGTCGATCTTGGGGTTGGCGGAGAGCAGCTGCTCGGTGACCGCCTGGCCACCCGCGATGGTGAAGTCCGCTGCGACGCGGGCGCTCACCTTGAGACCACAGGCCGCGAGAGCGTCGTTGAAGCCGCGGGTGCGGTCCTGGGTGAGGGGCAGGGAGTCGATGCCGGCGATCTCCGCGACCACGGCGTCGGACTGGCCGCCGAGCTTGCCACAGATGTACTCACCAGCGGAGACACCCATGCCGTAGTTGTCGCCGAGCACCGTCACGCGGGCCGCGTCGTTCGAGGAGAACTCACGGTCGACGTTGATGACGGGGATGCCGGCGTTCATCGCCTTGATGGCCGCCTCGGTCAGGGCAGCGCCGTCCGTGGGGAGCAGCACGATGACGTCGACGCCGTCGTTGATGAAGGTCTCGACCTGGCTGATCTGCAGGTTGGCGTCGTTGGTGCCCTCTGCGACACGCAGGTCGATGTCAGAGAACTCCTTGGCGGTCGCGATCGCGGCCGAGTTGATGGCGCCGAGCCATCCGTGGTCGGCTGCGGGACCGGAGAATCCGATGACAACCTTCTCGCCAGCGGCGGCGTTGTCGCCGGGCGCAGCGGTGTTGTTGTCGCCGCCGTTAGCGGGGGCGGGGTCCTCGCTGCAGCCTGCAAGGAATGCCGTGGCGGCAAGAGCCGCAACCGCAACCATGCCGAAGCGCTTACGCCTCGAGAGCGTTGTACGCATGTGTTCCTCCTAGTTGAAATCACTGTCGTCGTTGCCAGTGAATGGAGGCCACCCCTGGGGGAAGTCGCTGAGCCCTTCGCACCCGTCGATGTCCACACTGACTCGCTCAAAGTAGCAGAACCTGACGCACCCCGCGCAACTTATGTACGTCGCTCGTCATAACGATTTCGCAACGGAGATCACTCTCTACGCGCGCGCGATCCATGCTTACACCAGGCGTTATGCGGGTGAAATCTCCGCTTTCGCCCGTCATTCGACTCGCTTGACGCTTGTGTTATGTTGTGCCTGTGATCGAAGACGACCACCCCGCGTCATTACTTGAGGTGCGGGGCCTCACCAAGTCCTTCGGCCCCGCGCGAGCGCTTGCTGGGGTCGATCTCGACGTCCGCCCAGGCGAGGTCCACTGCGTGCTCGGCCAGAACGGTGCCGGCAAGTCCACGCTCATCAAGACCCTCTCTGGTGCCCACCAGCCGGACTCCGGCGAGATCCGCTGGCAGGGCGAAAGCGTGACGATCGCCAATCCCGTCGCAGCGCTTGAGCTGGGCATCGCCACGATGTACCAAGAGCTCGACGTCGTCGACGGATTGAGCATCGCGGAGAACATCTACCTGGGCCACGAGATGTCACGCGCCGGTGTGATCAACCGCCGCCAGGCCAATGCCGCAACGCGCCAGCTCATGGAGCGCCTTGGCCACGGCGACCTCAGCCCCAATCGCGAAGTGGGAACCCTGTCCCCCGCCAACAAGCAGATCGTGTCGATGGCTCGCGCGCTGAGCCACGACATCAAGCTCATGATCATGGACGAGCCCAGCGCGGTGCTCGACTCGGAAGAGGTCGACAACCTGTTCCGCATCGTCAAGGAGCTCACATCGCAGGGCATCGCGGTCATCTACATCTCGCACCGCCTCGAGGAGATCGAGCGCATCGGCGACCGCATCACCGTTCTCAAGGACGGCACCAGCCCCGCCTCGAACCTCAAGGTGAGCCAGACGCCCACCCGAGAGCTCATCGCCCTCATGACCGGTCGCGAGATCGAGCAGGTGTTCCCACCCAGGGTTCCCGTAGCGTCGGACGCCCCCGAGGTGCTTGAGGTCGAGAACCTCGAGCTCAAGGGCAAGTTCACCGACGTCAACTTCTCGGTGCGCGCAGGCGAGATCGTCGGCCTCGCGGGACTCGTCGGCTCGGGCCGCTCCGAGATCCTCGAGACCATCGCCGGAGCGCGCAAGGCCACGAGCGGCACCGTTCGCGTCGCTGGCGAGGAGCTGCCCGCAGGATCCGTCGAGAAGGCGGTGGCGGCGGGCATGGGCCTGTCCCCCGAGGAGCGCAAGAGCCAGGGACTGCTGCTCGAGGAGCCGATCTTCCGCAACGCCACCCTGTCGACCTTCGCGCGCTTCGCGAAGGGAGCAGTTCTCGACGAGGCGGCCGAGCGCAGGGCCACCGCCGAGCAGATCCGGTCGCTCCACCTGCGTCCCGCAGAGCCGGGCCGCGTCACGCGCACCCTGTCTGGTGGAAACCAGCAGAAGGTCATGCTCGCGAGGTGGCTCATCCACGGCACCAAGGTGCTGCTCCTCGATGAGCCGACGCGCGGCGTCGACGTGGGTGCCCGTGTCGAGATCTATGGCCTCATCAGGGAACTTGCGGCGCAGGGCACCGCGATCCTCGTCGTGTCGAGTGAGATCGACGAGGTCATCGGCCTGTCCGACCGCATCATCGTCGTGTCCGACGGACGGGTGCTCGACGAGCGCCCGGCAGACCAGATTGACGAGCACGGGGTGCTCGACCTTGTCATGAAAGGAAGTGCCGCGTGAGCGAGCAGAGCATCACCAGTAAGACCTCGCGGCCCCTGGGGGGCGCCGTAGGCCGGAGCATCGGCCTCATCATCGCGCTCGTCGTGCTCGTCATCGTGGGCTGGGCGACCGCGGGCAGCAACTTCATGAACCTCGACAACATGCTCGTGATCCTGCGCTTCTCTTCGGTGATCGGCGTGGTCGCGATCGGCATGACGTTCGTCATCACCGCAGGAGGCATCGACCTGTCTGTCGGCTCTGTGCTCGGACTGTCCTCCGTGGTGGCGAGCTATGGCGCGATCCAGACCGCAGCGTCGGGCTTCTGGCCCCTCATGGTGTTCGCGGCGCTCGCAACCGGCATCATCGCGGGCCTCACGAACGGACTGATCATCGCCTACGGCAAGGTCGTTGCGTTCATGGCGACGCTCGCGATGCTCGTGGCGGCGCGAGGAGCCGCGGAGCTGCTGTCGCAGCGCCAGACCCAGGTCGTGAACAACCAGGGCTTCTTGAAGTTCTTCCGCTCCGACTTCCTCGGCATCTCGTGGGTCATCTGGATCTTCGCGATCGTCGCGGTCATCGGCTGGTTCGTGCTCAACCGCACCACGTTCGGTCGCCGCACCGTCGCAATCGGTGGCAACGCGACCGCCGCGCGCCTCGCGGGTGTCAACGTCAAGCGCCACACCATGTACCTGTACATGGTCACGGGAGCGACCGCAGGCATCGCCGCGACGATGCTGCTGTCGCGCACCACGGCGGGAACCTCGACTCACGGACAGCTCTACGAGCTCGACGCGATCGCGGCAGTCGTGGTCGGTGGCACGCTCCTCATCGGCGGTCGTGGAACGATCGGCGGCACCGTTCTCGGTGTGCTGCTGTTCTCGACGCTCACCAACGTGTTCACCCAGAACAACCTGTCAACGTCAGTGCAGCTGGTGGCCAAGGGCATCATCATCGTGGTGGCCGTCATGCTCCAGCAGCGCTTTGCAAACCGCGAAGAGGTCGCTAAGGCTCCGCCTGGGGGCTCCCCTGCCTGATTTCCCCCTCATAGCAACCCCCTAGGACCTTTTGTCGATCCCTTCCGAAAAGGCGTGAGGCCCCGGCGAACTTCGCCGGGGCCTCACGTTTCGCTTGGGTCGTCCCTTCAGCGCCGAATCACGTTGCGTCCTCCGCGTCGAGCGGTGCGGTGAACTGCGCCTCGTAAAGGCGCGCATACGCGCCGCCGGCGGCAAGCAGCTCGGCGTGGCTGCCCTGCTCGACAATCGCACCGTGCTCCATGACGAGGATCGTGTCCGCGTCGCGGATCGTCGACAGCCGGTGCGCAATGACGAAGGCCGTGCGGTCCTCGCGGAGCTTGGCCATAGCGTTCTGCACGAGCAGCTCCGTGCGGGTGTCCACCGAGCTCGTCGCCTCATCCAGGATCAGCACAGACGGCTTCGAGACGAACGCCCTCGCGATCGTGATGAGCTGCCGCTCACCCGCAGACAGGTTGGTGGCGTCGTCCTCGATGACCGTGTCGTAGCCATCGGGAAGCGAGTGGACAAAGCGATCCACGTAGGCGGCCTTGGCGGCCTCGACGATCTCCTCCTCCGTCACGTCGATGCGCCCATACGCGATGTTGTCGCGGATGGTGCCGCCGAACAGCCACGCATCCTGCAGCACCATTCCCGTGCGCGAGCGCAGGTCCCTGCGCGACATCTGCGCGATGTCCACGCCGTCGAGGGTGATGCGACCGCCGTCGAGCTCGTAGAAGCGCATGACGAGGTTCACGAGCGTGGTCTTGCCAGCACCCGTCGGCCCCACGATCGCGACCGTCTTGCCGGGCTCCACCGTGAGCGACAGGTTCTCGATGAGGGGACGCTCGGGGTCGTAGCTGAACGACACGTCCTCGAAGACCAGGCGACCATGACCGTCCTCAGGCGAGGGAGCGTCGGGCAGATCCGCCGACTCGTCCTCCGCGTCGAGGAAGCCGAACCCGCGCTCAGCGCTCGCGATGCCGGACTGCAGCAGGTTGGCCATCGAGCCGAGCTGCGACAGCGGCTGCTGGAACTGCCGCGAGTACTGGATGAACGCCTGGACGTCACCGAGCGGCAGGCTGCCGTTCGCGACCATGACGCCGCCGACAACCGCGATGCCCACGTAGACGAGGTTGCCCACGAACATCGTGGCCGGCATGATGATGCCGCTCACGAACTGGGCGCCGAAGCTCGCCTCGTAGAGCTTCTCGTTGGTCTCCTGGAACTCGGCGAGGGAGCGGCGCTGGCGACCGAACACCTTGACGAGCGAGTGGCCGGTGAAGTCCTCCTCAATCTGCGCGTTGAGCTGGCCGGTCTTGGCCCACTGCTCCACGAACAGCTTCTGGGAGCGCTTCGCCACAGCGGTGACGATCACCAGGGTGAGCGGAATCGACACGACCGCGATGAGCGCGAGCCACGGCGAGATCACCACCATCATGATGAGCACGCCGATGACCGTGAGCAGCGACGTGAACAGCTGGCTCAGCGTCTGCTGAAGCGTCTGCGAGACGTTGTCGATGTCGTTCGTGACGCGGCTCAGCAGCTCTCCACGCGGGTGCTTGTCGAAGTAGCTGAGCGGCAGGCGGTGAATCTTGTCTTCCACCTGGGCGCGCAGCCTCAGCACGGTGCGCTGCGTGACCGCGTTGAGAATCCAGCCCTGAAGCAGGCCGAAAACTGACGAGAACACGTAGATCGCGGTGACCCACCACAGGATGCGGTGCAGCTGCGGGAAGTCGATTCCCTGGCCGCTCATGAGTCCCTCGAAGATGACGGTGGTGGCGTTGCCGAGCACCTTGGGACCGATCACGCCGAGCGCCGTGGAGGCGGCCCCAAGTGCGATGACGGCCCACACGAACCACTTCTCAGGGCGCAGCAGGCCGGCCAGTCGCCTGCTGGAGCCCTTGAAGTCCATGGGCTTGTCCGCGGGCAGCTGGGCGCCACCCATGGGGCCGTGGCCACCCGGGCGGGCGCGGCGCTTGGTCTCTTCGTCTACCCGACGCTCTGTGGGCTGGGCGCTCATGCCGCGTCCTCCGCTCGGAGCTGGGTACTGACGATCTCCTGATAGGTCTCGGAGGTTGCGAGCAGTTCGTCGTGGGTTCCGCGAGCGACGACGACGCCGTGGTCGAGAACGAGGATCTGGTCGGCGTTCATGATCGAGCTCACGCGCTGGGCGACGACGATCACTGTCGCGTCAGCGGCGGCCCTGGCCAAGGCGGCGCGCAGTCGAGCGTCAGTAGCGGTGTCGAGCGCCGAGAAGGAGTCGTCGAAGATCAGAATCGGCGGCTTGCGCACGAGTGCCCTCGCAATCGACAGGCGCTGTCGCTGACCACCTGAGACGGACGTGCCGCCCTGGGCTACTGCGGTGTCGAGGCCGTCGGGCTTCGCCTCGACGAAGTCCTTGGCCTGAGCGACCGCAAGCGCCTCCCACAGCTCGTCATCGGTCGCGTCGGGAGCGCCGTAGCGCAGCGTTGACGCGATGGTGCCGCTGAAAAGGTAGGGCCGCTGCGGCACGAGGCCGATGTGCTCCCACACGGTGTCCAGAGCAAGCTCGCGGACGTCGACGCCGCCGAGCAGCACCTGGCCGCCGGTCGCGTCGTAGAGCCTGGGAATGAGGTTCACGAGAGTGGTCTTGCCCGCGCCAGTGGAGCCGACGACAGCCGTCGTCGTGCCCGGGCGAGCGACAAAACTCACGCCGGACAGGACCGGAGCCTCCGCCCCTGGATACGAGAAGGTGACGTCCTTGAACTCGATGACCCCAGCGTCGGGCAGATCCGTGCGCGGGTTCGCGGGATTGTCGACAGAGGTGACTGTCGAGAGCACCTCGGTGATGCGGTCAGCAGAGACGGCCGCTCGGGGCACCATGACGAACAGCATCGTCGCCATCATCACGGACACGAGGATCTGGATGAGGTACGACAAGAATGCGACCAGGGCGCCCACCTGCATCTCGCCGGACTCGACGCGGGGCGCTCCGAACCACAGCACGGCAATGGAGCTGAGGTTCATCACCAGGAACACGATGGGGAACATCGCGGCCATGTACACGCCCGCCTTGTAGGCGGATTCCGTGACCTTCTCGTTCGCCACCTGGAAGCGGTCCTTCTCTTGCGGCTCGCGCACAAAGGCGCGCACCACGCGGATGCCGGTGAGCTGCTCTCGCAGCACCCTGTTGATCGCGTCGATGCGGCGCTGCATGCGACGGAAGTGCGGCACCATGCGGCTCACGATGAAGGCGATGAAGAGCAGCAGCACGGGGACGGCGACCACCATGATCCACGACAGCGCCACATCCTGCTGCAGCGCCATGATCACGCCGCCGATCGCCATGAAGGGCGTGGACACCAGGAGCGTTGCGCACAGCAGCACGAGCATCTGCACCTGCTGGACGTCGTTCGTGGAGCGAGTGATGAGCGATGGGGCGCCAAAGCGCTGCACGTCGGACTCGGCGTACGTGAGCACGCGGGTCATGATTCTCGCGCGCAGGTCGCGGCCCACGCGCATCGCGAGTTTCGCGCCAAAGTACACGGCGGCGATGGCGCACACGACCTGCACAAAGCTCAGCACCAGCATGACACCGCCCGTGCTCCAGATGTAGCCGATATCTCCCGTGGCAACGCCGTGGTCGATGATGTCGGCATTGAGTTTGGGCAGGAACAGCGTCGCGATCGATTGGGCCAGCTGGAAGACGACGACGCCAACCAGCAGCGACAGATACGGCTTCACCGACTCAACGAGAAGCTTCCACAGCAATGGGGTTCCTCCAGTTCTCCCTCGCAAAACCTACCCCGGTCACAAGACATTCCCGCACACGGCCTACGCTGTCGCCATGGCCACTGCTGAGGCGCTGGAGATTCCGCTCGCGATCAATGTCGCAGCGGTGTTCGTAGGAGCGCTTGGCGGTGCTGTGCGGGCGGGAGAGGACGAGCACGTGGATGTGGTTGGCGTGCTGACTCTTGCAGCGGTGATGGGATTCGGCGGCGGAATCATCCGCGATGTGCTTCTTGGGAACCTCCCCCCGGCGGTTCTGCGCCACCCATCGTATGTGATCGCGGCTCTCACCGCAGCGGCAATCGGGGCCTTTTTTCTGTACTACTTGCGAAAGCTCGGCAAGGTGCTGTGGGTGCTCGACTCGCTCTCGGTTGGCATGTTCGCGTGTGTTGGCGTCAATGCGGCGCTGCTCGCGGGGCTTTCAGTGTTGCCTGCAACGCTCATCGGCACGGTGGCCTCAGTGGGTGGCCTGATCCTCACGGACATCTTCCAGGGGCGGCCGTCGTCGATCCTTCACGTGGGGCCGCCGAATGCGCTCGCAGGGCTGTGCGGCGCGTTCGCGTACGCCCTGCTCTACAACGGGTCCCATGTGGTGGTGACCACTGTCGTGGCGATCGCGGTGACGTTCGCCGTGCGCCTCACCGGGCCGCTGTTCCGCATCGATGTGCCGGCCCCGCGACGCCACGCCTATGAGCTTGAGCAGAAGCTGCGCGCGAAGGCCGCGAAGCGTCGGCCAGGAGCCAAGAAGATCAGGCCAGACGACGACCAAAGGTGACCGTGGTCTCGTCCTCGTCGATCGCCGCGAAGCCCACGCGCGGATAGAACGCCTGCGCCGCGGCGTTGGCCTTTTCTGCCACCAGGTGAATACCGGGGATGCCCGACGCTGTGGCTAGTTCGCATGCCGCCTCGATGAGTGCGCGGCCGGCTCCCCTACCCTGCTGGTCCGGGAGCACGTCGATGTGCAGGTGGGCGGGGTATGAGCCCAGGTCCCGGATGAGGGTGCGTGCGGGGTTCTCGGCTTCTGGGATGAGCCAGCTATCGCCGTCGGTGCGCTGCGGATGGAGCGGAGCGCGCGACGGCCACCACTCGGCCGTGAACCACTCTTGGAAGGCTCGCGTGTCATGGGTGCCGAGCACGTAGCCGCGCGCCTCGCCGTCGACATCCCACACGAGGCAGAAGCCGCCGGGACCATGGAGGTACGGGGTCGCGTAGACGTCGGCGAGGGTGATGTCGTTCGAGAACACACCGGTGGCGTCCTTGCCGGTGGCGCCGGTGAGCAGACAGATTCTCGCGATCTGCTCGTGGTCGCGATCGGTCGCCGGGCGGATGCTCACAGGCGCTCTGCCGTGGCCCCTTGCACTGGCGAGGCGGTGTGGACCATGGTCCACTCGTCCCCGCCGATTCCCTCGGGCCACGTCAACTCCGCAAGATTGGTGCCGATGACGAGCACGGACGGCCCGGCTCCCGACACGACCGCCGCGTAGCCTTCGTCACGCAGGTGCTTGAGCATCGCGACCGCGGGCGGCATGACGTCCGCGCGGTAGCCCTGGTGGAGCTTGTCTTCGGTCGCGGGGAGCAGCAGCTCTGGGTGACCCGCGAGGGCGTTCACAAGGAGCGCGGCACGGCCAACGTTGAAGGCGGCGTGCGTGTGCGGCACCTGTGGCGGAAGCACGGCGCGCGCTTCCTTGGTGGGAAGGATCGAGCCCGGGATCAGCACCGCTGTCTCGATTGCCGGGTCAACGGTGAGCGGGCTCGCGTGGGCTCCGTCGGAGTCGACCCAAGCGACGGTCGCGCCGCCCCAGATCGCTGGGGCCGCATTGTCTGGGTGGCCCTCGAAGGCGGTGGCGAGGCGCAGCACGGCGGCGTTGTCGAGCGCCTCGGGCTCGGCGATGAGCGCGCGAGCGGCGGTGATGCCAGCAACGACCGCGGCGGCCGACGAGCCGAGTCCCTTGCC
The DNA here is from genome assembly GCA_937925595.1 of uncultured Demequina sp. The sequence goes on along the minus strand of CALALQ010000039.1, from coordinate 62,095 downwards.
GTGCGGAATGCGGTTGGTGGCGTGGATCTCGAGGCCCACCTGAGACGCGCCGACGCTGTCGAGGGCTTCGCGCAGCGCGCGGACCACGAGGTGGGTCTCGTCGCGAGGGAGGGAGTCGGCGCCCTCACCTTCCACCTCGATCACCACGTCGGACGAGGCGAGCGCCCTCACCTCGATCTCATCGCGAACGTCGAGCGCCATGCCAAGCGCATCGAAGCCGGGGCCCAGATTGCCGGCGGTTGCCGGAACCGAGACCCGCACGTGGTCGGCGATGAGGCGCATCAGAGCCCCAGCGCGGCGGCGGCCGCCTCTACGTCTACGGGGATGACGGTGGGATCGACGGAGCGGCCCTCGAGGGCGGTCGCGGTGTCCTTGAGGCCGTTGCCCGTCACGGTGATGGTGATCTTCGCTCCGCGCGGCACCTCGCCGAGTGCGGCGGCGGCGAGCAGTCCGGCAACGCCGGCAGCGGAGGCTGGCTCGACAAAGACTCCAACGTCGGAAGCAAGACGAGACTGCGCCGCGAGAATCTGCGCGTCGGTGACGGCGCGGATCCAGCCGCCCGACTCATCGCGAGCGGCGACGGCGAGATCCCACGAGGCGGGCTTGCCGATGCGGATGGCGGTGGCCACGGTCTCTGGGTCCTTGATGGGGTGACCAGCGACGAACGGAGCGGCGCCGGCAGCCTGCACTCCCCAGATCTTGGGAAGGCGAGTGGCCTTGCCTGCCTGGGCGTACTCGCGGAAGCCCATCCAATATGCGGAGATGTTGCCGGCGTTGCCCACGGGGAGCATGTGAATGTCGGGGGCGTCGCCAAGAGCGTCGACGATCTCGAAGGCGCCGGACTTCTGGCCGTGCAGTCGGTACGGGTTCACGGAGTTCACGAGGGCAATCGGGTAGCGATTCGACAGGTCGCGAACGATGTCGAGGCACTCGTCGAAGTTGCCGTCCACCTGCACCAGGTCCGCGCCGTGGACGATCGCCTGCGCCATCTTGCCCGCCGCGATCTTGCCCTGCGGGATCATCACGACGCAGCGCAGCCCAGCGTTCGCGGCATACGCGGCGGCGGAGGCGGAGGTGTTGCCGGTGGATGCGCACACCACCGTGTGATCGCCGTCCTTGACCACTTGGGTCAGAGCGGCGGTCATGCCGCGGTCCTTGAAGGAGCCGGTGGGGTTCATCCCCTCGACCTTGACAAAGACCTCGGCGCCAACCTCCTTGGAGATAGACTCGGCGTAGACGAGCGGCGTGCCGCCCTCGCCGAGCGTGACGATGCGGTCTGCCTCGTCAAACGGCATGTACTCGAGATACTCGCGGACTACGCCGCCCCACTGGTGAGCCATCACTCCCCTTCAATCCTGAGGACGCTGAGCACTTCGCCAACCACGTCGGAGTGACGCAGGTCTGCCACGGTCGCGGCAAGGTCCTTCTCTGGCGCGCGGTGCGTGGAGATCACAAGTTGCGCGGTGCCCTGCGCGGCGATCTGCCGCACGGTCTCAATCGAGACGCCATGCGAGGCGAACACCTCGGCGACGCTTGCGAGCACGCCGGGACGGTCAGGAACGCTCATGCGCACCGAGTAGCGAGTGTGCACGTCGCCGATGGGAAGCACCGAGTGACCGGCGTAGTTGGACTCACGCGGCCCGCGGCCTCCGGAGGCACGGTGGCGGGCGACGCTCACGATGTCGCCAAGCACGGCCGACGCTGTGGGCACCCCTCCCGCTCCCTGTCCGTAGAACATCAGCTCGCCAGCCGCGGTCGCCTCGATGAACACCGCGTTGTAGGCGCCGTGCACACCGGCGAGCGGGTGGCTCGCGGGGACAAGGGCGGGATGGACGCGAACGGCGACCGCGCCGTCGGCCCTCTCCGCGATGGCGAGCAGCTTGATGACCTGGCCGCTGTCGCGAGCGGCGATGACATCGGCAGCCGTGATGGCGCTGATGCCTTCGCGATAGACGTCGTCGAGGCCCACCCGCTGGTGGAAGGCGAGCGAGGCGAGGATCGCGGCCTTCGCCGCGGCGTCGAAGCCCTCGACGTCGGCGGTGGGGTCGGCCTCCGCGTAGCCGAGGTCCTGCGCCTGCTTGAGGGCGACCTCATAGGACAGCCCGCGCTGCGACATCTCGTCGAGGACGTAGTTGGTGGTGCCGTTGACGATGCCGAGGATGCGCTCCACCTGGTCGCCGGCGAGCGACTCGCGCACGGGGCGGACGATGGGGATGGCGCCGGCGACGGCCGCCTCGAAGTAGAGGTCGGCGCCGGAGCGGTCCGCGGCCTCGAACAGCTCAGGGCCATGTGCGGCGAGCAGCGCCTTGTTGGCGGTGACGACGGACTTGCCGGCAGCGAGCGCCTCCAGAATCAGTTCGCGAGCAGGCGAGATGCCGCCCATGAGTTCAACAACCACATCCGCGCGCGCGACGAGTGCTTGGGCGTCAGACGTGAGCAGCTCGCCGGGAATACCGGGGCGCTCTACGGACGTGTCGCGAACGTACACGCCAGCAAGTTCGAGGGGGGCGCCGACGCGGGCGGCGAGATCCTTGGCGTGGTCACCGAGCAGTCGCACGACTTGCGAGCCCACGGTTCCAGGGCCAAGGACGGCTACGGCAATGGGCCGCTTATCAGGCTCGGACACGGCACAACTCTAGCGGCCTTCGGCAGGGCGCTGGCCCTGCATGGGGTGTGGGTCAGGAGAGCATCTGGCTGCCGCGCTGGGAGGACACTCCCGCGGTGGCGAAGCCCACGACAGACGCAAAGCGCCGCAGCCATGGCTGGCGCGGCGCGGGGGTCTCGTCTTGGGGCACGTCTGGCTCGAGCTCGGTCACAAGCTCGGTCACGATCGGACGGTCATCGTTGGCGTCCATCACGGCTCCCCTTCTCACTGGGTGGCTCTGGGTGGCTCTGGGTGGCCTCAGTGTGGCACTTCCGACCGCCGGTAGCAACACCTCGAGCGGGCCTTCTCTTTGCGCGCGCTTTACCCGATGCCCGCGTCCCAGCTCAGCAGGTCGTCCATCGTGTCGCGGCGGATGTGGACAGTCGTCTCGCCATTGCGCACCGACACCACGGCGGGCCGCAGCACTCCGTTGTAGTTATGCGCCATGACACGGCCGTACGCGCCGGTCGCCGGGACCGCGAGCAGGTCGCCGCGAGCGATGTCGCTCGGCAGGTCCACGTCGCGCACCACGATGTCCCCGCTTTCGCAGTGCTTGCCGACCACTCGAGACAGAGCCAGGTCAGCGTCGGACTCGCGGGACGCGATGGCCGCCGTGTATTCGGCGCCATAGGTGATGGTGCGCATGTTGTCACTCATGCCGCCGTCCACCGCGACGTACTGGCGCTCGCCGCCCTCCTCAAGGCCAACATGCTTGACGATGCCCACGCGGTACAAGGTCAGCGTGGACGGCCCAGCGATCGCGCGGCCCGGCTCGATCGACAGTTGCGGCCAGTTCCCTCCCGCGCCGTCAAGGGCCGACGCTACGGCGGCAGCGATTCCCGCGGCGGCTTCGCGAGCGGTCAGTTCGTCCGCGTCCGGGGTGTACGCAATCGCGTAGCCTCCGCCCAGGTCCACCTCGGGCAGCTCGACTCCGGTAGAGACCGCAAAGGCCGCGCGCAGGCGCAGCATGCGCTCCGCCGACTCCTTGAACGCGTCGAGCGACAGGATCTGGCTGCCGATGTGCGTGTGGATGCCCAGCAAATCGAGTCCCTCGGCGTCGTGGCATGCGGTGAGCGCCTCGAATGCGTCACCGCTCGCGAGCGAGAGTCCGAACTTCTGATCCTCGTGGCTCGTCGCGATGTACTCGTGCCCGCCAGCGTGAACACCCGTCGTGACGCGCACGAGCACCGGGGCGACGACGCCAGCCTCGCGAGCAAGGGCGTCGAGCACCTCGATCTCGGTGAAGGAGTCGACGATGATGCGGCCCACGCCAACCTCGAGAGCGCGCCGCAACTCGTCATCTGACTTGTTGTTGCCGTGCAGGCCGATCCGCGAGGCGGGCATGCCGCCGCGCAGCGCAAGCTCAAGCTCACCACCGCTGGCAACGTCGATGCACAGCCCATCCTCGGCCATCCATGACGCCACGCGCGAGGACAGGAACGCCTTCGACGCGTAGAACACATCGCATTCGGCGCCGTACTCGGCGAAGGCCTCCCGGAAATGGTCGCGGAAGGCGGCGGCACGCGAGCGCATATCTTCCTCGTCGAGGACGTACAGCGGCGTGCCGAACTGACCGGCGAGGTCGCGGACGTCGGCACCGCCAACGGTGATCGCGCCATCCGCGCTGCGCGCCACGGTGCGCGACCAGGGGGCTCCCACGGCTACATCCGCTCGGGTGCGGAGACGCCGAGCAGGCGCAGGCCGTTGCGGAGCACCTGGCCGGCGGCATCGTTGAGCCACAGGCGAGTGCGGTGGAGGTCGGTGACCTCCTCGTCACCCTGCGGGGTGACGCGGGTGCGGTCGTACCAGCCGTGATAGGCCGCGGCGACGGTCTCGAGGTAGCGGGCGACGCGGTGCTGCTCGCGGAACTCGACGGCCTGCGTCACCACGCGAGGGAAGTCGCCAAGCACGCCCAGCAGCGCGGACTCCGACTCATGAGTGAGCAGCTCCGGCGCGAAGCCCTCTTCGCGGCGAATGCCGTACTCGGCGGCGTTGCGCGCAACGCCAGCGGTGCGAGCGTGTGCGTACTGCACGTAGAACACGGGGTTCGAGTTCGACTGCTGCGCAAGCAGGTCGAGGTCGATGTCGATGTTCGAATCCGACGAGTACCTCGCGAGCGCATAGCGAGCAGCGTCCACGCCAACCGCCTCGACAAGGTCCTCGAGCGCGACGACGGTGCCGGCGCGCTTCGACATGCGCACAGGCTCTCCGTTCTTGACGAGGTTCACCATCTGGCCGATCTTCACCTCGACGGTGTCCGGGTCGTCGCCAAAAGCGGCGGCGGCCGCCTTGAGGCGGGCGATGTAGCCGTGGTGGTCAGCACCCAGCAGGTAGATGCACAGGTCGGCGCCGCGGCGGCGCTTGTCCTGGAAGTACGCGAGGTCGCCCGCAACGTAGGCAGGACGGCCGTCGGAGCGGATCACGACGCGGTCGCGATCGTCGCCGTAATCGGTCGAGCGCAGCCACCAGGCGCCCTCGGACTCATACAGCGCGCCCGTCTCCTTGAGGTGGCTGATCGCCTTGTCGACTGCTCCAGAGGTGTGGAGCGAGTCCTCGTGGAAGTACACGTCGAAGTCCACGCCGAAGTTGTGAAGCGAGATCTTGATCTGCTCGAACATGAGCTTCACGCCGCGCTCACGGAAGAACTCGAGTGCCTCGTCCTGGGGAAGCTCAAGCGGGTCGACGTCGCCGGCAGCCATCGCCTCGACCATCACCTCGTTGGCGATGTCCTGGATGTATTCGCCCGCGTAGCCGTCCTCGGGGGCCTCTTCGCCCTTGACCGCCGCAAGCAGCGAAGCCGCGAAGCGGTCGATCTGCGCGCCGTGGTCGTTGAAGTAGTACTCGCGGGTCACCTCGGCGCCGTGGAACTCGAAGAGCCGCGCGAGAGAGTCGCCCACGGCGGCCCAACGGGTGCCGCCCAGGTGGATGGGTCCCGTCGGGTTCGCGGAGACAAACTCAATGTTGACGTGCTTGCCGTAGAGCGATTCGCCGCTTCCGTACTCATCGCCGAACTCGACGATTCCGCGCGCGAGCTCGCCAGCAGCGTCGGCCCGCAGGCGGATGTTGAGGAAGCCGGGACCCGCGACCTCGACCGACTCAATGCCGTCTTGCGCGGAAAGCCTGTCCGCGAGCGCCTGCGCAAAGTCACGCGGCGTCATGCCTGCGCGCTTGCCAAGCTGCATCGCGATGTTGGTGGCCCAATCGCCGTGCTCTCGCTGTCGCGGGCGCTCGACGCGCACCTCCCCGACGTCGCCGTCAATCGCGAAGGAGCCGTCGTCAATGCCAGCCTCGATGGCGGCGAGAATCGTTGCGGAGAGTTCCTCTGGGGTCACTTAAGCAAGTCTAGTCAGTGGCGCGGTGACGCCCGGCTCCAGCACGGTCAGCCGGCCCGACGCTGCGCTCACCTTGTCGAGGAAGGTCTCCCTTGGCTCGGAGAAATGAGCCCAGTCATCGATGTGGATGGGAACGATCGTGGCGGCTGGCCACAGCCCGGCGACCTCAATCACGCGCGCGGCGTCGAGGGTGAGCGGAGCAGGGCCCCTGTTGGCGACGCGCGCGGCTCCAGCGCAGAGGATCGCGAGGGACACGTCGGGGAAGGCAGCGGCGATCTCGGCTGCGACCGACACCTCAGAGTTGTCTCCCGAGAAGTACACGGTGGGCCAGCCGTCTGCTTCGAGGACAAAGCCCACCACGGGCCCGGTGTCCTCCGCCACACCTTCGGGTCCGTGCGATGCGGGAACGACGGTGACGGTGGCGGCACCTACGGTAATCGAGGTCCACGGCTCAAGGCCGATGGTTCCCGGCACGCGAGCGGCGCCAGCGGACGTCGTGAGCACAACCGGCACCTGCGACAGCACAGCGCGGCCCTCGCCGTCGAGGTTGTCGGGGTGGTGGTCGTGAGACACGAGCGCGAGGTCGAGGGCGCCAAGGCGCGGCACGGGAAGTGCGGGGCCGCGCAGCTTGGTGAGGCCGCCGTACTCACCCGGCGGGTCAAAGGTGGGGTCGGTGATGACCCGCAGTCCCGCGTAGGTGAAGACAAGGGTGGGGCCGCCGATCAGGGTCCCATTCACAGTGTGGTCGTTCGCCATCACAGCCTCCCTGCGGTGCGAGCCCGTGCGGCAGCCGTGAGCGTATTCAGCGGTGCTGCTGGTAGTCTCGACTGCCGCGGCTTGCCCGCGTCAGGCCCCCGTAGCTCAGCGGATAGAGCGCCGGTTTCCGGTACCGAAGGTCGCAGGTTCGATTCCTGTCGGGGGCGCCACACAGGTGTCACGCCCACCAGGCTAAATCCCCTGGCCTGCTAGTCCTCCGCGAGCACGATGATCAGGTCGCCCTGCTGGAAGACGTGCTTCTCCGTCTTGTCAGGGTTGATGTGGATCACTGCCTGGCCGTCTCCCGCACCTTCCGGTGTGGCGTCGCGGTAGCCGAAGGCCACCTCTTCGCGGCGAGCCGCGCCCTCGAGCACCGTGTAGAAGTCGACGGGCTCTCCGAGCTTGACGTACCACTCGGCGGGGCGCAGGTAGATCTCGGAGCCCTCCGACGAGAACAGGTGGTTGTACACGTCGTTGAGCTCCGCGTTCTCGGAGATCTGCGCCATCATCAGGCTGATGATGTTGTCGCTGACGATGAAGTCGTCGGCACGAGTGACCTCTGCAAGGCGGCGGTTCCGGTCATCGAGCATCTCGGACACGATGTTGAAGTCCATGCCGGCCTCTGCCGCGAGTTCGCGCAGGTGAAGCAGCGTGATGAGAGTGCGCGAGTCGGCGGGCTCGATGTCGAGGTGATCGCGGTAGGCGAGCACCAGGATGTGGTCGTAGCTCTCTGGCTCGAGTGATTCGAGGAGCGCGCGGTCCCAGGTCTCGCCGTCGAGCGTGTCGACGGTCAGTCGCTCGACCGCTGGCAGCTTGGGGAGCTTCTTGGCGCTCACGATCGTGACGTGCGAGCCGTCTGCCGTGTACTCGTCGAGCTCCGTGATGATGAGCGGCAGCTGCGAGTGCGATCCCAGAATGAGGATGCGCTCTGGGGTGTTGTCCTCGGCGCTGATGCCCGTGACGAGCTCGAGCGCGGGCGCGCCCGGCTCGGCAAGCTCGATCGTCGAGTCGTCTTCGGCGATGACGATGAGCTGCTCGCCGTCAGCGAGCACGCGGTCCGCGGGCGGATTGAGCTCGGCGCCCTCGGGGCCGACGATGCCGATCACCGATGACGTCGCGAAGTGCAGCTGGCACTCGAAGAAGCTCTTGCCCACGAGCCCAGGCTGCTCGGTGAAGTACATCTCGTCGCCCTCGAACTGCAGCAGCTCCGAATAGACCTTCGACAGTCCCGACTGGCGGCAGGTCTGCACGGTGAGCTTGGAGATGGTCTCGAGCGGAAGCACCCACTGCGCCTCGTCCTTGCCCACGAGGTGCGCAACGCCCACGTTCGAGGGGTTGCGGATCTCGCCGACGACCGAGATCTCATGCTCGGGGCGGTCGGGGTGGTTGGTGAGTGCAAGCGTGGTCTTGATGGTCGCGGCGTCGGGATCCGGGGCGTCCTCGTCACCGAGCACGATGATCGACTTGGCCGCGTAGGGGTTGGCTCGCAGCAGTTCATCCTGGTCCAGCGGGTCGCCGCTGCGGCACACCACCTTGGTGTTGCGGGTGTCCGGCACCTTCTCGCGGATCGCCTCTTCCATGTCGACGCGGTCACGGTGGGCGAGCACCACGATCGAGGGGTTGTCCTCCGACTCATTGGCTTCGATGAGCTCGGAGATGATCGTGAAGACCTTGGGGCTCCAGCCAAGAATGACGGTGTGGCCGGTCTCGAGGACGGCGGAGCGGCCCTTGCGCAGCTCGGTGATCTTGTCGTCGAAGGCCGCGGAGACGACACCGATGAGGCTCGCTACGACGAGGACACCGAACAGCGTGGTGAGCAGCGACAGGAGTCGCCACGGCCAGCCAGCGTCGCCCGAGAAGGTTCCCGGGTCGAGCGTGAACGTGAGTTGGCGCCAGAACTTCTCGATGAAGTTGAGATCACCCTCTTCACCAGCGGGGTCGAGGCCCGCGACGGTGGCGATGACGCCAACGAGCACAACCCACGCGAGGCTCAGCAGCCCCAGGAGCCCGATGACCGCGACGTTGCCGCGGGCCATCACGTTGTCGAACCAGTAACGGAATCGAGCTCCGAAGCTGGGCTTGTCCATGCTTTACTCCCCTTTGGTCTGCCAGGTGCGGTAGCGAGAGTAGCGCTTGGGAGCTCTCACGCAACAGGGTCGGCTGCAAATTCCCGACTACCGTTCCGGATCGATTCGATGGAGACTGGCCTCAAAGGGCAGCCGGAGCGATTCGCCCGCGAGACGGGAGGGGCCATGCCATTCGCCTTGATAGAGGTGCGCCGGCACCTGAGCGACGAAGCCGAGGTGGCGATCATGGAGGCGGTGCACGCCGCGCTCGTCGCCGCCTTCAGGATCCCCGAGGCCGACAAGCATGTCCGGCTTGTAGTGCATGAGCCCCATCGCATGGCCTGTCCCCCAACCCGCGCGTTCCCCGAACTCGACACCCTCGTGACGATCGACTGCCTTGAGGGGCGGTCGGTCGACGCGAAGCGCGCGCTCTACGCGGGAATCGTCGACCGCCTCGAGGTGCTTGGCATCCCCCGCGACCACGTGACGATCCTCGTCAGGGAGTCCCCGCCACACAACTGGGGAATCGGGGGCGGCAAGGCCGCGTCGGACGTCGACTTGGGATTCGACCTGAACGTCTAGGACCTCAACGTCTAGAGCAGCTAGCGGGCGATGCCCACAGAGGCGTCGAGCGTTGCGAGCTCCTCCGCGGTGAGTTCAAGGTCTGCCGCCTTCGCCGAGTCGGTGATCGACTCGGGACGCGAGGCGCCGGGAATGGGGACCACAGCGTCGGACAGCGACAGCTCCCAGGCCAGCGCGACCTGCTGAGGCGAGACGTCGCGAGCCGCCGCGACCTCGCCGAAAGCGGCGTGGCGCGAGCCGAGCGCTCCGGCCGAAGAGATGCCGCCGAGAGGGCTCCACGGCAGGAAGGCCATGCCGTTGTCGACTGTGTAACGAAGCTCCTGGTACGTCGTGGCGAAGCGCGGAGAGAACTGATTCTGCACGGAGACCAGACGGTCACCGAGGATCTCCTTGGCCACGGCAATCATCGCAATCTCCGCGTTGGAGATGCCCGCCATCTGGATCACGCCCGCATCGAGCAGGTCTTTGAGGGCGCCGATCGAGTCCGCGTACGCGACATAGGGGTCCGCGCGGTGGAACTGGTACAGACCGATTGCCTCCACACCGAGGCGCTGCGCCGACGCCTTGGCTGCCTCCTTGAGGTACGTGGGATCGCCATTGCGCAGCCACGAGCCGTCGCCGGGGCGAATGAGGCCACCCTTGGTCGCGACCAGCACGTGATCGGTCGACGAGCCATACGTGTACAGCGCCTCCGCGATGAGGCTCTCGTTGTGGCCGGTCTCGTTCGCATCCCTGTTGTAGGCGTCAGCGGTGTCGATGAACGTGACGCCGGCGTCGAGAGCGGCGTGGATCGTGGCGATCGAGCGCTCGCGCTCGGGGCGACCCTCGATCGACATGGGCATGCCGCCAAGGCCGATGGCGCTGACGGAGACTCCACCGATGGTGCGCTGCTTCATGAACACTCCTGCAGTCTGTCGGGGGTTGGCTTACGGCGTTGGGGTGGGCGTTGGCGACGGTGACGTGTTGGCGGGCTCGACGAGCTCGCTGACGGTCACCGAGTCCACCGACTCGCCCGTTACCTTTGCGACGCAGGTCGCGTGCGATTGATCGTCGCGCTGCCACACCACGGTGAGTTCGTCCTTGCCCGCACTGGCGAGGGCAGCGGCGGCGTTGTCGAGAGCGTCGGCCTGCTCCCCCGTGACTTCCGCCTGCTTGTCGCTGAGGTAGCCAAGGCGAACCATGGTCTCGCTCAGCGCCTTCCACTCGCTGGCGGCGTAGATGTCTCCCCCGATGATGCCCGGACCGCCAGGGAACTGGGTCTTATACTGCGCTTCGCATGCGTCGGCTGCGGCCCGCTTTTGCGGGCTGAGGTCGGCGCGCACAAAGTGCACGGTGAGGGCTCCGACAATCACCAGCAGCGCAATGGATCCGGCGATGATGAGCGGCATCCAGGTGCGGGGCTTCTCTTCTGGCTGGGTCACCATCCAAGCCTACGATGCCGCTGGCGGCATGCCCGACGCTGTCCGTACCATGGCGGCATGGGTGGGGTTGATCTCCGGTATGAGCCGAATGTCGGGTTAGCGCTGGGCGGCGGCGGTGCGCTGGGTGCCGCGCATGCCGGCGTGCTTGAGGTGCTCCACGAGCGCGGCATTCACCCGACGATCGTGGTGGGCACCTCTGCAGGAGCGATCGCTGGCGGCGCCTACGCGAACGGCTTCGATCCTTATGAGTTCTCGAACCTGGTGCGCCGCGCGAGTTGGGGTGACTTTGGGACCTTCTCGATGACGCCCGGGCTTGGACTGCTCGACACCGAGGGCCTGCGCGCCACGGTTGAGGAGATGAGCCACGACGTGCGCATCGAGGACATGCCCGTGCGCTTTGCCGCGATCGCCACCGACGCGATCACGAACGAGCTGGTCGTGATCGACAAGGGTTCCCTCGTCGATGCGGTGAGCGCCTCGATCGCGGTGCCCGGACTGTTCCGGCCCAAGCGGCTTGAAGGACGCACGCTCGTTGACGGCGGAGTGGTGCAGAACCTTCCCCTCGAGGTCGCATTCGAGATGGGAGCGACCCACGTCATCGGAGTACGCCTCGCCCCCGAATGGGATCTGCTGCCCAAGGGTCGCACCACGAGCCTGCAGGTTCACGAGTACGAGATTCGCGACGACGTCACGATGATCACTCCCAAGCTCCGCCACCGCTCGCAGTGGGTGGTCAAGGACCTGCCAGGACTCATCGAGCTGGGAAGAGAGGCGGCCGAGTTCGCGCTCAGTGACTACCCCGTGGTGCACTCGCGGCCCGAATTCGCCGATGCTGAAGGCGACCCTCCGGTCCCCAGCGACTCGGACCCGTCCTTCGACGACCTCGTCAGACCTCAGCGGGAAGCGCAGAGAGTGCCTGGGCAACCGCGGGGTGTCGCAGCGTTCTTCCAGCGACGTTGAGTCCCTTCGCGAGCGCGGGGTTGCGCTCCATTGCCTGTTCCACGCCGCTCGCCAGTTCGCGCACGTACGGGAGGGTCGCGGTGGTCAAGGCCGCGGTGGCCGTGGCGCCCACGGCACCCGGCATGTTGGCCACGCAATAGAACTGCACGCCGGCCACCGTGTACACGGGGTCTTGATGGGTCGTAGGGCGGGAGTCCTCGAAGCAGCCGCCTTGGTCGATCGCGATGTCGACCACCACGGCGCCGGGTCGCATCGCCTCGACCATCGCATGGGTCACCACCTTGGGAGCGGGACGTCCGGGAAGCAGAACTGCGCCGATGACCAGGTCAGACTGCGCAACAGCCTCAGCAATGGCGTCGGGCGTTGACACGACTGTGGTGACGCCGTCGCCGAACGCGTCCTTGATGGACGCGAGCCGCGACTGAGAAAGGTCGATCGCGGTGACTGCCGCGCCAAGGCCGAACGCCTGCGCCACGGCGTGGGTGCCGGCGACCCCGGCACCGATCACGGTGACCCGGCCGGGGGCCGCACCGGGCACGCCACCGAGCAGGATGCCGCGACCGCCCTGCGAGCTCAGCAGATGGTAGGCACCCACGAGCGGCGCCATGGTGCCGGCGACTGCACTCATGGGGGCGAGCAGTGGGAGGGAGCCATCTTCGAGCTGAACCGTGTCATAGGACAGCGCCGTGGTGCCTGCCTCGATCAATGCCTTGCCGAGCGGCTCGTTGGCGGCAAGGTGCAGGAACGTGAAGAGCGTGTTGTCGGTGAGGTGCGAGTACTCCTCAGGGGTGGGCTCCTTGACCTTGAGGACGAGTTCGCCGCTCCACGCCGCGGCCACGTCGACCAGGGTGGCGCCGGCCCGCGCGTACTCATCGTCGGTGAAGGCGGAGCCCGAGCCGGCTCCGCTCTGCACCCACACCTCGTGCCCGTCGGCGATGAGCGTACGCGCTCCCCCGGGGGTCAGCGCCACGCGCGACTCCGCCACTTTGGTCTCAGCCGGAACCGTGATGAGCATGAGTCCATCTTGACTCTTCAGCGGCACTTAGGCTTGCCATATGCCCAGCAATCTTCTGCATCTGCGCGCGTCCGGAGTCTCCCTGATCATCGACGTGGGCGACGGCCGGCTGCCCCGAGTGCTCCACTGGGGCGCCGATCTTGGCGAGCTCAGCGATCACGCCCTCGAGGAGATCGCGCTCGCGAGCGTCGAGCCGCGCGTGGGCGGCGAGTTCGACTCGCGTCATGCGCTCTCCGTGCTGCCCGAGCATTCGTGCGGATGGATGCACACCCCGGGGGTCTCTGGCAGCCGCGCGGGTCGCGACCACTCGACGCAGTTCACGGTGAGTGGGGTCCAGCTGTCTGCGGCAGACGGCACCCAGCGGCTCACCGTCACGGCGGCCGACGCTGTCGCGGCTTTGGAGCTCACGGTCACGATCGAGCTGCTCGAGTCGGGCCTGGTGCGCGCGAAGGCGGCGCTTGCGAGCACGGGTTCGGGAGGGGGCGCTCCGTATCAGGTGGACCAGCTCACGCTGCTGCTGCCCGTGCCGCGAGAGGCGACGGAGCTGCTCGACTACACTGGCAGGTGGATCCGCGAGCGCACACCGCAGCGTCACGAGTTCGTCACGGGAACCCACCTCCGCGAATCGCGTCGCGGCAAGCCCGGGCACGACAGCGCCTTCCTCATCGCGGCGGGCACCAAGGGTTTCGGCTTCCGCAGCGGAGAGGTGTGGCTCACCCACGTGGGCTGGTCAGGCAACTCTCGACACCTTGCCGAGCGGGCCAACGATGGCACGGGGGTCATGGGCGGCGGCGAGCTGCTGTTCCCCGGCGAGGTGATTCTCGAAGCCGGCGACAGCTACGAGACCCCATGGGTCTACTACTCGTATTCCTCCGCCGGACTGGACACAGCGTCGGCCCGCATCCATCAATGGCTGCGCTCCTTGCCGCGATACCCGCGCAGGCCGCGACCGGTGCTCGTCAACACGTGGGAGGCGGCGTACTTCGACCACGATCATGCGGCTCTCTATGCGCTCGCCGACGCGGCGGCAGAGGTGGGCGCGGAGCGGTTCGTTCTCGATGACGGCTGGTTCCGGCACCGCCGCTCGGACAACGCGGGGCTGGGCGACTGGTATGTCGATGAGGAGATCTACCCGCAGGGACTCGAGCCGCTAGCCGAGTATGTGCGCGGCAAGGGACTCGAGTTCGGGCTGTGGTTCGAGCCCGAGATGATCAACCCCGACTCCGACCTCGCCCGCGCCCATCCCGAGTGGATCGCGCAGCCACATGCGAGCGACGCGGCACCGCGCGGAGGCGGCAGGCTGCCGCTTGAGGCGCGGCGTCAGCAGGTGCTCGACCTCACGCATCCTGAGGCGTACGCCTACATCGAGGAGCGGCTGCACTCGCTCGTCGCGGCCCTGCGGCCCGCGTATCTCAAGTGGGATCACAACCGCGATCTGCATGAAGCCGGCAACTCGGTGACGGGCCGTCCCATCGGTCATGCGCAGACGCTCGCCTTCTACCGGCTGCTCGATGGCCTCCAAGAGGCCTTCCCCGGACTCGAGATCGAGTCCTGCTCTGGTGGCGGGGCGAGAGTCGACTTGGGCGTGCTTGAGCGCGCCCAGCGAGTGTGGACATCGGACTGCAACGACCCGCTCGAACGACAGCGAATGCAGCTGCACACCTCGCTGCTGGTGCCGCCGGAGATGATGGGCGCGCACATCGGGCCGCCGCGCGCGCACACCACGCATCGCAGCGCAAGCCTCGACTTCCGCGCGGGGACCGCGTTCTGGGGTCACCTTGGCATCGAGTGGAACGTCGCTGGCGAAGAGGCATCGGATCCCGCGACGCGCGCCGCGCTCACCCAGTGGGTCGCGCTGCACAAGGAGCACAGGGCCCTGCTGCACTCGGGAATCGTGGTGCGCAGCGACCTCCCCGTTGGCGGTCGCGTGCTCCAGGGCGTTGTCGCGACCGACCGCTCGGAGGCGCTGTACTCGTACGCGGCAACCGACTCGGTGGTCGAGCAGCCCACCGGACTGCTGCGCCTCGAGGGATTGCACCCCGATCGCACCTACCGCGTGTTCCCGGTGGGTCCGGTGAAGCTCAGCGATGCGGGCCCCAGGGCAAAACCCCAGTGGTGGGCCGACGCTGAGAACGGGAGGGCCCTAGAGCTTACGGGCCGCGCGCTCGCAGTTCACGGAGTGCAGGCGCCGAGCCTCGATCCAGAAGAGGTGGTGCTGATTCGCGCCGAGGGCGTCAGCTGAACTCAGGGCGTCAGCCCTTGGACTCAGCGCTTCAGGAGCGCGATGAAGTGGCGCAGCGCCTCGGCCATCGAGTCGAGTCGCTCCGCTTCGTAGCGGGCGCCCCGCTCGCGGCGCCACTGGGCGACAGCCTCGTAGCTGCGGGCGTGGGCGAGCGCCATCGCGATGACGTCGTCGAGGGTTCGCGAGTTGTCGGCAGCGTTCGCGCGAGCCTGCCAGTGCTCGAGCTCTGACGAGCCGAGGTCATCGCACTCGCCGCGGTGGCCGTGCGAGAGGTGACAGCGCAGCGCACGGCCATTGGGACCGCCGGACACGTCGACGACGCGGCCGCAGACGGGCCATGCGAGTGAGACTTTGCCCGCGCTCGAGCGCGTTGGAAGTGATGATGACTCCTCGTGCCGGAGCGCGACGTCCATGTTCCCTCCAGTGGCTTGACCCATGCAGGCTCGCAACGTTGCGAGTTCATCAAGCCTGGCAGAAGGAGGAAAATTGCGCATCACCCAGGAATGACGGATTTGTCACACCTGTCCGGTTAATGACCAGTAAGTGACTTGAGCTGAGATGGGGCCCGTGCTCAGCCTTCGGCGTCGGTCGCTGGCTCGTCGGGTGTCGAGCCGCTGTCGTCTCCGCCGCTGCCACCGCCACCGGAGGACGGCGGCTTGGTGGACGTGGTCTTGGAGCCGGAGTCGCCGGACTTCGATCCGGACTTGTCGGATGACGACGAGGACGAGGAAGACGACGACTTGCTCGATCCGCCGTCGGAGTAGTTGCTGCTGCCTGAGCCCCAGGACGAGTCGTAGTACCTCGCGGTCAGCGGGAAGTACTCCCAGTGCCAGGGTTCGTACTTCGACGTCTTGGCCCAGTACGGGTTCTCCCAGCCGAAGGTCTTCGCGTTGGCGCGGAGCCATTCGCCCTTGGCGCCCCTCAGGTCTTCCTTGCAGATGTCGACGGCGAGGCCCCAGCCGTGCATCGACGTTCCGGGTCGCGCCGCCAGGTAGCCGCGAGTGGCGCGAGTGCCGAACTGCTGCTGCAGCGTGCGGTACGAATCGTCAAGGCAGATATTCCTGCCGAAGGTGGTGCGGAAGTACGAGTTCATCGCATTCCAGCCGAGCGCGGCCTCAGCCGCAAGGCTCTGTCCCCTCTGCGGCAGGGCGCACAGCGAGCTCGCGGCGACGCGGCCGTTGGTTCCCTTGATGGGCGTCGAAGGGCTGCAGTTGGGAATGCCCGTGGTGACGACGACGGCCTCTGACGCGGTGTAGGCGAGCAGGTTGGCATCAACCTCGGGCAGCGGCAGGTCCGATGACAGCAGAAGAGGCTCAGCGCCAAGAAGGGCCGCCGCCGTGGAAGGCGACTGGCCCTTGGTGACTCCCGGAAGTGCCTCGGCGGCGTCCGCGTACGGTGCGATCGTTCCGTAGATGGGGTAGACGACCATCGCGAGCACGAAGCCTGCGAGCACGCCACCTCGCGTCATCACCTTGCGGCGACGGTGCGTGGTGCGAATGCGAATCTCTTGAGTCTCGACGATGCGGCGCTCTTTGCGGGTGCCTACGGCGATCTCACCGGAGGTCGTCGGTGCTTCCATCAAGGAACTCATAACACCTCCGACTCACCTCGTGCTTACCCTCAGTGCAAGGCCCCAGGGGACTGTCCGCCAATGTTTAGCCGCCGGGGCAGCGGCCCGTCAATGGTAACCGAATGGTTACGAAACCCGCCAGGGAGAGGCCATGTTGGATGCCTCACACAGGTGACGGGCCCTCTATCGTGCCTGATACTTCGCCGACCAGCTCCTCAAGGATGTCCTCGAGGAAGACCATGCCCTCCGGACCGCTCTCCCCCACCACGAGCGCGATATGCGCACCGGAACGGCTCATGAGAGCGAGCACGTCCTCCACCTCGTCGCGCGCGCCAACGACAGGCAGATCGCGAACGCGCCAGGCGTGAATGGGCTCCTCGCGCTCGGCGGGACGGGCAAAGAGCGTGTCTTTGATGTGCAGGTAGCCCACAAACTCGTCCTCGTTCTTGACGGGGAAGCGAGAGAAACCGGTGCGCACCGCGAGCTGCTCAAGCTCCTCCACAGTCACTCCAGCGCGAGCGCACACGACGGAGGCGAGGGGCACCATGACGTCGCGAGCGTCATGCTCGGAGAATTCGATCGCTCCGGTGAGCAGCCCGCTGGGGTCGGACAGCGTGCCTTCCGCGTTGGAGCGCTCCACGATGGACTGCACCTCGTCGGCGGTGAACGCGCTCGTGACCTCGTCGCGCGGCTCGACGCCGAGCATCCTCACGAAGCAGTTCGCGATCCAGTTGAGCGCCACGATGATCGGCTTGAGGATGCGCGCGATGACGACGAGCGGCGGTCCGAACAGCATGGCCGCCCGGTCGGGATTCGAGACCGCAGCGTTCTTGGGCACCATCTCTCCCACGATGACGTGCAGCGACACGATGAGGGACAGCGCAATGATCAGCGCAACGACATGCGAGGCCTGGGCAGGCAGGCCAAGCCCGTGGATGACGGGCTCGAGAGCATGCGCGATCGCGGGCTCCGCGACCACACCAAGCGAGACGCTCGCGACGGTGATGCCCAGCTGGGCGCAGGCGAGCATGAGGGACACATGCTCCATGGCCCACAGCACGGTCTTGGCGGCGCGACTGCCGGCCTCGGCACGCGGCTCGATAGAGCTGCGCCGAGCAGAGATGATCGCGAACTCGGCGCCAACGAAGAAGGCGTTCACGAGCAGCAGGCCAATCACAATGAGAAGCAGGTCGATGCTCATGCGTCACCGCCGCCAGGCTCATGGTCATCGACCCCAACATCACCCACCGCGACGCGCTCGATGCGCACCCTGTCGATGCGCCGCTCGTCCATCCGCTCGACGGTGATGCGGGCGCCGTCGGACTCGACGACGTCCCCCACCTGAGCGATGCGCCCCAGCCGAGCCATGACAAAGCCGGCAATGGTCTCGTAGGCGGGCGACTCGGGAATCGAGATGCCGGACAGGTCCTCCACCTCGTCTGGCCGCAGGTCGCCCTGCGCAACCCACGCCCCGCCGGGCGCCCGATACATAGGAGGACGGCGTCGGTCATGCTCATCCGCGACGTCGCCGACGATCTCCTCAATGAGGTCCTCGAGCGTCACGAGGCCCGCGGTGCCGCCGTATTCGTCCTGGACGATCGCGCATTGCAGCGCGAGCCCGCGCAGCTCGACGAGCAGGGGCCTCAGCTGCATGGTCTCTGGAACACGCGGCGCCTTGACCATGAGCGTCGTGACGGGAGCCTCATCGCGATCGGTTGCGGGAACGCTGATGGCGCCGGCGAGGGTGACGATGCCGAGCACGTCGTCGGGTCCGTCCCCCATCACGGGGAAGCGGGAATGGCCCGACGCTCTCGCGGCTACCAGCACATCGGCGGCTTTCGCGCTTGCGGGGAGCATGGTGACGCGGGTGCGGTCCGTCATGACATCGACCGCGCTGAGCTCGTCGAGGTCGAGGGTGTTGGTGAGCAGTCGCGCGGTGCCGGCGTCGAGGGTGCCTGCCTCTGCGCTGCGTTTGACGAGGGTCGCAAGCTCTTGCGGCGAGCGTCCGCCGCTCAACTCCTCCTTGGGCTCGATGCCCATGGTGCGCAGGATCCAGTTCGCGGAGTTGTTGAGGCCGCGAATGAGGGGGCCCAGCGCCTTGGTGAACCCCATGACAGGCGGACCGGTGAATCCTGCGGTCTCGAGGGGGCGGGACAGCGCCAGGTTCTTGGGCACCAGTTCGCCGAAGATCATCGAGAAGGCGTTGACGAGGATCATCGCGATGGTGCCCGCGACGGCACCGACCGCGCCGCGAGAAAGGGCGCTGTCGCTCAGGGGAATGCGCAGCAGATCGACAATCGCCGGCTGCGCCGTGTAACCAAGGAGCACTGTGGTGAGGGTGATGCCGACTTGGGCTCCGCTCAGCTGCGTCGAGAGGGTCGCGAGGGCCTTGCGGATGCGGGGGGCGCGCTTGCCAGTGACGTGAGCGGGATCGATGGCGACGAGCGAGAACTCGGCGGCGACGAAGATCGCCGTCCCCAGCGTGAGCAGAACGCCCACACCTATGAGCACCCAGGTCATCAGTGGGCCCGTCTATGGTCGTCCATCGTGCTGGCAACTATACCGGCGGGCCCTTTGATGCAGAGGTTGAAGTTCGCCGGTAACGATTTCACCAAACCGGGGCACATTGGAACCTCTGGAGACGTTTAGGCTGGACAATAGCCAAGACAAGTTTCGCGTCGCCGCGTAGAAAGAGAGCGGATAGATCGTGTCCCCCGACACCACCGCGCCCCACTCCGACCGCACTGTCGTCTCTCGCACGCCCGACGCCCCCTCGGTGGCGTCTCTCATCCTCGGCGACGGTGCCACTCAGGAAGCGCAGGAGGCGCCGGCTGCAAGCCCCGCCCCACGTGCCACTCCCCCGACTGCGCCGACAGCTCCGACAGCCGCGACTCCCCCCACTGCTGCAGCTCAGCCAGCGGCAGCCCAGACAGCCACAGCCGAGCCGGCGGCAGCCAGCCCGAGCGATGACGAGCTCGCTCCCACCCAGCCCATCGCGACGGCGCAGGCGCCAACGGCGGCGTACCTCCAGCGCGACGAGTTCTCCGAGCACGCGAAGAAGGACGTCGAGCAGGGCGTGACGCGACTGCGCGGCCCGGCGGCGCGAGTGGCGCAGAACATGGAGGCGAGCCTCGAGGTGCCCACCGCGACCTCGGTGCGCACCATCCCCGCAAAGCTCATCATGGACAACCGCGTGGTCATCAACAACCACCTCGCGAGGACTCGCGGCGGCAAGGTGAGCTTCACGCACCTCATCGGCTACGCGATCGTCGAGGCGCTTGCCGAGTTCCCGTCGATGAACGTCGCGTACGCGCTCGAGGACGGCAAGCCGGCGGCGTACACCCCGCCGCACGTGAACTTCGGTCTCGCGATCGACCTGTCGAAGGATGACGGCTCCCGACAGCTGCTCGTGCCCAACATCAAGGGCGCAGACGAGATGGACTTCGCGCAGTTCTGGGCGGCCTACGACGACATCGTGAAGAAGGCGCGCACCGGCGCGCTGCAGGCAGTGGACTTCCAGGGCACGACCATCACCCTGACCAACCCGGGAACGCTCGGCACGGTGCACTCTGTGCCCCGACTGATGCCGGGGCAGGGAACGATCATCGGCGTCGGCTCAATGGACTACCCGGCCGAATACCAGGGAGCTTCCGAGGCGACCATTGCGCGCCTCGGCATCTCGAAGGTCATGACGCTCACGTCCACTTACGACCACCGCGTGATCCAGGGCGCGCAGTCCGGCGAGTTCCTCGCGCTCGTGCACCGCAAGCTGCTTGGCCTCGACGGGTTCTACGACCGCGTGTGCTCGGCGCTGCGAGTGCCGTACGAGCCCGTGCGCTGGGTGCAGGATTCGGCCACCACGGAAGAGGCGGAGGCGCAGAAGCCGGCCCGCATCGCCGAGCTCATCCACGCGTACCGCTCTCGCGGGCACCTCATGGCGGACGTTGACCCGCTGAGCTCGCGACCGCGCAAGCACACCGACCTCGACGTGCAGACCCACGGATTGACGCTGTGGGACCTCGACCGCGTCTACCCCACTCCCGGCTTTGGCGGCGCGGACCGCATGAAGATGCGCGAGGTGCTGTCTCGTCTTCGCGATGCGTACTGCCGCACCATCGGCCTCGAGTACATGCACATCGCGGACCGCGCGCAGCGCACCTGGTTCCAGGAGCGTCTTGAGCACGGCTACACCAAGCCCGCTCGCGAGGAGCACCTGCGCATCCTGCACAGGCTGAACGCTGCGGAGGCGTTCGAGGCGTTCCTGCAGACCAAGTACGTGGGCCAGAAGCGCTTCTCGCTCGAGGGCGGCGAGTCGCTCATCCCGCTGCTCGACGCGGTGATGTCCTCCGCGGCCGAGTCCGGCATCCAAGAGGTGTGCATCGGCATGGCGCACCGTGGCCGTCTCAACGTGCTCGCGAACCTCGCCGGCAAGAAGTACTCACAGATCTTCTCGGAGTTTGAGGGCACCGCAGTCCCCGGCTCCGTCCAGGGCTCTGGTGACGTCAAGTACCACCTGGGAACTGAGGGCACCTTCACGGCGGAATCCGGCGCGCAGACCGCCGTCTACTTGGCGGCGAACCCCTCGCACCTCGAGGCCGTGAACCCCGTGCTCGAGGGCATCGTGCGCGCCAAGCTCGACGCGCTGGGTGCAGACCCGGCGACGGATGGCTACCCGGTGCTGCCCGTGCTGGTGCACGGCGACGCGGCCTTCGCGGGCCAGGGCATCGTCATGGAGACGCTCAACATGGCCCTGCTCAAGGGCTACAAGGTGGGCGGCACGGTCCACGTCATCATCAACAACCAGGTGGGCTTCACGACCGGCCCGGAGAGCTCGCGCTCGACGCGCTACTCGACGGACATCGCGAAGGGCTACCAGATCCCGATCTTCCACGTGAATGGCGACGACCCCGAGGCGTGCGTGCGCGCCGCGAGGCTCGCATTCCAGTACCGCGAGGCCTTTGGTCGCGACGTCATCATCGACATGGTCTGCTACCGCCGCCGCGGCCACAACGAGGGAGACGACCCCTCGATGACGCAGCCGCGCATGTACGACCTCATCGAGAAGAAGCGCTCCGTGCGCCACCTCTACACCGAGGCGCTCATTCGTCGCGGAGACATCACGACGGACGAGGCGGAGGCCGTGTCCAAGGACTACCTCGCCCAACTCGAGCGAGTGTTCCTCGAGACCCGCGAGGGCTACCAGTCCGGCGATGACACCGACGCGATCCGCGGCCTCGAGCTGCCGGCTTCGCAGTCGTCCGACGCTGGGGTCATGGTGGGTTGGAAGACCGCCGTGAGCAAGTCGCAGATTGAGCGCATCGGCAAGGCCCACGTGCGGCCGCCGGAAGGCTTCAAGGTGCACCCCAAGCTCGAGAAGCTGTTGGAGCGTCGCCACCAGATGAGCCAGCAGGGCGGCATCGACTGGGGCTACGGAGAGATCCTCGCCTTCGGAACGCTGCTTCAAGAGGGCGTGCCGGTGCGGCTCGCCGGCCAGGACTCGCGGCGCGGCACCTTCGTGCAGCGTCACGCGGTGTTCCACGACCGCCTCACTGGCGCCGAGTGGACTCCGCTCCTGTACCTGTCGCAGGACCAGGCGCGACTCCACATCTTCGACTCGCCGCTGTCCGAGTACTCGTGCCTCGGCTTCGAGTACGGCTACTCCGTAGAGCGTCCCGACGCCCTGGTGCTGTGGGAGGCGCAGTTCGGCGACTTCGTGAACGGCGCGCAGACCATCATCGACGAGTTCATCTCCTCTGCCGAGCAGAAGTGGGGACAGTCGTCGTCGGTGGTGCTGCTGCTCCCCCACGGCTACGAGGGGCAGGGACCCGACCACTCTTCGGCACGCATCGAGCGCTTCCTGCAGCTGTGCGCAGAGGACAACATGATCGCGGCTGCGCCCACCACTCCCGCCTCGTACTTCCACCTGCTGCGCCGCCAGGCATACGACCGTCCGCGCCGACCGCTCATCGTGTTCACGCCAAAGTCGATGCTGCGCCTGCGCGCGGCGCAGTCCAACGTCGAGGACTTTACGAGCGGCACGTTCCAGACCGTGATCGGCGACCCCATCGAGCCGACAGGCGTCGACCGCGTGCTGCTGTGCGCGGGCAAGGTGTACTACGACCTGGTTGCCGAGCGTGAGAAGCTCGGCGACACCGCGACCGCGATCGTTCGCCTTGAGCAGCTTCACCCGCTCGACGGCGACGCGCTGCGCGAGGCGCTCGCTCCTTACCCGGATGCCGAGGTGCTCTGGGTTCAGGAGGAGCCGCTCAATCAGGGCGCGTGGACGTACATCACCACGACCCTGCCCCAGGAGATCCACCACACCATCGATGTGGTCGCGCGTCCGCGCTCGGCCTCCACAGCGTCGGGCATGGCATCGCGCCACGCGACAGAACAGGCGGAAGTCGTGGCAAAGGCGTTCCGGCGATGAAGAACATCTTCTTGGTTGGCGACGAACTCGTCGCCGGGCATGGAGACCCCAAGGCACTCGGATGGGCGGGACGCGTCGCCTCGCGCACGTTGGCGGTGGCGCCCGACGCCCGCTTTCACATCCTCGCCGTCCCCGGCGAGACCACGGGAGAGCTGACCACTCGCTGGGACGAGGAGGCGCTGCGGCGACTCCACGTCGATGAAGAGGGCGAGCGCTTCGTGGTGTTCGCGATCGGCCGCGGCGACATCACGCGCGGTGTGAGTCCCACGATGACGCGGCTCAACCTCGCGAACGCGCTGGACCGCGCGGGGGCGCTGGGCTTTCAAGCGATGGTTGTGGGGCCCCCGCCTGCCGCGGGAGAGGCGAACCAGCGGATCGCGGAGCTCGCGGCGCTGTGCGAAGACGCGGCATCGCGTCGCGGGGCGCCCTACGTCGACATGTACGGGCCGCTCGCCCGGCACGAGCAGTGGATTCAGGACATGAACCTGGGGGACGGCTCGCTGCCGCTGCAGGCTGGCTACGGCCTCATGGCGTGGCTCGTGCTCAATTCGGCATGGCACGACTGGCTGGGCATCGAAGCCCCCGCCGTGTGACTGAGCACTAGCTAGACAACACCCGCGGTGCGCAGCGCGACGCCAAGGTCGTGCGGGCGCGAGGCGATCGCGAGCGCGTCGTCGAAGGTGACGATCTCGTCGCGAACCAGCTGGAACAGGTGCTGGTCGAAGGCCTGCATCTTGTAGAACTCGCCTTCGGCGATGAGGTCCGCGATGGGAGGCTGGCTCGAGGGGTCGATGATCGCGTCGGCGGTGCGACCGGTGTTGATCATGACCTCGGCGACGAGGGTGCGGCCCGTGCCGTCCGCGCGGCGAACGAGTCGCTGCGAGACGATGCCGCGCAAGGTCTGGGCGAGGGTGGCGCGCACCTGGGCCTGCTCGTGCGGGGTGAAGAAGTCGACGATGCGGTTGATCGTGTCCTGCGCGTCGACGGTGTGGAGCGTCGCGAGAACGAGGTGGCCGGTCTCGGCGGCGGACAGGGCGGCGCGCACCGTCTCGATGTCGCGCATCTCACCGACCATGATGACGTCGGGGTCCTGACGCATTGCGGCACGCAGGGCGTTGGTGAAGTCGAGGGTGTCGGAGCGGACCTCGCGCTGCGAGATGATCGCCTTCTTGTCAGAGTGCAGGACCTCGATGGGGTCCTCGATCGTGATGATGTTGACCTCGCGGTACGTGTTGATGAGGTCGATCATCGCGGCGAGCGTGGTGGTCTTGCCGGAACCGGTGGGGCCGGTGACGAGCACCAGTCCGCGGGGCTCAAGCGAGAGATCGGCAACGACGGGCGGGACGCCGAGCTCGTCGAAGCTCTGGGCGCCGACGGCCACGCGACGGAATACGAGCGACTCGGTGCCGCGAGCAACGTACGCGTTGACACGGAAGCGTCCAACGCCGCTGAGCGAGAAGGCAAAGTCGGCCTCGTGGGTGTCGCGGAAGGACGCGACGAGGTCCTCGGGAAGCACCTGGGCGACCATGTTGCGCGTGTCCTCTGGGCGCAGCGGCGGCACCTGCAGCTTGCGCAGGCGCCCGTTGACGCGAACGCGGGGCGGAGAACCCACCTTGCAGTGCAGGTCAGATCCACCCGTAGACGCGAGGGCGTGCAGGAACGGGATCACGGAAACTGGTTGATCGCTCACGGTTCCTCCATCGGCATGCGGGGCGTGCCCCTTGAGAAGGCTACGTGCGAGGCGGGTCCGCACAAAGCGGGTGTGACGAATCCGCCGTGTGTGGGATGATTGGGAGTCTTTGAGTCTCGAAGTGTGCACAAACTTCAGACAACCCTCAGACAACCCTCAGAAAGGTGAAGCCATGAGCAAGCGTGGTCGCAAGCGCAAGTCGCGCGCGAAGTCCGGCGCCAACCACGGCAAGCGTCCCAACGCTTAAGCCAGCGGTAGCCGCCAGACGAGCAGCAGAACAAACAGATAAGCCCGCACCAACTCACTGAGTTGGGAGCGGGCTTTGCTGTAACCGAGCCACAGCGTCGGGCCGACGCCGGGTCCCGGTGAGGTGCGGGCGCTCAGTTTTCGCGGGCCGCCTGAAGGCTGGCGAGGATGCGCTCGCGGAGCGCCTCGGGTGCGCACTCGCCGCCGGTAGCGGAGACGCGGGTCTTGATCTTCTCGTTGAGCTTTCGCTCTGCTTCGCAGGGCGGACACTCCTTGAGGTGAGACGTCACCTGATCCAGTTCGGAGGGGGTCAACTCGCCGTCGATCAACTCGAACAGGCGGTCGAGGGCCTCCTCGCACTCATGCTTTGCCATTGCAGTGCTCCCCAACAGCGCACGCTGAAGCGTCAGCGGCGCCCTTCGTTTCAGCCTTGTCGGCGGTCTTCGGGTTCTTCTCGTACAGGCCACGCTCCGCCGCGTAGTCCCTGAGCTTCTCCCGCAGGAGTTTGCGACCGCGGTGCAGTCGCGACATCACAGTGCCCACAGGGGTGTCCATGATCTCCGCGATCTCCTTGTAGGCGAAGCCTTCAACGTCACTGAGATAGACCGCCATGCGGAACTCGTCGCTGAGCTCGCTGAGGGCGCGCTTGATGTCCTCATCGCCAAGGGCGTCGAGGGCGCTGTCCTCTGCGGAGGCCAGACCGTTGGAGCTGTGCTCTGCGGCGGCGGCGAGCTGCCAGTCCTCGACGGTCTCTGCGTCTGAACGCTTGGGTTCGCGCTGCTTCTTGCGATACGTGTTGATGAACGCGTTGGTCTGAATCCGATACAGCCACGCCTTGAGGTTGGTGCCCATCTGGAACTTGTCCTGGGCGGCGAAGGCCTTCGCGTAGGTCTCCTGCACCAGGTCCTCGGCATCCGCGGGGTTGCGAGTCATGCGAAGGGCCGCGGCGTACAACTGGTCCATGTAGGACAGCGCCTCGGTCTCGAAGGTGATCTGTTCGGTACTCATCACCGTCGAGGCTACCGCGCGCGTGGCAGCAAGCGTGAGTGTCATGGGGTTGGCAACGCATTGGAGGGCCGTGGCATTCCGGCCCCTCACCCTCTCGCGGAACGCAAGGTAGCGTAGGGCTATGGTTCTGCGTCACTTGGCTAGGCCCCTGCTCGCGTCGTGGTTCGTCTACAACGGCGTGACAACATTCCTCAGCCCCGAGGAGCGCGCCGCGAAGATCGCCCCGGAAGTCGAACCCGCGCTCGCCGACTTTGGAGTCCCCGACGTCAGCGCGACGGATGTCGTCAAGGCACATGCCGCCATCACGGTGGGCACTGCCGCATCGCTTGCGCTGAGCCGCACGCCGCGCACGTCCGCACTCGCCCTGTTCCTGCTCAACGCCGGTGTGCTTCCGCTTGAGGAGCCGTTCTGGAAGGAGACCGACGAGGTCAAGCGCCGCGAGGGAATGGAGAACTTCCTCAAGGGAGCGGCGCTGCTTGGCGGGGTGCTGCTCGCAGCATCGGCGGGGCACTCAAGCCGCCACAACGCCAAGGTGAAGGCGAAGAAGGCGAAGGCCAAGACCAAGAAGCAGGCAAAGGCCGCGGAGGCGAAGTTGGCCAGGGCCCAGGATGACGCGTCCGCCAAGCTGAGGAAGTTGTTCCGGTGACGGCCGCGCCCGGAACACGGCCGGGCGAGATCTGGGATGCGCCGGTGGCTGCGGGGCCGCTCGACGCGACGGTCTCGGTCCCTGGCTCCAAGTCGCTCACCAACCGCTACCTGGTGCTCGCGGCACTGGCCGACGCTCCGGTCACCATTCGTGGCGGGCTCGCCTCTCGCGACTCGTCGCTCATGATGGCGGCGCTCGACTCTTTGGGCATCAATGTCGACGTGCGCGACCCCGACGCATGGGTCGTGACGCCGGGTCCCATTCAGGGCGGCGGGCGCATCGACTGCGGACTTGCCGGCACGGTGATGCGGTTTGTGCCGCCGCTCGTGCTGCTCGGCGATGGCCGGGTGGCGTTTGATGGCGATGACGGTGCTCGAGTGCGCCCTATGGGACCGCTGCTCGAGGGCCTGCGGCAGCTGGGTGCGACGGTTGAGGATGGGGGCCGCGGGACGCTGCCGTTCACGGTGTCGCCTGAGCCGTCGATCGCCACGGGGGCGATCCCGGTCATTGGCGCGCCGGTGGAGCCGCCCAAGAATGTGGTGGAGATCGACGCTTCTGGGTCTTCGCAGTTTGTGACGGGCCTGCTGCTCGTGGGAGCGCGGCTTCCTGCGGGGCTCACCATTCGCCACGTGGGCGAGCACCTGCCGAGCCTGCCTCATATTCAGATGACCGTGGAGGCGCTGCGTGGCGCAGGTGTGCGCGTGGACCAGCCCGACGAGACCACGTGGGTGGTGCACCCGGGCACGATTCACTTGGATGAGATCCGCGTGGAGCCCGATCTTTCCAATGCGGGTCCGTTCATTGCGGCCGCTCTGGTGGCTGGTGGGACCGTGCGCATTCCGGGGTGGCCGAGCACGACGACGCAGCCGGGGGCGCTGTTCCCCGAGCTGCTGTCGCGGATGGGGGCCGAGTGGTCGCTTTCCGACGGGGTGCTGTCGGTGACGGGGACGGGACTTGAGTCCATCAAGGGCATCGAGGCCGACCTCAGCGCGGCGGGCGAGATCACGCCAACGATTGCGGCGCTATGTGCGCTCGCTTCTGGGCCCTCGCATCTGACGGGGATCGGCCACCTCCGCGGCCACGAGACGGACCGGCTCGCGGCGATTGCCGCCGAGGTCGAGCGAGTGGGCGGTTCCTGCCTCGCGGGCGACGACTCGCTCAAGTTTGGGGGCATGCCGGTTGGCGGCTTGAGGCCGGCGGTGATGGAGACCTATCACGACCACCGGATGGCGACCTTCGCGGCGATCCTTGGGCTCGCGGTGCCGGGGCTGCAGGTGCGCGACGTGGCAACCACGTCCAAGACCATGCCCGACTTTCCCGCCATGTGGCAGAGCATGCTCGCGCAGGGAGCACCTGCTGCGTGAGTGACTGGAGCCGTTACGACGAGTCGGACGCGAAGGTGCGTCCGGGTCGCGGGTCAAGGCCGCGCTCCAAGATTCGACCCAGCCACAACGACGCGGTGGACGGCACCGTCATCGCGGTCGATCGCGGCCGCTACACGGTTCAGTTGGACGACGTAGTGGTCACCGCGGTGAAGGCCCGTGAGTTGGGGCGGCGCGGGCTGGTGGTTGGCGACTTCGTGGGCGTGGTTGGCGACACCTCGGGGGCGCCGGACACGCTGGCACGGATCGTGCGCCGGGATGAGAGGGTGACGGCGCTGCGGCGCACGGCGGACGATACGGACACGACGGAGCGCGTGGTGGTCGCGAATGCGCGGCAGCTCGCGATCTTTGCGGCGCTGGCGGATCCGGAGCCCAATCCGCGGATCATTGACCGCTGCCTGGTGGCGGGGTTCGACGCGGGGATGGTCGCGATCCTGGTGCTCACCAAGGCGGACCTCGCCTCTGCGGATGCGCTGCGGGCCATGTACGAGCCGCTGGGCGTCACAGTCATCGAGGTCTCTGTGCGTCGCGACGGCGGGCCCGAAGCCGATCCTGGCTTCCAGCGCCTCAAGCAGGAGCTCTACGGCGAGCGGACGGTGTTCGTGGGGCCGTCGGGCGTGGGCAAGTCGACGCTCGTCAACGCGCTCGTGCCGGATGCAGACCGTGCCGTGGGGCGTGTGAATGACGTGACGGGCCGGGGACGGCACACGTCGACTTCTTCCGCGATGCTCGAGCTGCCGAGCGGCGGCTGGATCATCGACACTCCCGGCGTGCGGTCGTTCGGACTCGCTCACGTGGATCCGGCGCATTTCATTGAGGCGTTCCCGGATGTGGCTCAGGCGGCGGCTCAGTTGTGTCCTCGCGGCTGCACGCACGAGTCGGCGGAGGCGGGCTGCGAGCTCGACGCGTGGGCCGGCGATGACGCCGACCGTCATGCCCGAGTCGACTCGATCCGCCGCCTGCTCGCCTCGCGCGCTGCGGGTGAGAGTTACTAGGAACTCCCCGCGCCCGGACACACCTCTTGGCCCTCTCCCGTCTAGACGGTGAGGGCTGCGAGGCCGCCGAGTATTCGTTGTCGCCCGGGGTCAACGTGGGCGGGCGGAACGAGCCACACTCGGTTCTCCTCGTCGACTTCTATCTCCCACTTGTCGTAGTGCACCTGGGTATGACACCTGGGACAGAGCAGGACCCCGTTTCGCAGGTCCGTGGTGCCGTCCTTTGACCACCACTGGATGTGGTGGGTGATGCAGTGCGAGATGGGCGCGTGGCACTTCACGCAGCCTCCGTCTCGCTGGGCGAGGGCCATGCGCTGCTGCCAGCTGTAGAGGCGCTGCTCTCGGCCCTGATCGAGCACCACGGAATTGCCGTCCATGACCATCGGCAGAACCGAGGCGTCGACCGCCACCTGCCGCAGCAGGTCCAGCGAGATGGGCGTGCCCACCGCGTCACAGGTCGCTATGCCCACATCACGCTCGAGGTCGTCGCGATCAATCCTGACGATGATCGTGGCCTTGACCCCCGAGCCTGGGGTCTCGCAGTCCAGGCCGTGCATCGCCAGTGCCGCCAGGGCGTCGGCGCGGATCTGACCCGCGGTGCGGTTATCGTCCGGGCCCTCGCGCCGAGCTTGGAACGCGGCCTTCACTTGGGCGTCGAGGAAGGTGCGCAGCGCGATGCCGCCCACCGGCCCCAGGTTGCCGCGGAAGCGGATCGTGCCGTCGATGTCCTCAGTGACCTCGATGAAGCGCTCTTCGTGCTGCTTCTTCTCGCGCTCCTGCAGTTGCACGGCATCGTGCCGGGCGCCATAGGTGCGGCACGCAAGGCGGAGCCGGCCAAAGTCATGAGTGCGCGCTATCTGCACCAGGGTCGCCTCAAGCTCGGATGTATCCCCTTCAAGGGCTTCAACCGTGCTCGTGATCAACTCGGCCATCGCAACGGTGATTGCGCCGTCCCTCAAAGCCTGCGCGACGAAGGGGTGACGCTCGCGCTTGGGCGTGGCAGCGTCGGGCTGGAGGGTGCGACCGGCGGCGACGAGGCGGCGGCCGTCGCTCACGGGGGCACCGATCATGCTTGCGACCAGCTGCTCAGGCGACGCGAATCCCTGCTGCCGCGCAAGGCCGCTGGGACCGTCTTCGGCGCGCGAGCGTCGGGCAATCTCCCCGGCGATGGTGGCGAGGGCGACGTCCCAGGCGCGACGGCCGTCGGCGGCTAGGCGCTGGAGGCGCAGGAGCTCGTCGCGCGGGAGGCCGGTGAGGTCGGCGTCCGCGAACTCGCGCAGCGCGGCGGCGATGGCGTCGAGGTCGGCGAGCGAGAAGGTCATGGGACCAGTCAACAGAGGGGGTCTGACAAAGAACCCCGAGATTTCCCACGCTCCGCCAACCGTTACCACACCGTATCCAAATGTGGATAATTCGCCTAAGCGCCTCGCCTGTGGACGGCACGTGCCGCGCTCACCCAACCCCAGCGTCGGCCACGCCCCCACTACCCTGGAAGCATGCAGCCAACCGGGCCCTATGCGGACGACCTCAAACTCG
Organism: uncultured Demequina sp.; assembly: GCA_937925595.1. The sequence continues at coordinate 31,574 of CALALQ010000039.1, read as the reverse complement.
CCATGCGCATCGCGGACGAGGTGGACAAGTTCACCCTCGCGAACTTCGCCACGGAACTGCTCGAGGTCCAGCTCAAGGCGGACGAGACCCCCGTCACCGCCGTAGATCGCGGCGCCGAGGAGATGGTGCGCAAAATCCTCGAGCGCGAGCGGCGCGAGGACGCGATCTATGGCGAGGAGTTCGGGCCCAAGGGCGGCTCGGCGCGGCAGTGGATCATCGACCCGGTGGACGGCACCAAGAACTATGTGCGCGACATCCCCGTGTGGGCCACGCTCATCGCGCTCTACGATGACCGCAAGCCCGTCGTAGGCGTCGCGAGCGCCCCTGCCCTGGGCCGACGCTGGTTCGCCACGAAGGGCGACGGCGCCTGGAAGGGCACCACCTTCCGTCGCGCAGAACGCATGCGCGTCTCGACGCGCGCGCACCTCGACGACGCGATGCTCTCCTACTCAAGCCTCGACGGCTGGGAGGATCGCGGCCTGCTCCCCGACTTCCTGGAGCTCACCCGCCGCGTGTGGCGCACGAGGGCTTTTGGCGACTTCCTCAGCTACATGATGGTCGCGGAAGGCATCGTCGACATCGCCACCGAACCCGAGCTCGCGCTCTACGACATGGCCGCCCTTGTCCCCATCATCGAGGAGGCTGGCGGCACCTTCACATCGCTCGCCGGCATCCCCGGTCCCTTTGGGGCCGACGCTGTGGCCACCAACGGCCTCATCCACCAGGCGGTCTTGGGGATCATCGGGACGGCGGACATCTAGAGCGGCAGCTGCTCAACCTCGCTGACGTCGTACCACAGCAGGTCCCGCTCCTCGAGCCTCTCGAGCGCCTCATCATCGCCCCCGGCGGCGGCGCGAGCATCGGCCTCCGCGTCCGGCTCGTCGAGGAAGAAGCACGCGATCGAGTCCGGCATCCCCCGGCCCGACACCGTGACGGCCGCGGGGTGCACGTCCGGCACCGGCACCGCATCCGCCCGCGACACATCGATCGCGACGACGAGCCGCAGTCGCGATCCCAGCACCACGATCGAGTCCTCAGCGGCGGCGTCGCGAGCCTGCTCCGCGAGCTCGTCCGGGTCGTCATACGCGCTGATCTCCATCAGCCGCTCCGTCACCGCATAGCCGCGATCCGGCTCCCACTGCCCCGAGGAGTAATGCTTGATCTCATCCACCGAGCCGGGCACAAATACGCGCATGCCTTCAGTCTGTCAGCGCCGCCTCGCGCTCGCTTGATCGCGCCGGAGTGTCGCCAAGGTCCGCGAGCCGCTCCACCACAGCATCGGCCAATCGCCCGACGGCGTGGCTGGCGGGCCCCCTCGCGGCGGCTTCGAGCCAGGTCACCCCGTGCAGCGCGGCGTGGTCGGCAGTGCGCGGATCCCACGGGATCATCCATGCCTCGCCGACGCCCGCGTACCGGGCGAGCGCATCGGCCACCTGGCGCTCAGGATTGGCTCCGGCGACGGATCGGCGCACCCTGTTGACCGCGACGATGAGTTTCTCGCGCGCGTCCGGCACCACATCTCCAAGATCGGCGAGGCCATCGACAAACCGCTGCATCGCTACCGGCTCCGCGCTGCCCACGGCAAGGATGAGGTCGGCCTCCGCGAGTGCAGAGAGCGTCGCCCCGTCGCGGCGGTTCGAGCCATCAGTTGGCAGCCCGAAGCCGCAGTCGACCACCGTGATCTCTGCTGCCGCTCGCATCGCAGGCCAGGCCGCATCGAGCGCCGCGGGAGCGATCTCCGCCCATCGACCCGGCCGTGGCAGTCCGGTCAGCACAGCGAAGTTCTTCTCAATCACACGCGCATGCCGCCGCACCGTCGCGGCATCCGCCTCTCCCTGCGCACCAGCTCGCGCAACAGCCGCAATACCAGGGGTGTCATCGGTGAGCGCAAGGGTCTGCGCCACTGCTGCCCCGTAGGTGTCGAGGTCAACGAGCAGCGTCGGCACCCGCCGCGCGAGCCACGCTGCAAGATTCACGGCGACCGACGTTCGCCCCGGCGCTCCCGTGGGACCCCACGCCGCCACCACGCTCCCACTCGCGATGGGTGGCTCCGGCTCCGGCTCCGGCGCGACCGCCGCGGGAGCCGTTGCCGCCGCATCCGCGACCGCCAACGGATCGCCAGCGGCCACCACGGGCACTCCCAACGCCGTGAGAACGCGGGCCTCGTCGTCGTCGGCCGCTACGCCAATGACCCGCACGCGCATATGCGCGAACTCGCCAAGGGTCACGCGATCCAGGTGCCGCTGCGGCGATACCACCGCCACGCGCGCCACCCCAGCCGACGCCGCGGCAAGGCCCTCCGCCAGGTCGGCACAGCGTCGGACCAGCGTGAGCTCAGGATGGGCGGCGACGGCCGCGGCGATGGCGTCCTCCGCGCTTGAGGACACCGCAAGCACGACGCCCGTCATGTTCCCGCCGCCACGATCGCGACGTCGCCACCCGAGGAGACCGCGTTGAGCACCGCCGCGACCTCCGAGGTGGGCACCGCGATATACACGGTCTGGCCGCCGCTGGACCCCAGCGCCGACTTGGCCTCTCGAACATCAGTCACGGCCAGGTCCGCGCCCACGAGGCGAGACTGCGGTCCCGAGTCCGTCTGCACCGTGACCCACACATCCACTCGCGAGCCCACTCCCACGCCGTCTGCGAGCGGCATCGCGCTGACCACGGCAATGGACCGCGAATCAAAGGCGTCGGGCGCCACCAGGGCGGACGCGGGAACCAGCTCCCCCTCGCCAACGGTGCGGTCGAGCACCTTGCCCACCACGGCGTCGGCGCTGCGAACGTATTCGCCACCGCTCACCCGCACCTTGGCGACCACGAGATCCCGCTCGCTGAGCACGGTCCCCGGCGCGAGGTCGCGCGCGGCGGCGTAGAACGGCTCGGTGGTGTCCGCGCGCTGCACGATCATCGCCACGGCGACCACGGCTACGGCGATGAGCGCGAGGCCTATGAGCAGCCGTGGATCGCGCCACGACGGCCGGCGCATCCGCCCAGCGACAGAGTCGGACCTGCTCGACATGGGCTCCCCCTTCGTCGTGCCGCCCATAATGCCGTGAACGTCACGACGACGCCACCCCTTGTGGATAAGGGCAAGCGCGGCGCGGGCCGTGTCAGAATGACCGCATGGCCCAACGGTTCCTCACCCTCGCCGATGTCCAGGAACTGCTCAACATCTCGCAGGTCCAGGCATATGCCCTGGTGCGCTCCGGCGACCTCCCGGCCATTCAGATCGGCGGCCGCAATCAGTGGCGGATCGAGGCGAGCGAGGTCGAGGCCTACATCCAGCGCCAGTACGCGGCGACGCGCGAGCGCTTCGCCATCGAGGACAAGAACCAGTCCTAAGCCGGGGCCGGCGCCACCGTGAGGATCGCGGCGAACGGCACCACAGTTCCTTCCACCACCAGGTAGTCGGCACCCACCGCCGTGATGCGCCCGCGCGCATTGGAACCGCGCGTCGCCACCACCACCGCGGTGTGATCCTCCGCGAGCGCCCTGAGCGCGTGGCCGAGCGTCAAGCGGCTTGCGACCAGTCCCGGCTCCCCCGCTCCCGGCTCCACGCCGTCGAGCGCCGTGATTGCGCCCGCTGGGATGAGCCATTCTCGCGCTCCCTCGCCCACAAGGATCCACTGGGCGGCAGCGTCACGCACCACGCCCTCAAGCCGCTCCCCGCCAGCGAGCGTCACGCGCACGCGCGCCCCTTCGCTCGCGGCAAGCACCGATCCCAGACTGATCGCCGCGCGCTCCGCCGTGGCCCGTTCGCGCACCTCATCCTCGAAGGCCTCGCGCTCGGCGTGCATCAGCTGAGCCTCGAGATCATCGAACAGTTTTGACCAGCGCATGCGCCCACCGTAGCGGCACCCGTCAATCCACAGCCGGGGGTCGTATCCCTAGACAAGCAATCCACATTCATGTAGACCTACCTTCATCAAACTGCGTCAAACGCTAGTTAAGGGGTACGACAATGACGATCTACACGCATGTGCCACGGGCGCTCGCTCTGGCCCTGGGAGCAGCCAGCACGGGATGGCTGCTCACGAGCGCAGGGGCCACTCACGCCACAGCGCCGCCGAGCCTCGAATCGATCGTCACCGCGGCCATCGCGCTCATGGGCGCGATCGCGTGCCTCGCCGTCGCGGCGATCACGCTGCTCGGCACGATCGAGTCGCTCGTGCTGCGGCGCCCCTCCCGCGTCCACCGCGCCCTGCCCGCGGGCCTGCGCCGGCTTGTCACCGGAACGGTCGCCGCCTCTGTCCTCGCAGGCTCAGCGCTTCCCGCGAGCGCCGACGAGGTCTACCCCGGCTGGGCACCGCCCTCTCCCAGCCCGACGCTCGTCTCACCTGAGCCCTCACCGTCGCCTTCTCCTGTGGTCGAGGTCTCGGCCAGCGCACCACCCGCCGCGGCAGCGCCCGTTCAAAAGCCGGCCGTTCCCGCTGCCCTCGCAGCCCCCACAGCCCCCAAAGCGGAGCCTGTCACCCCGCAAGTGGTTGAGCTCCACGCGGAGTCCTCCGCGCCCGCACTCCCCCACAACCCGCCCCCTGCCCAAGAGGGCGTCCACATCGTCTCCCGCGGCGAATCCCTGTGGCGCATCACCGCGGACCTCTTGGGCCCGCACGCCACCACCGAAGAGATAGCGAGCACCTGGCCGCTTATCTACGAGGCAAATCGTGAGGTGATCGGCGACAACCCCAGCCTCATCCACCCCGGCCAGCGCCTGGCCATCCCCCAGGAGGTGGCGGCATGAGCGCGGAAGCGGCCGTGGCGTCGGCCGGGCTGCGACCGGTTGCTGGAACCGGCCAGCCGATCCCCCGCTACGGCACCCCACGCAAGCCGCTCGGCGATCCGTCCCCACTCGCGTGCACGGTCGCCAAGACCGCGGTCGAGGTGATCATGGGCGGCGAGGGCATCGAGACCCTCACGCGCTGGGTTGCGAGCGATGTGCGCGACTCACTTGCCAAGCAGCACTCGCTCGCTCGCCGCGCGGGACTTCGCGGAGCCGTCGCCCACATTCAGCGTGCACGGGTGTGCCGCATCTCGCAGCGCGCGGCGGAGGTGAGCATCGTCGCCAGGGCAGGCGGACGCGCCAGGGCGATCGCCATGCGACTTGAGGACATCCACGGCCGCTGGATGGCGACCGTCGTGGAGATCGTCTGACCCAGAACGGGGGTTACGCCTCGTTCTTTCCGTGGCACATCTTGTACTTCTTGCCTGAGCCACACGGGCACTGCGCGTTCTTGGGGGTGCCGGGGAAGGTGCCGCCATCGGCCTCTGGGGCCTTCTTCTTGGCGGGGGCCTTCTTGGTGCTCGCGGAGCCATCCTCCGACGGACCCGAGTACGTCAGCGCACTCATGTTGGACGTCATGCCGCCGCCACCACCGGTAGCGGTCGCACGTCCCGCAGGCACACGCGGCGCGGGGGCAGCGGCCGCGGGGGCCTCAACCTCCTGCACCTGAGCGTCCTCGGCGGGCACCAGTCGCTTCTCCACGCGGAACAGCACCTGAACCGACTGCTCCTTGATGGAGTCGGACAGCGCCTCGAACAGCTGGTAGCCCTCGCGCTGGTACTCCGTGAGCGGGTCGCGCTGACCCATCGCGCGCAGGCCGATGCCCTCCTTGAGATAGTCCATCTCGTACAGATGCTCTCGCCACTTCGAGTCCAGCACCTGGAGCAGCACCTGGCGCTCCACCTGACGCATGAGGTCAGCGCCGATGCGCTCCTCAACCGCCTCGTACTGAACGCGAGCGTCTGCGGTGAGCTCGCGGATGAGGAACTGCTGGTCGAGCTTGCCGCCGGCCTCCTCCTCGATCTCCTCGATCGTGAGGGACACGGGGTAGATCGTGCGCAGGTCCTTCCACAGCGACTCGAGATCCCAGTCGTCCACGGCACCGGCGTCGGTGGCGGCACGCACGTAGGACGTCACGACGTCGTTCACGAAGCCGACGACCTGGTCACGCATGTCCGTGCCGTCAAGAATGCGACGGCGCTCACGGAAGATCACCGAACGCTGGTCGTTCATGACGTCGTCGTACTTGAGGATGTTCTTGCGGATCTCGTGGTTGCGACCCTCGATCTGCGCCTGAGCACTGCGCACACCGCGCGTGAGGGTCTTCGACTCGATCGGCAGGTCATCGGGCAGCACAGAGGAGTTCATCACCGATGCGGCAAGTCCCGACTGGAACATGCGCATGAGGTCATCCTCGAGCGACAGGTAGAAGCGAGACTCACCCGGGTCACCCTGACGACCGGAACGACCACGCAGCTGGTTGTCGATGCGGCGAGACTCGTGTCGCTCCGTGCCCAGCACGTACAGACCGCCGGCGGCGAGCACCTCTTCATGCTCCGCCTGGACGTCCGCCTGCGCCTTCGCGAAGACCTCGTCCCACACCCGCTCGTACTCTTCGGGGTTCTCGTGCGGGTCAAGGCCGCGCTCCTGCATCTCCTGCACCGCGCGGAACTCGGGGTTGCCACCCAACATGATGTCGGTGCCTCGACCGGCCATGTTCGTGGCGACTGTGACGGCGCCCTTGCGACCGGCCTCCGCGACCACAGCGGCTTCCTGCGCGTGCTGCTTGGCGTTGAGAACGTTGTGGCGAATGCCGCGCTTGCGCAGCTCCTTGGAGAGCTTCTCTGACTTCTCAACGGATGTCGTGCCAACGAGGATCGGCTGACCCTTGGCGTTGCGCTCGATGATGTCCTCGATGACCGCGTTGTACTTGGCCGCCTCCGTCTTGTACAGCAGGTCCGGCTGGTCCACGCGGATCATCGGCTTGTTCGTGGGGATCGGGATGACGCCGAGTCCGTACGTGCTGTTGAGCTCAGCTGCCTCCGTCTGGGCGGTACCGGTCATGCCCGCGAGCTTTTCGTACAGACGGAAGTAGTTCTGCAGCGTGATCGAGGCGTAGGTCTGGTTCTCAGCCTTGATCGGGACGCCTTCCTTGGCCTCGATGGCCTGGTGGAGGCCCTCCGAGTAGCGTCGGCCCTTCAACAGACGGCCGGTGTGCTCGTCGACGATGTCGACCTCACCGCCCTGAACCACGTAGTCGCGGTCGCGCTTGAAGAGCTCCTTGGCCTTGATCGCGTTGTTGAGGAAGCCGATGAGCGGTGTGTTGGCGGGGTCGTAGAGGTTCTCGATGCCGAGCGCCTTCTCGACCTTCTCGATGCCGGGCTCGAGCACGCCGACGGTGCGCTTCTTCTCCTCGACCTCGTAGTCCTCGTCGACCTTCATGTCCTTGACGAGGCGAGCGAACTCGACGTACCAGCGGTTGTTGTCGCCGGACGCGGGGCCGGAGATGATGAGCGGCGTACGTGCCTCATCGATGAGGATCGAGTCGACCTCATCGACGATCGCGTAGTGGTAGTCGCGGTGCACGAGCTGCTCCGGCTCCATCGCCATGTTGTCGCGCAGGTGGTCGAAGCCGAACTCGTTGTTCGTGCCATACGTGATGTCCGCCGCGTACTGCACCTTGCGCTGTGCGGGATCCTGACCCACGAGGATGCAGCCGGTCTCCATGCCAAGGAAGCGGAACACGCGACCCATGAGCTCCGACTGGTACGAGGCGAGATAGTCGTTGACCGTGACGATGTGCACGCCGCGTCCGGTGAGCGCGTTGAGGTACGCGGGAAGAGTCGCGACGAGGGTCTTTCCTTCACCGGTCTTCATCTCCGCGATGTTGCCGTAGTGCAGGGCGGCTCCACCCATGATCTGCACATCGAAGTGGCGCAGGCCGATGGTGCGGCGGGAGGCTTCACGCACGGCGGCAAACGCCTCGGGCATGATCGAGTCGAGGCTCTCGCCGTCGTTGTAGCGCTCCTTGAACTCGTCGGTGAGCGCGCGCAGCTCGGCGTCGGTGAACTCGCGGTAGACGTCCTCGAGACCGTTGGTGATCTGCACCACCTTCTCAAGCTTCCGGCGCTCCCGCCCCTCGCCGATACGAATGATCCGGTCGATGACAGCCACTGAAACTCCTCCTTGGGTCAGGGATTATCGTAGGCGTTCAGTGGATGGTCTCTGGCTCATCACGCTCAGGGCGCAACAGCAGCACCGCCGCACCCAGGATCGCGCCGCCAACCACACCGGCGATTCCCAGCCTCTCGCCGAACACTATCGCGCCAAGAATCGCTCCGATGAGCGGCTCGAGCAGCGTGACGATCGTCGCCACAAACGGGGGCACCGTCGCGAGCGAGGCGAGGAAGAACACGTACGCAATCGCGGTGATGCCCACGCCAAGAGCGATGGCGATCGCCCAGCCCTCGGCATCGTGCGGCATGCCGGTGCCCGCAAGGAGCGCGAACGGCAGCAGCATGATCGCTCCCGCAGTGAACGTGCCGCCCGTGAGCGCGATCGCGCCGAGCCCGGGGATGGGCCGGCGGTTGACGATGGTGATCGCGGCGAAGGAGGCTCCCGCGGCGAGCGCAATGAGCGCGCCAAGCACCATCGCGCTTCCCCGCCCGACGCTGCCGCCGACGAGCAGCCCGAGTCCAGCGAGCGACATCACCAGTGCGGCGAGGTGCCGGCCCGGAGGGCGGCTGCGGGTGGTCAGCGCGTCATAGACGGCGACGACGACCGGCGCGGAGCCAATGCCGATGAGCGTCGCGAGCCCGACGCTCGCCATGGTCACAGCCGTGAAGAAGGTGTACTCGAAGAGTGCCGTGAGCGCGCCCGTGATGAGCATGCGGACCCACATGGCGCGGGTCCACCGCTGCGGGTGCAGCCTGCCAAGCACCGCGAGCGCGAGCAGCAGTGAGACACCTGCGAGCCCCATGCGCCAGGTAGCGATCCCTACGGGTTCCAGGCCCTCGTGCCGCCCAAAGACCACTCCCAGCACACCGCCGCCGCCCCATAAGCAGGCGGCGGCGACGGCGAGGAGGAAATCTCTGGGCCGCATCCGGGGGGATGCGGCGGTGGTGCTTATGCGCTCTCCCTCGATTCCTCAACGTCTTCGGCTGCGACGGTCTGCAGGTGCAGCACGCCATAGGTCCAGCCGCGACGACGGTACACCGCGGACGGCAGGTCGGATTCCACGTCGTGGAACAGGAAGAAGTCGTGGCCCACGAGCTCCATGCGGTCGATCGCCTCTGTGACGGTCATCGGAGACGCCGTGTGGGTCTTGGAGCGGATGACGATGGGGGTGCCGTCGATCGGGACTTCGCGAGTCGCGCCTTCCGGTGCGCCTTCCCACTCCTCGACGCTCTCGACGTGCTCGGGGGCACTCTCAGTCGCGAGCTGAGGAGTGAGCTCGGGGATCCCGGCGGGCGGGGTGGCGACTGCCTTGAGCCCGATCTTCCCCTGGTGACGGTGCACCTTCTTCTCGTGGAGCTTGCGCAGCTGCTGAGTAAGCTTGGCGTACGCCGCGTCGAAGGCGGCCTCCCTGTCCAATGCGGAGGCCTCTGCGCGAACCACGCCCCGAGCACCGCGGAGCGTGATCTCGACCCGCTCCTTCTCGCTCGCGACTCGCGGGTTGCGCTCGTGGCACACATGCACCTCTGCGCGCGTCGCGCGCGGGGCAAGCTCCCTGATCTTGTCCATGCGCTCCTCGATGCGAGTGCGCAGTGGCTCGTTGACCTTGGTGTGCCGTCCGACGATGGCGATGTCCATGACGATGCTCCTTCAACGCTCTAGGTGGTTCCGGGCCGCAACGGGCCCTCACGTGGTGATCGCGGCGCTGTCGTGCGCCTCCCGCATCACCTCCCCGACATCGAAGGGTGGTCCTATGGCCCTACCCTAACCCCCTGCGGGAGCCAACGTCACGCCGGGGTGACGCGGCCAACACGAGCGCCCCAATCACGGGCACGGAAACCGCCTCGAGAGCGTCCGCGGCCCTGGCTAGCGTGGCTCCCGTAGACATCACGTCGTCGACCAAGAGGGCGGTTCCAGCCCCTGGTAGTCGCGTCACGCGCACCTCTGCAGAGGCCCATCTTCCCTTGCTTGAGCTGCCGCGAGACTCCCCTCCGATCGCCTCAAGCGCGCGCACGCAGGGAGCGCCAAGCGCCCGCCCGACGCTGTGGCCAAGCACTCGTGTGAGGTCGGCTCCGCGCCTGCGCACCGATCGCGGCTTTGACGGCAGCGGCACGACCATGAGCGGCCCCACAGGAGACAGAGCGGGTGCAATGGTCGCTGCGGCGCGACCCGCAGCCGCCGCGAAGACTGCGTCGAGATCCCTGCGACCGCCGTCCTTCCACGTGGCGATCGCGCGGTGCACCGGCCCCTCGAGTTCGTTCACGGCCCACACCGGCATGGGTGACCGGCCAACCACAGCGAGGCGACCCGCCCACTCGTGGGCGAGGAACGGCTCCTCCCACCACAGCGCTGCGCAGGATTCGCACAGCGGCACGTCGTCGAGGCCGCAGCCGGCGCACGCGACTGGCACGAACAGCCGGGCGGCGTCCCTGGCGAGGTCGGCGAGAAGCATGGCAACAGCGTCGGGCATGCGCGACGCGCGCGGGCGACGGCTGTGGAAAAGCCTGCGTCAGCCCGAGTAGGCGAGCTCGCGCACGCCGGTGGTGACCTTGGACCACACGGTGCCAGAGCGGATGTACACGCTGCCGCCAGCGTCGACGACGATGAGCGAGCGCTCTCCCTGGCGAGCGGTGATGTCGACGGCGTTGGTCACGGCCTTCATCTCCGTGGTGAAGCCGCCAACATCGACGAGCCACAGGTCGTTCTGCACATCGCCGCCGGCTTCGCCGAGCACCGCGACCGTGAGGTCGTCGAGCCACGTCAGGCCGATCGACGGCCCGAGGTCGATTCCGTAGGTCTGCGGCTCGCCGATCGACAGCGGGGCACCGTCGTCTCCGCGCACAATCGCCGCGAACTCAAGCATTTGGCGGCCTCCTGCTCGCGACAGCACCGCGACGCGGGCGCCGTCCCTCGACAGCGCGAGGGCCTGAATCGTGGTGCCGCGCAGCCAATCGGCGTCGAGCTGAATCGCCTCGCCGCTGCCGTCGACGGCGATGAGGCCGTGCTCGCCATCGCGCTCCGCCGTCCAGATCCAGCCGTGGCGGTCCGTCGATGGGTTGATCAGGGAGGTGCCCTCGTACAAGGTGGTGGTCTTCATGACCGACCCGGCAGGGTCGTCGCTTTCAGGCGCCGGGTCGAGCGACTTCGCACCCTCATAAACGGCGTCGGAGGACACGAGCGTTCCCGCACCGAGGAGCCACACCGCACGGCCGTCCGTGAAGGTGCGCGCGATGCCGCGAGAGTTCGGCGGCAGGCCTCCCACGGAGTTGCGCACCTGCCACACGTCGGCACCGTCCCACATGCCAAGGCGCTCATTGACGAAGGCGTACGCCTCGATGCCGGGAAGCGGGGCGGGACCCAGCGCCGCAGAGCCGTCGCCTCCGAGCGGCAGCCCGCCCACCGTCACCGCGACCGCGCTGATGCCGCCCACCGACCTCAGCGTGAGGTCCATCTGCTGCTGGGCAAGGGAGCGCTCCGCGGCATTGCCTGCGGAGTCCGCAGTGAGCTGCACCGACGCGACACCATTCGTCACCTGGACCGACTCGACCTCGAGAGCGGACGTCGCAGGGAAGCCCGTGTGCACCGCGCCCGCGAGCAGCGGCGAGGGTCCCTCGACAAGCTCCTTGGCCGCGAGCGTTGCGGCCTTGTTCGCTGGGAACCAGCGCTGGTCCGGCACCTGTGTCGACTCGTCGACGCTCGCGAAGATGAGGTCCACATCCGTGAACAGGCCCTGGAATGAGGCGTAGGCGAGGATCGCGCCGTTGTCCAGGCCGGAGATGCGCCACTGCCCCTCATCGTTCATCTGCATCCCGAACCGCAGCGTCTGTCGCGTACCGTCAGCGGCCTCCGTCAGGTGACCCGACGAGTCGACCGTCGCCTTGACTGGGATGTCGTAGGTGACGGTCGCCGTGGTCGCATCGAACGTGGGCGTGAGCGCGCCAGAGTCGAAGACGATGACCTTCTCCGTGGGATCCCACGAGGCTGCCGCCTCCTGCGTGAGGAACTCGCGCGCAACGGAGAAGTCGCTTGCGAAGCCCGCGGTGGAGGCGCGCACAAAGCCGTTGACGATCTGTGTGGGGCCGTCGTCGAGGCGCGGACCGTCAGCAATGGGCACGAACGGCTCCGCGGACGACACCACTCCCGTGCCCTCATTGACGGGGCCCGAGGTGGGAATCGTGGTGCATGCGGTGAGCAGCATCGCGGCAGCCGCGAGGGCTGCCGACCCAAGCCAGCGTCGGGCCGCGATCATGACGCGCTCCCTGACAGCTCAGCATCGGAGCCGAACTCCGCCACGGACTCAACCGCGACGCGAGGGCCGAGCGCCTCGAACTCGCTTTCCCTCATCGCGAGCGGGAGCGGGGCGTCCTGGCCGAGCCCGCGAGAGGTGCGCGGCAGCAGCAGTCGGAAGCTCGCCCCCTTGCCCGGACGGCCCCACGCTTCGAGCTTGCCGCCGTGCAGTCGCGCGTCCTCGCGAGCGATCGACAAGCCGAGGCCGGTGCCGCCCATCGTGCGGGCGCGTGCAGCGTCGGCGCGCCAGAAGCGGTCGAAGACACGGTCCACCTGTTGGGGCGTGAGGCCGATGCCGTAGTCGCGTACCACGACCGCTACCGCACGGCCGTTCGAACTGATGCCGATGTCCACGGGGTGCTCTTGCGCGTGCTCGATCGCATTGGACAGCAGGTTGCGGACGATGCGGCCCACGCGAGGGCGGTCCATCGATGCGACATGCTCGCCCTCAGCGACCCACAGCCGCAGCTCCACGCCAATGGTGCTCGCTGGGTGCTGCATCGCCTCGACCTCGTCGCGGACGATGTCCGTGAGCGAGATCTCCTCAAACTCGAGCCGCGCCGCGCCGGCGTCGATGCGGCTGATCTCGAGCAGGTCGGCGAGCAGCGCCTCGAAGCGGTCAAGCTGATTGCTGAGCAGCTCGGCGGACCGGGCGACTTGGGGCGGGAAGTCCGCGCGGGCATCGAACAGCACGTCAGAGGCCATGCGGACCGTCGTGAGCGGCGTCCTGAGCTCGTGGGAGACGTCAGAGACGAAGCGGCGCTGAAGGCGAGACAGCTCCTCCATTCGCGTGATCTGGCGCTGGAGCGACTCTGCCATCTCATTGAACGTGCGCGCGAGCGTCGCCATCTCGTCGTTGCCGCGCACCTTCATGCGCTCGCTGAGGCGCCCCTCTGCGAGGCGGGCCGCGACGCGAGCACCATCGCGGACGGGGCGCACCGCCTGGTTCGTGACCCACCAGGTCATGAACACGACGAGGGCGACGAGCATGCCGCCGCCGAGTGCGAGGACGCGCTGGATGAGCGACAGGGTGTCCTGCTCGTCCTGGAGCGAATAGATGAAGTACAACTCGTACTCTCCCGCGAGACGGAACTCGATGGGAGAGCCCACCACCAGGCCGGGCTCTCCGGCTGGCAGCTCGACGAACTGGTACGGCTGGGTGAGCCCCTCCTCAACTGCGGTGCGCATGTCGTCGGTGACCACGGAAACCAGCGAAGGATTGAATGCGCCGGCGGTCACGGGCAGCGGAGACGTGTTGCCAGGACTTTGCAGGATCACGACCCTGCGCGAGTCTCCACCAAGCACGCCGAGCTTGGTCGCGACATCACGCACGAGCGTCTGCAGATCGCCAGGGTTCTCTGCAGTAGACGCGTCAATGTCCTTCTGCGCCGTTGCTACGTCGTTCGCCGACTGCTGCAGCGCGCGATCCACACGAGCGTCAACGAGTCCGTCGCGGATCTCCGTGTTGACGTAGGCGCCGAGCAGCGCGACCGTGCCGAGGCCGATGACAAGGGTCGTGACAACCACTCGGAACAGCAGTGACCGCCGCCACCGCCATGCGAAGCGCTTGGAAGGCGTCGCAGCGGCGTCGCCAATCGAGCGCCCACGCAGTCTCACGACGACACGCCACCGGCCTTATAGCCAACGCCACGCACCGTCACGACGATCTCCGGGTTCTCCGGGTCGCGCTCGATCTTGGCGCGCAGCCGCTGAATGTGGACGTTGACAAGTCGCGTGTCTGCCGCGTGACGGTAGCCCCACACATCCTCAAGCAGCACCTCGCGCGTGAACACCTGACCGGGAGAGCGCGCGAGCGTCACGAGCACGTCGAACTCGAGCGGAGTGAGCTGGATGACTTCGCCCGCTCGCGTCACGCGGTGGCCGGTGACGTCGATCTCGAGGTCGCCGATGCGCACGATCGCGGGAGCGGCGGCATCGTTGCGGCGCAGGCGGGCGCGCACGCGCGCGATGAGCTCTCGCGGCTTGAACGGCTTGGGAACGTAGTCGTCAGCTCCGGACTCGAGGCCAAGCACCACATCCACGGTGTCGGACTTGGCCGTGAGCATGATGATGGGCACCCCGGACTCTGCGCGGATGTCTCGACAGATGTCGATACCGCTGCGACCAGGAAGCATGAGGTCCAGGAGCACCACGTCGGGATGGGTCTCGCGGAAGATGTCGAGCGCACGGTCGCCGTGGTCGCAGAACTCGGTCTCAAAACCGTCGGCTCGCAGGACGATGCCGATCATCTCAGCGACTGCGGGGTCGTCGTCGACCACCAGGATCCGGGCTGTCATACGGATATTATGCCCAGCAAGGTTCGGCGAGTCCGCCGCGCCTTCGTCGGGGGCCTGGCACGATGGGCCGCGTCTGGAAGGACTTTCGCGTGAACGACGGCACCAACGGCCAGGACTGGGTCGCACCGGGACAGGTGACTGAGCCTGCCCTGCCCGACGCTGCGCCAGCCGGAGCGCAGACCCCGGCCCCAGCGCCGGCCCAGTACGCGGCGCCGGCGCAGCCGCAGGTCGTCGCCGCCTCTGCCGCCCCGCAGGCCGCCCCCACCTACCGCTCGTGGCAGCCGGGAATCATCCCGCTGCGCCCCGTGAGCTTTGGCGAGTTCCTTGGCGTTCCCTTCAAGGCGATGCGCTTCAATCGCGGCGTCGTGATTGGCGGGCCGCTGCTCGTCGTCGGCGCCTCGATGCTGCTGCTCGCCGCTGCCCTGTGGCTCGCCTTCACCGATCCCTCCCTCGCGATCACCGCACCCACGGCCAGCACCACGGGGGTGCAGGCCTCGACGATCATCGTTGGCATCGCCGCTTTGATCGCCCTGCTGCTCGCGGAGGCCATCGCGAGCTCGCTCGTCGCGCTCGGGCTCGCCCGGGCGATCCTTGGTGAGCGGATCAGCGTTGCCGAAGCGTTCAAGGCGCTGGGCCCGCGCCTGGGTGGCGTGCTGCTCGTATGGCTCATCACCACGCTCGCCTCCCTCCTGCTCGTCGCGCCGGGATTCGTGCTGATCATCGCGGGAATTGCTGAAGACAGCGCGGTCATGGCCGGCTTCGGCTGGCTAGCGCTGTTCGGCCTGGGACTGCTGAGCTTCCCCGTCTACATGATGGGTGCCATCGCTCGCGTCGTCGTGGTGCTTGAGCGCAATGGCGCCATCGCGTCGATCAAGCGCTCGATCCAGGTCATGAGAGGCCGCTTCTGGTGGTCGATCCTCATCGTGCTTGTGACCGCGCTCATCATCGGCATCACTATGCAGGTGCTGCAGTACATGTTCACGATCGTCGGCTTCGTGTTCCTTGGACTCGGCATCAGCGGCGAGTGGGTGTACACGATGGTGTTCGTCATCATCATGGTGGTCGGCGCTGTCATCACGTACGTGTTCACCTACGCGTACATGGGGACCGTGTACGCGCTGATCTACACCGACGCTCGCATCCGCCACGAAGGATTCGACCTCGACCTGGCTCGAGCCGCAGAGGCGCGCCGCGGCTGACATGCGCTTCGACATTCCAGTAGAGCCAGACGCGGACACCGCTCGCGAGTGGGCGCGCGATGAGCTGGCCAAGCGCGAGTATCAGCAGGGCACCGGAAGCAACTGGCTCGAGCGGTTCTTCAACTGGATCCAGGACCTGCTTAACGGGATGGGCGGCGGCGTTGGAGACACGTTCGGCGGCTGGGGTGTCGTGGGCATCGCGCTCGCCGCTGCCGCCATCGTGGCCCTCATCATCTGGCTTGTCATGGGTCCGCTGCAGCGATCGCGGCGCCGGGGCAAGGCCGAGGAGGAACTCGGCGACCTCACCCTCAGCGCCGCCGACCTGCTCGCGGCCGCCAAGTCGGCCGCCGCATCGGGCAATTGGGAGACGGCGGTCATTGAGGCGTACCGCGCGCTCATTCGCTCGCTCGACGAGCGCGAAGTCATCGACGCCAAGCCCGGCATGACCGCCTTTGAGGCCGCCCTGCTGGCCTCCGAGGCGATCCCAGCCATAGCGTCGGACATCGCGATCGATGCCGATGTCTTTGACGCGGTGCGCTACGGCCACCTGGCTGCCACCGCGGAGCACTACAGCCACGTGCTCGCGACGCGAGAGGCCGCGAAGACGGCACGAGTGGTGGTGCCCGCATGACCGCCACGTCGACCGCTCCCGTGTACACCGTCGCCGCCAAGCGCGAGTCGCTCGGCACCAAGGCGAGCAGGGGCAAGTGGTGGTTCATCGGCTTCGCCTTCGTGGTCGCGCTCGTGGTGATCATCGCCGTCACCGCCCGGCCCACGGACTACCGCGAGCTGTCGATCGACAACTCCACGGACACCGGTTCGAGGGCCGTCGCGCAGATCCTGCGCAAGGAGGGCGTCACGGTGCGCCAGTTCGATGCGCTGGCCCGCGTCCACATCCCGGACCCCGCGACCACCACGCTCGTCGTCGCCGGCGCTGACTACCTCGAGTCAGAGGCGCAGATCCGATCGGTGCTCGGCTACGAGGGCGACATTCTCTTCATCGGCACCAATTCCACGCTCATGGCGGCAATTGACCCTGCCCTCGACACGAGTGCGAGCTTCCTGCCGGAGACCGTCGAGGCTCAGTGCGAGAACCCGGATGCCCTCGCGGCCGAGCAGGTGCGCGTCGAGTTCATCGGCATCATCTCCACGGGCGCCACGTCTGCCGAGCTGTGCTTCGGGGGCCGCAGCGACGTGTTCGGCATGGCCGTCGTCGAGACACCCAAGGGCACCCGCACCGTCGTCAGCAACTACGCGATCTTCGAGAACTACGCCCTGGTCAATGACGGCAACGCGGCGCTCGCCCTGCGGCTCGCCGGCAAGCGAGAGAACGTCGCGTGGTACCTCGCTGACTGGTTCGACGACACGGTCCTGTCCGGTGACCCCGGTGAGCCGCCCACCTTCGAGGCGAACCCCGACTTCCTTCCCCCCGGCTTCGGCACCGCGCTGTATGCCTTGGGGCTCACCGCCCTCGTCGCCGCCTTCTGGAGGGGCCGACGCTTTGGTCCCCTCGCCGTCGAGCCGCTTCCCGTGGTGGTCCCGGCCAAGGAGGCGACGCGCGGCCGCGCTCGCCTGTATCGCCGAGCGCGCGCGTACGGCAGGGCCACCGCCGCCCTGCGCGCCTCGACAGCGCGACGCATCGGCTTGCGGCTCGGCGTTCCGCGCTCCACGGATCGCGAGGGAATGGTGAGCGCCGTCGAGCGCGCCACCGGCAGGCCCTCCACCGAGATCGCCCGCATTCTGTACGGCCCTGCTCCCACTGATGAGGCGCAGATGATCGAAATCGTTGACCAGCTGGACATGCTTGAGAGAGAGGTGCACAGATCGTGACCGAAGAAAGCGCAACCCCGCAGTCCCCCGCAGCGCAGTCCCCCGCGCCCGAGCCGGAGGCGGCGCCGCCGTCGGCCGCTCGCGACGCTCTTGGCGCGCTGCGCACCGAGCTGAGCAAGGCTGTGGTGGGCCAGGACCAGGTGGTCACTGGACTCGTCATCGCGCTGCTGTGCAAGGGCCACGTGCTCATGGAGGGTGTGCCCGGCGTGGCCAAGACGCTGCTCGTGCGCTCGCTCGCCCACACGCTCGACATGGAGTTCACGCGACTGCAGTTCACGCCCGACCTCATGCCGGGTGACGTCACGGGCTCGATGATCTACGACGCGCGCACCGCGGCGTTCTCCTTCCGCGAGGGTCCTGTGTTCACCAACCTGCTGCTCGCCGACGAGATCAACCGCACGCCTCCCAAGACGCAGGCGGCGCTGCTCGAGGCGATGGAGGACCGCACGGTCACGGTCGACGGCGAGACCCGCAAGCTGCCGGACCCGTTCGTCGTCATAGCGACGCAGAACCCCGTCGAATACGAGGGCACCTACCCGCTGCCGGAGGCGCAGCTCGACCGCTTCCTGCTCAAGGTCGTGGTGCCGCTGCCCACTCGCGATGCGGAGACGCAGGTGGTGCGCCGCCACGCCACGGGCTTCAACCCGCGGGACCTCAGTTCCGCCGGGCTGTCTGTCGTGGCCACCCCCGCGAACATCGAGGCGGCGCGTGAGGAGATCGCCCAGGTGGAGATTTCCGACGACGTGGTCGCCTACATCGTCGACATCTGCCGCGCGACGCGAGAGGCGCCGTCCGTGGCGCTCGGAGCCTCCCCGCGTGCCGCCGCAGCCCTCATGAACACGTCGCGGGCGTGGGCGTGGATGCGCGGACGCACGTTCGTCTCCCCCGACGACGTCAAGGCGCTTGCCGCGTGGACGCTCGCCCACCGCATCTCGGTCCGTGCGGAGGCCGAGCTCGAGGGCGTGACCGCCACCGCCGTGCTCACGAGCGTGCTCGCCTCCGTGCCGGTGCCTCGCTGACATGTACATCACCGGGTGGGCGGTAGCGCTCATGGCGCTGGGAGCAGTCCCTGCCGCCGTGTCGCAGAACCGCAACGTCGCGTGGCTGTGGCTCCTTGGCGTCGCAGTGCTCGTCATGATCGACGTGTGGACGGCACCCTCCCCTGAGAAGCTCGGCGCCAAGCGCCGGGTTCCTGCTTCGGTGCGCCTGACCGAGTCGACGTCCGCTCGCCTCGACGTCGTCAACCTCGGCAAGCGCCGCATGCGCGGTGCGGTTCGCGATGCATGGCAGCCGTCCGCAGGCGCCTCCGACACTCGCCACAAGTTCTCTCTCGCTGGCGGCGAGACGGCGACGTTCACCACTCGCCTGACACCCACTCGCCGCGGCGATCGCCGCAGCGTTGGCGTGACGATCCGCACCAGCGGCCTGCTGCGCCTTGGCGGCAGGCAGCGGACCATGCCGCTCGTGGACACCCTGCGCGTGCTTCCCGAGTTCAAGTCGCGCCGCCACCTGCCGTCTCGACTGGCACGCCTGCGTGAGATCGACGGCCGCACCGCGGTGCAGCTCAAGGGGGCAGGATCCGAGTTCGACAGCCTGCGCGAATACGTGATCGGCGACGACGTGCGCACCATCGACTGGCGCGCCACCGCGCGCCGTGCCGACGTCGTGGTGAAGACCTACCGCCCCGAGCGCGACCGTCGCGTGCTCATCGTGCTCGACACGTCTCGACTGTCCGCGGGCCGCGTGGGCGACGAGCCCCGCCTCGACGCCTCGATCGAGGCCACGCTGCTGCTCAGCGCCCTCGCGTCTCGAGCGGGAGACCGCGTACAGGTGACGGCTTTCGATCGCAGCGAGCAGGCGAGGGCCGCCGCCACCACGGGCGCGGGACTCATGACGCGCCTCGCGGTGGCGCTCGCCCCCGTCGAGTCACGGCTCATGGAGCCCGACTGGGCCGCTATCGCCCGCCTCGCCCGCGAGCGCCTCTCGCAGCGCGCCCTCGTGGTGCTGCTGACGCAGGTGGAGGTCTCGGCTATCGACTCTGGTCTGCTCGAGGCGGTCGCGGCGCTGTCTCACCGCCACCAGGTGGTCGTCGCGTCCGTCGCCGACCCCGACCTCGATGACATGCTCCAAGAGCGCGGCTCCGTCGATGCTCTGTATGGCGCTGCCGCCGCTGCGCGCACGGGGCTCGAGAACGACGCCGTGGGATCTCGCGTGCGCTCGCTCGGCGCCGACGTCATCACAGCGCTCCCGGATGACCTGGCTCCCGTCCTTGCCGACCGCTATCTCGCGCTCAAGGCGGCAGGAAAGCTCTAGCCGGCCCCAGCGTCGGGCCTGCGTTGCGAACCGGGCTAGGCGGCAATGGGGGCCGACGCGGTGGCGAAGTCTCCCTCGACGTCGCCGGTGGCGCCCTCGGAGCGGGCCACGCGGCCAGCGACGAAGATGTACGCCCAGAACGCGATGCACGCGATGGCGCCGATGACGATCTTGAGCCACCACGGCATGGTCGACGGTGTCACGAAGCCCTCGATGAGTCCGGACAGGAACAGCGCAATAGCGAGGCCGATGCCCACGGCGAACGTGGCGCGCCCCTCTTCGGCGAGAGCGGCGCCACGGGTGCGCGCGCCAGGGACGAGCATCACCCAGAACAGCCGCAGGCCAGCGCCGCAGGCCACGAACACCGCGCTCAGCTCGAGCAGGCCGTGGGGGATGATGAGCGCGAAGAAGATGTGCAGGCCGTCGGCCTCCGCCATCAGCGCGCCAGCCGTGCCCAACTGCAGCGTGGTGCCGTACATGAGGTACAGCGGGTACAGGCCAGTGATGCCGAACGCGATGCACTGCAGCGCGAGCCAAGCGTTGTTGGTCCACACCCGTGCGGCAAACGACGTGTTCTCGTACTCGGTGTAGTACGCGGCGAACTCCTCGTTGGCCCACTGCGCGCGCATCTCCGGGGGGCCGATGAGATCCATCGACTCGGGGTGCGTGTAGGTCCACCAGCCAGAGAGGAAGCCAAAGCCGCACACCAGCAGGGACACCCACACTCCCCACCACCGCACGCGATACATGGCCGCAGGGAGGGTTGCCACAAAGAAGCGGGCGACGTCACCTGTGGCGTTGCCGTGGGCGCCGGTGAGCCACACTCGCGCCTGAGCGAGCAGCACGGAAAGCCGCGAGATGAGGCCCGGCTCGGGCGCCGCAGAACGCACTGCGGACAGGTCGCCGGCCGTCGCCTGGTACAGCCGAGTCAGCTCGTCGGCCTCCGCGCCAGTGAGGCGGCGGCGCTTCGACAGGGTCTTGAGCTGAGCCCAGCGCTGTTCGCGCACGGCACTGAACGAATCGATGTCCACGCCGCTACGATGCCATAACCACAGCGATTTGGAGGGCGCGTGAGCGACGCGGACGAGATTCTCATTGGCGAGGGCGTCGCCCTCGAGTCGGGAGCCGCACCCGTCACGCTGAGGCTGGTGTCCGGCCTCATCGACGCGATTGTGATCTACGGCACGCTGATCTTCGCGATCGGCATGTTCGGCCGCTTCGAGCGGCAGCTGTCCGGCGCGTGGGTTGCCGCCCTGTACATCGCCACCGTCTTCTCTGTGCTGGTGCTGCTGCCCATGCTCGTCGAAACGCTCACACGCGGGCTGTCACTCGGCCGCCTCGCCGCGGGGCTGCGGATCGTGCGTGACGACGGCGGTCCCATCACCGCGCGCCACGCGTTCGCGCGTGCCCTCACCGGGGTGCTCGAGATCTACATGCTCATGGGAGTGCTCGCCATCACGGTGTCGATGCTCTCTTCGCGAGGCAAGCGGATTGGCGACTACCTGGCTGGCACCTATTCGATGCGCACTCGCGGCGGCGGCCACAAGCTCACGCCTCTCGCGATGCCCCCGCATCTTGCGCAGTGGGCCAACGCCGCGGACATCGCACGCCTTCCCGACTCGCTCGCGCTCACGGGACGCATGTTCCTTGGCCGCGCGGCGTCGATGCGCCCCGACTCTCGAGAGCGCATCGGCACCCAACTCGCCGAACAGGTGGGCCGGTACGTCGCTCCCCCGCCGCCACCGGGCACCCACCCCGAGTACTTCCTCATGGCAGTGCTCACCGCCCGCAGGGATCGCGAGTACCAGCTCGAGCTGGATCGCCTACGGCGAGCGGATGAGGAGAACAGCCGCGTGGGAGCCCTTCCGTACGGAATCAACGACGTCGAGAACTAGTGCGCATGGCGCGCCTCAACGACCTCGGCTTCCGCGGCGAGTTCCGCAAGTACCAGCGCATCGTCCTTGACGTCCTGGAGCCTCGCCTCCAAGCCGACGCTCGTGAGCCTCTGCACATCGTCGCGCCCCCCGGTGCCGGCAAGACGATCGTGGGGATTGAGCTGATCCGTCGCCTGGGCGACAAGGCGGTGGTGTTCGCGCCGACCACGACGATCCAGCATCAGTGGGTAGCCAAACTCTCGCTGTTTGGCGCGGACACTTCGGACTCTCAGCGGGCGACCACGAATGCCTCCGTCGACGCGGACATGCGCGTCTACACGTATCAGCTGATCTCCGCCCCAAGGGAAGCCGACGAGCACTTGCGGGAAGCCGGCAGGCAGCGCTGGGTCGCGGAACTGTGCGATGGAGGGCTCGCGCAGACTGAGGAGCGGGCGCTGGCGCGAATCGCAGAACTTGAGGCGAACAACCGCTCTGCGTATCGTCGCGACCTCGCTCGCCACACCACGGCGGCCAAGCGCCAGCTGCTGCACGAACCCACTCCGGATCTTGAGCGGCTCCTGCATCCCAATGCACGCAGGCTCGTTGACGACCTCGTCGCCGCCGGGGTGCGCACCGTCGTGCTCGACGAGTGCCATCACCTCCTCGACTACTGGGCCGTGGTGTTGAGTTACCTCATCTCTCGACTCGACCGCCCGCAGGTGATCGGCCTCACCGCCACCTTGCCGAGCCTCGACGACGGCAGGGAGTACGAGAACTACACGTCGCTGCTGGGAGACATCGACTTCGAGGTGCCCACCCCCGCCGTGATCCGCGAGGGCAACCTCGCCCCTCACCGGGATCTCGTCTACTTCGTGACACCGACTCCTCAGGAATCCGCGTACCTGGAGCAGATCCAGGGATTCCTCGACGCCGCCCTCGCTCGCTTGTGGGCCCATCCGCGATTTGTGCCATGGCTGCTCGACGGCGCGATCGGCACTGGCGACGATCCCTCGGCACGCTGGCAGGATCTGCTCCGCTCACGAGCAGACTTCGCGGTCGCCGCACTGCGGCACCTCGTGAAGCACGGTGCCGCACCCCCACCCGGCGTCGAGGTGCCAGCCGAGGCCCGTGAGCAGCCGACCTTCGACGACATCGTGATGCTGTCGTCCACCTTCGGGCTGCTCGAACTCAAGCCGAGCGACGACGAGTCAGACCACGAGACCTTTGCCGCTGTCCGCCGCAGCCTGTTGCCGTTCGGCATCACGGTGACGGAGCGTGGGGCCCGCCAGCAGCGCTCCCCCGGCGACCTCGTGCTCGCGTACTCGGCTGCGAAAGCCGTGGCAGCGTCGGGCATCCTGCGCCGCGAGGCCGCCGACCTCGGCGACCGCTTCCGCGCCCTGGTGCTCACCGACTTCGAGACATCCGGCTCCCGGGCAGCGGGCACAGGACTCGACGCCGATTCGGGCTCGTGCCGGGAAGTGTTCACCACGCTTGTCGCAACCGACCCTGACGGCATCAATCCCATCATGGTCACCGGGCGCACCGTGTGGATCGATGCCGACCACGGCCCCGCGCTGCTCGAGGCGCTCAACGAGATCCTCGAGCGGCGCGGCTCTGCAGTGCGCTGCGAGGCAGTGCCAACGCCGGACCCCCGCATCCTCGAGATCCGCGCCTCCTCAGGGACGTGGGGCGCGGCCACCTATGTCGCCGCGATCACCGAGGCCTTCGAGCGCGGCATCATCAGATGCCTCGTGGGCACCAGAGGCCTGTTCGCGGAAGGCTGGGACGCGCTGACGCTCAACACCCTCGTGGACCTGACCTCCATCACCACATCCACCACCACCCAGCAGCTGCGCGGCCGCTCTGGCCGACTCGATCCGGCCTGGCCCGATAAGGTCGCTCACGACTGGGACGTCATCTGCGTGGCGCAGGACTACGCGCGCGGCGACATGGACTTCCGACGCTTCGAGGCCAGGCACGCCTCTATCTACGGCGTCGTGTCCCCCGCGCCAAACCTGCCGAAGGAACTCGTGGGCGCCATCGAGCGCGGGATCATGCACGTCGATGCTGGCCTCCAGCTGCACCTGCTGGACCCCGGCATCGGCACCGGTGAGCCCGGCACCATCTTCAACGTCAAGCGAGCCGAGATCACCGAACGCAGCCTCAAAGCGATCGGGCGGCGCAAGGAGACGTACGAGCGCTGGAACATCGGCGCCGAGTACGACAACTTCCGCTTCACCGGCACCCGGCTGTCCCTGCGCAATGCCCGCTACCGCACCGCGTACACCGTCACAGACACCCTCAAGGCGATGCTCGCCGCGTTTCGCATGTCGCTCTTCGTTGCCCTGGCGCTCGCCGTCGGCGGCGTCGTCCAGTCCTCACGGGTGGCTGCGGGCGCTCCGTGGTGGGTGATCCTGGGTGCGCTGGGCCTTGCCCTGGTGCTTGCCCTGGCGGCCAACGGCAGGCAAGCGGTGAAGGTGTTCCGCGCCGCCGTGCTCGGTCAACCCAAAGACGACATCGTGCTCGACGTTGGCCGCGCCGTCGCCAAGGGACTTAAGGACGCGGGACTCATCAGCCCCCATATGCAGGCGGAGTACGTGCGCGCGGTCTCCATCACCGGACACGAGTACGAAGTCATCCTTGACTATGCGAGCGAAGCCGACGGCGCGGTGTTCGCCCAGGCCATGGCCGACGTCTTCGGCCCTGTGCGCAGCCCGCGTTACCTCATCCTGCGCGACACCGCCGAGCTGCCGGACGTGTGGCTGCGGCCCTTGTGGGCGTTCCTGCGCCGCACCGTGCGAAAGCGCCTGGACATCGAGCCCGCGTACCACCCGGTGCCGCACGTGTTGGGTGCTCGCAAAGAGTACGCGCTCGCCTTCGCCGCCGCCTGGTCTCGCTATGTTGGCGGGCACCAGCTCGTGTTCACCGGCAACCTCGAGGGCTGGCGAGTTCTGCAGCGGGCAAGAGCGCAGACAGGCGTCGACACCAAGGCGCGTGCCTTCGGCGGCTGGCGATAGAGCGAGACCCCGCCCCAGCGTCGGGCCTCAGTACCGGTAGTGGTCCGGCTTGAACGGGCCTTGGACCGGCACGCCGAGGTAGTCCGCCTGGTCCTGTGACAGCTCCGTGAGCCTCACGCCGAGCGCGTCGAGGTGCAGCCTCGCGACATATTCGTCGAGCACCTTGGGCAGGCGGTGCACGCCAAGCGGGTAGGCGTCGAGGTTGGTCCACAGCTCCATCTGCGCAAGCACCTGGTTGGTGAACGAGGTGCTCATCACGAACGACGGGTGACCGGTCGCGTTGCCGAGGTTCAGCAGCCTCCCCTCGCTCAGCACGATGATGCTGTGCCCGTCAGGGAAGGTCCACTCGTCCACTTGGGGCTTCACCGGCTGGTGCTTCGCACCGGACCGCGCAAGACCGGCCATGTCGATCTCGTTGTCGAAGTGGCCCACGTTGCCAACGATGGCCTTGTCCTTCATCGCGGCCATGTGCTCAACGCGGATGATGTCCTTGTTGCCGGTGGTGGTGATGAAGAAGTCCGCGCGATCAACGACGTCCTCGATGCGAGCGACCTCGTAGCCGTCCATCGCGGCCTGCAGGGCGCAGATGGGGTCGACCTCGCTGACGATCACGCGAGCGCCCTGGCCGCGCAGCGCCTCTGCCGCTCCCTTGCCAACGTCGCCGTAGCCCGCGACGAACGCGACCTTGCCGCCCATGAGGACGTCCGTGGCACGGTTGATGCCGTCCGGGAGCGAGTGGCGGATGCCGTAGCGGTTGTCGAACTTGGACTTGGTCACGGAGTCGTTGACGTTGATCGCGGGGAACAGCAAGTCTCCGCGAGCGTGCATCTGGTCAAGGCGGTGGACGCCGGTGGTCGTCTCCTCGCTCACGCCAACGATGCCAGCGGCCATGCGCGTGAAGCGAGTGGGGTCCGCGGCGAGGGAGCGGCGCAGCACCGCGCGCATCGCCTCCACCTCCGCGTTGTAGCGAGGGTCGTGCTCGTCGAGCGGTTCAGGGACGCTGCCCGCCTTCTCGGCTCGCACGCCCTCGTGCACCAGCATGGTCGCGTCGCCGCCGTCATCAAGAATGATCGTTGGCCCGTCGTGACCTTCCCACGTGAGGATGCGGTCTGTGTACTCCCAGTACTCGGTGAGCGTCTCCCCCTTGACCGCGAAGACGGGAACGCCGTCCGGCGCCGAGTATGTGCCGCTCCCAACGACAACAGCCGCCGCAGCGTCGTCCTGTGTGGAAAAGATGTTGCATGACGCCCAGCGCACGTCGGCCCCAAGCGCGGTGAGCGTCTCGATGAGCACGGCCGTCTGCACCGTCATGTGCAGCGATCCGGCGATGCGGGCGCCAGCAAGCGGCTTCGCGTCGCCATAGCGCTCGCGCAAGGCCATGAGGCCGGGCATCTCCTGCTCGGCGAGGCGAATCTGATGGCGCCCGGCTTCTGCGAGGGCAAGGTCGGCTACGACGTGCTCAGTCATGGGGACAAGTCTCCCATCCCGTGGAGTCTCGCACTGCGGGTGGCCCGAGTTGTGATGGGTTCACCAGCCGCGTCCTTCATGTGTCCCCCGCCGTCACCTGGCCAGCGTTAGCGTGTGCGCACACCCTACCGGGCGACATACCACCACAAGCGGGATCGCCGACGCGCGGCCGGGTGACGACGGACCCTGGCCAAATCGCCGGGTCAGACCACGCGGGTGCCAACCTCGAGGTCCTCCCGGTAGCCGCCAGTGGGGTAGGTGATGCGCCACGATGCCGCCACCCGAGACAACTACGCGCGGCGTGCCCTCCAAGCGAGCCACGGTAGGAACGGCGCGTTACGGGCGGTCCAGTCGGCGGGTATATGTCTTGCAATGTTTCTCTCACCCTTGGGGTGTGGGCGTTGTGAAACGTGGCGGCGAAGGAACCGGATCGACTAGTCACTTGGGCAGAAGCCCTCCAGCACCTCGTCAGCAGAGGGCCGGTCGATCTGCGTAACTATCGAGTCGGTTTGCCACTCATCTCCAACTACGAGCCACATCTGCCCTCCGGCCTTTCTCAGAGAGTCCATTCCTGCCGACACCTCGAAGTCACCAGTGCGCACGAAGATGTCAACCACCTCCTCAGGGTCGTACTCGGTCAGCCGAGGCAGTTGATGCGCAACGGCCAAGTCCGGCGTCAGTTGGCCCGTACCAAAGGTCGTGGCGTCGATAATCATCGTCACCACCGAGTCGCTGGTTGGAGGATCACCTTCACTCTCCATCCGCAGGACTCGACCCTCGGTCGCCGTAAGGCCAGCACCCAAGACAGAGTCGCCGGCGCACCAAGGGAACTGCGCAACGAGTGCGCCGGTGTGGTCGATCTCAATCACCATTGGCATCGGGTCCCTAGCAGGCTCGGTGGGGAACAGGCAACCACTCAGAATGGTGCCACCGCCAATCATTACTGCGGCCATGCCCACAGCTCTCGAATAGCGCGCGCTCACTTGCACTCCGTTCCGTACCCACCGTCCTGGTAGCCGGCCCATCGTTCAATAACGTTGCAGGAGTAGTTCGGCGGGGGCCTGTAATTGCTCTCCTTTACATACTTCACGGCGGCGTCGGCTCCCAAAACCACTGCCGTGCCAAGGACGCCAATTAGCGCCGCCTGATCTGAGTGCTTTGCCTCGTGGGCAAGTGTTCTTGTTTGATACTTCGCATCATGGTCGGCCAACTGAGCCTTCGTCTTCTTGGATATGAACACCGCTCCGTAGTTCGTGCCACTGCCGCCAGGCATCACCCCATATCCGGAGCCATAGCAGGCCCATATCAGTTCCGATGTTTCGAACTGGCACTGTCCGCCATGCGTCATGGACAGCGCCGCAGCACCACCGCCGGCCGCGGCATTCACGGGGTTGGCTACATTCAGGGCCAGGCGCGTGGCCCGCCAAGTATCGGCGTAGACACGTGCGGGTGGTCCGTTCAGACCACCACCGGGGTTCACACAGGTCCTCAAATTCTTGGCGCATCCACCGCCGTGCGTGCCCTTGGGGTTGGCGGCATGCGGACGAGGATGCGAGGACTTGTTCGTTGCGCCCGGCACGTCTTTCTTGGAAAAGGTCTTGCCGCTGCCGTTCTTGGCGGAGTTCTTGTTGAGGTTCTGGATGGCTGTGTCTTTGACCTTGGCAGCCGAATTGTTCTTCTGCGCATCCGCGTACTGCTTGTAGCAGGCGGCTTGCTTCGCGCCAGTCATGCCGCCGCAGGCCGGGCTCAAACCTGAGGCATCGGTGTACAGGATCGGGTTGTTGTCGGCGTACCGGTACGGGTCCAAAGTCCGTGGATCGGCAGGGTCCATCAGCGGGTCCGGTGACAGGAACCTCGCGGTCGCGGGGTCGTAGTAGCGGGCATTCAAATACGTCAGCCCGCTGGATCCGTCTTCGACTTGGCCCAGCCAGCCGCGATCCGTCGTGAGGTTGTCGCTGCCCCGAGTGACACCGTACGGGGTGTAGGCGTTACGGGAGGCAACCACAGCGTCGGGATCACCCGTGCCGTCACCAGCGGGGATCAGCACCGTCGCGCTGCCCTGCACGTCACCCAGCAGATACGACACACCCGTAGCGTCCCTCAGCGCGACCGTGGTGGACCCGAACGCGTAATAGCGGATTCCCGTCACCGTGCCAGGCGACGCCGTGTTCGCATCCGTCAGCTCCGTGGAACCCAAGTAGGCCGTCGCGGTCGCGCCAGCTATCCTAACCACCCGCTGACCCGACGCGTCATACACGTAGCGCTCATTGCCGGTGGTGGCGTTAATCGCGACCAGATTCGACAGCGCATCCCACACCAGAGTCTGGGCGGCAGTGCCGCCCTGCATGCGCTCCCCGACAGCCGTCACCCTGCCCACGCTAGCGTGTGCGCACACCCCAGCGGGCGACACACCGCAACAAGCGGGATCGCCGACGCGGACTCTGGTCACTGCCCACCGTCACCAAGTCGCCAAACCGGTGGGCGCGGTGGCCAAGCTCGAGGTCCTCCCGGCAGCCGCCAGTGAAGTAGGTGATGAGCCACCATGCCGCCACCCACGACAACTACGTGCCGCGTTCCATCCATGCGAGCCACGGTAGGAACGGCGTGTTACGGGCGAGCCGGGCGGGCGCAAATGCCTAGGAACACTTGCCGCGTATGCTCGTGGGTCACGGCGTAATGAGTATGGGCCGAACGCTATTCTCGTTCGCATGCTGCGACGTCGACGGCACCCTCACACGACTTCTCCTCCACGACAACGTCAACTGATGCCGTCAGGGCGCCGGGGTCGAATCCAAAGTGTGACACGACAGCAAAAACGCGGATCACGGAGGCGCCGTCTGCCGTGCGCAAGACCTGGTCGCAGACCGAGGGTTTGTCCGGCACTCGGTCTTGGCAGATTGCTTCCTCGGCAGGTTCCCAGACCGCACTTGGTGCAAACACCTCGACGATCGGCGGAAACGATTCAGACAACGGGATCGAGGCTCTGCCTTGATAGCACGTGAGTTCGCTGCTCGGGTCCTCGGGACCCGCCCCGATTGAGGCACACGCTATTGGGGTGAAGCCGGAGTTCCCCGTAGTGTCACGTACATGCCCCGCTGGCGCGCATGAGCCCAATAGGAGGACAACGCCAAAGCATGCCCCGAATATTCGAGGAGCATTCCAACTCATTTCGAACCCCAATCCCAATGGAGAACCACTGGATCGCTAGCGGCCATGTCCAGGCCGAGCTGGAACACATCCCACGCCCTGTCGCTGCTTGGGCCCTGAAACGACGCGCCAATCGATCCAGCGCTCTGATTTCCAGCCACCACCGCCGTCACGGTGCGCGCCGCCTTCACCGCCTTGGCGACCGTGAGGACGTCGCTCGCTACAGTGCCGCCCGCCTGTCCGACGACATCGAAGAACACGTCTCCCGCCTCACTCGCGGCACCCAGGAAGTCCTTGCGCTGCTCCCTGATGTAGTAGATCGTCAGCTGCTGACTCAGTTCCTCGTCGAGGGGAGTTTCGTGCATGAACTTGTCATAGATGAACACGTTAAGGTCGTTTAGCGCCGTCTTGGGATGACGCTGCTGGGCCGCCACGAGGCGCAACGTAGCGACGGTGGCGAAAAACCCATCGGTGGCCGGGCCGGAGAAGTTACTCATGAGCTCTCGCTCCCAAGGCGTGAGCATGTCGGCGGTTGGAACGGACAGGAACTTCGCCTGCGGGGTCACGGCTTTAGCAGGCGAGGTCCCGCCCTTTCCGCCTTTACTTGAGGCGCTCGTCTTCGACGACTTCTTCGAGGATTTCTTGGGTGTGGTCTTGTTGACGCCCGCCTTGCCGCTCTTGGCGAGTTCCTCGTTCTTCTTCGCGGTGGTCTTGCCCGTCATGTAGTTGTACGTGGTCGTCGCATAGCCTGAACAGTTCTTGTATGCCTGCCCTGTGAGTCCCGAGCAAGATGGCGCGAGGCCGCCCGGGTCGGTGAACACGACCGGGTTGTTGTCCGCGTACCGGTACGGATCCAGGGTGCGCGGATCGGTGGGGTCCATGAGCGGGTCTGGTGAGATGAACCGCGCGATCGCAGGGTCGTAGTACCTGGCGTTCAAATACGTGAGTCCGCTTGACTGGTCTTCGACTTGGCCCAGCCAGCCGCGATCGGTGGCGAGGTTGTCGTCGCCTCTGGTGACTCCGTAGGGGGTGTAGGCGTTACGGGAGGCAACCACAGCGTCGGGATCCCCTGTGCCGTCACCCGCAGGGATCAACACCGTCGCCGAACCCTGCACGTCACCAATCAGATACGACACACCCGTCCCGTCCCTCAGCGCGACAGTAGTCCCGCCAAAGGCGTAGTAGCGGGTGCCCGTCAGCGCGCCAGGTCTGCGAGAACCTCGGACTGCCGCCCCTAACATGCGACCCACGCTATCGCGCGCCTGCCAGCGGCGAGGTGACCACAGCGTCGGGCCAAGGAGTGCGGTCGCCGAGCTCAAGGTCCTCCGGGTGACGGTCGGTGAAGTAAGTGGCGAGGGCGACGCGGTCGTAGGCGCGACGCGGCTCTTCGGCGCAGACGGTGACGCGGTAGCGGCCCTCCGTATCGCGAGCAAGCAGGTTCTCAACAAAGCGGTGGGCGACCATACCGCCGCCAACGACAACCACATGTTCCGGGGACTGGATCATGCGAATACGCTTGGGAGGGTGTCAACGGGCTCCCCCGGGCGGGTGCGCGTTGCGCAAAGTCTGCCTCACCTTGGGTGGTTGCGCGGTGTGTGACGTGGGCGTGAAGCGCCACCTATCCGTCGCCCGCGACTGGGCTGAACGCGTCCTGGTCGCGACTCGGCGCAGGGCATCGCGTAGGACCAGGCGAGGCTCATGATGGCCCACACCCGCCATACCACCGGTCAAGGCTCGGCGAGCGACGAGGCCGCTATGCGTCGGCGGAATCGCGTACGTTCAGCCAACAAGACAGCCATGGTCGCAAAGGCAGCGAACTCACTGAACCAAGCTGCCGTCAGAACAGCGGGTTTCGTCTCTCCCAGGATCGCTGCCGTCGCCGCAGCCGCGACACCGGCTGCGACGACTACGCTTGCGACACTGAAGACCTTGCCCTTACGCGAGGGGGTTCCATCCGCCTCACGCATCGATTCCAGGACCAGTGCCGCCATGACGGTCACCAGCCACGCGCTGAGCAAGACAACAATCGGCACCGTCGGGGCCAGCATCAGTGACCACCCCGCCGCGGCGAGCGTGAGCGATGCCGCGAGCCAGCGGACCGAGAACCGCAGCTCGTCGGCAACAGTGCGCACCGGCTCGTCCTTGGCCTGATCATCCCGCCGAGCTAGAAGTGCCGATGCGTGCGC
>CALALQ010000038.1 GCA_937925595.1 uncultured Demequina sp. | reverse complement strand
CCGCTGCCGCGCCCCCGCCGGGTCGGGGCGCGATACGTGCACCGGGGCGCACCCCACCCGCCCCACTGCACACTCCCCGCCCCGGTGGTCGCGCATTGCCCCGCTGCACACTCCCCGGCCCCGGTGGTCGAGCATCGCCGGGGTCGGGGCAGCGCACGGCAGCGCCGCAAGCGCCGCGCCTCAGCGCACGACGAGCCGCGGTTCCACGAGCACGTGCGCGGCGCCGGCGGTCGCGGCGCGCGGGGCCACGACCGTCCCGTCTCCCATGAGCAGTTCGAGCACCCCGGATGCCACCCGCTCGGGCAGCTGCTCGACGCTCGACAGTCCGAGGGCTTCGGCCGCCGGGGTGTTGTCGAAGCCCACGATGCGCACGTCGGTGCGCCCGGCCAGGGCCGTGGCCAGGTGCGCGCCGATCGCGAGGGAGTCGCTCGCGCACACGATGGCGTCGACGTCGGATCGCGTCGCGAGTTCCGCCGCGACGGCGTCGCGGGCGAGGGAGACGCTGTCTTCGACGACCCAGCGCGGTCCGCGCGCGGCTCCGACGCTCTCGCGCCACCCGCGTTCGCGCTCATCGCCCGTCCCCGAACCCTCGGGCCAGCCGAGGAAGGCGATGCGGCGCGCTCCGTCGACCTTCAGCAGGTGGGTGGTCGCCGCCCGCGTCCCGGCGGCGCCGTCGACGTCGACCCACAGGTGGGCGGGGGCTTCGACGTCGTCCTCGCCCCACGGTCGACCGAACGACACGAACGGCAGCCCCCGCGCGTTCAGCCACCCGGTGCGGGGGTCGCCGTGGAAGGTTCCGGTGATGACGACGGCATCCACTTCTCCCCCCTCCAGCAGGTCGGACAGCCGGTCGATCTCCTCTTCGGCGGTGCGCGCGGCGTAGAGCAGCACGCGCATGTCGCGCTCGCCCGCGCTCTCGGTGAGGGCGTGCACGAAGCGGTCGAGCACGACCCCGGCGATGCCTCCCGCGTAGGGATCGAGGTGGATGCCGATGGTGGAGCTGCGGCGCGTGCGCAGGCGCCGCGCGGCGGCGTGCGGGCGGTAGCCGAGCTCGGCGATCGCGGCCTCGACGCGCAGCCGCGTGGTCTCGCGCACGATGTCGGGGGTGTTGACGACGTTCGACACGGTCTGGCGGGATACCCCCGCCACGCGGGCGACGTCGTCGACGGTGGGCGCTTTCATCATCGCCGTCCTCCCCTCTCCGCGATCCGGGTCCCTTACCGCGGGCGCCTCCGTGCGCGGCGCGGTGCGCGCCCTCGCGGTCTCGTCAGCCTAAAGGGTCGGCGCCGCGACGGCTTGACACGCGGCCCCGCCGTTCCTTACCTTTGTCGAACCGTCATTTGAACGTTCAAAAAGACGGCCCTCCGAGCACCCGGAGGGGTCGCATGCCTCATCGAAGGAGAGAGACACATGACACGGCACCCTGTCCGCCTCTGGCTCACCGCCGGCGCCCTGCTCGCCACCGGAGCCCTCACGCTCACCGCCTGCGGCTCGGGCTTCTCCGACACCCCGGGCGAAGGCCAGGCCTCGGGCGGCGGCAAACTCACCCTGCTCATCGGCTCCTCGGGCGACGCCGAGACCCAGGCCGTCACCGACGCCGTCGCCGCGTGGAGCGAGCAGTCGGGCGTCGAAGCCGAGGTCCAGACCGCCAACGACCTCCCCCAGCAGCTCTCGCAGGGCTTCGCCGCGGGCTCTCCGCCGGACCTGTTCTACCTCGCCCCCGAGGCCCTCGCCGGCTACGCCGCGAACGGATCGATCCAGGCGTACGGCGACGACCTGTCGAACAAGAGCGACTTCTACCCCTCGCTCGTCGACAACTTCACCGTCGACGGTCAGTTCTTCTGCGCCCCCAAGGACTTCTCCACGCTCGCGCTGATCATCAACACCGACCTGTGGGCGGCGGCGGGACTCACGGATGCCGACATCCCCACGACGTGGGACCAGTTGGCATCCGTCGCCCAGAAGCTCACCACCGACGGCCGCGTGGGCCTGGCGTTCGGCGCCGAGTACCAGCGCGTGGGCGCGTTCATGGCCCAGGCCGGCGGCGGACTCGTCACCGACGGCAAGGCCACCGCCGACAGCGCGGCCAACGTCGAGGCGCTCGACTACGTCAAGACGCACCTCAACGACGGCACCTTCGCCTTCGCCTCCGACGTGGGCGCGGGCTGGGGCGGCGAGGCGTTCGGCACCCAGAAGGCCGCGATGGTCATCGAGGGCAACTGGATCTCGGGCGCGATGTCGGCCGACTACCCCACCGTGAAGTACCAGGTCGCCGAGCTCCCCGCGGGCCCCGGCGGCAAGGGCACGCTGCAGTTCACCAACTGCTGGGGCATGGCCGCCGACAGCGGCAACCAGGAGCAGGCCCGCTCCCTCGTGGAGTACCTGACCGGCACCGACCAGCAGCTGGCCTTCTCGAAGGCGTTCGGCCCGATGCCCTCGATCCAGTCGGCCGCCGACGCCTGGTCGAGCGCCAACCCCGACAAGACCGCGTTCCTCGCCGGTGCGGACTACGCGCAGTTCCCGCCGAACATGGCCGGTGCCGCCGATGTCATCACCGAC
Source organism: uncultured Demequina sp. (assembly GCA_937925595.1). Next base: position 29,455 of record CALALQ010000038.1, on the reverse strand, counting down.
TTCAACGCGCAGCTGGAGTCGCTGAAGACCGGCGACCCGCAGGCGCTGCTGAAGACGGCGCAGTCCAACCTCGAGGCGATCGTCAAGTAAGCGATCCCCTCATGAGTGCTCTCACCACAGCGCCGCGTCGCGCCGGGTCCCCCTCCGCGGGGATCCGGCGCGGCGAGGCCGCCGCCGGCTGGCTCTTCACCGCCCCCGTGCTGATCATCCTGGGCGTGTTCCTGCTCGTCCCCGTGCTGATGGCGTTGTGGGTGAGCTTCTCGGACTGGACCGGACGCGGCAGTCCCTTCTCCCCGAGCGTCGGCTTCGTCGGCCTCGACAACTACGCCGCCGTCACCACGGGCGGCGGGCTCGCCGAGCGCGACTTCGGCACCGCCCTGCGCAACAACGCCTGGTACGTGCTGCTGGTCGTCCCGCTGCAGACGGCCCTCTCGCTCTTCCTCGCGGTGCTCGTCAACCGCGCGGTCCTGCGCGGTCGCGGCCTCTTCCGCACCGCCTTCTACTTCCCCTCCGTGACCAGCTCGGTCGCCATCACGGTGCTGTGGCTCTTCCTCTTCTCGGCATCCGGTGCCGTCAACGAGGTGCTGTCGTGGCTCGGTGTCAACGGCCCCAACTGGTTCAGCGACCCCTCGGGCGTCGTGCACAACCTGCTCGCCGCGGTCGGCGTCACCAGCGGTCCCGCCGTCCTCACCGGCAACACGATGCTGGGCGTGTCGTGGTGGGACTGGCTCGCCGGACCCTCGGTGGCGATGTCGGCGTTCATCCTCATGGCGGTGTTCACGACCTCGGGCACCTTCATGCTCCTGTTCATCGCGGGCCTGCAGAACATCGGCGCCGACGTGCAGGAGGCCGCGATGATGGACGGCGCGAACGGCTGGCAGCGCTTCTGGCGCGTGACCCTGCCGCAGCTCAAGCCCGTGCTCTTCACCGTGCTGACGCTCGGCCTCATCGGCACCTGGCAGGTGTTCGACCAGATCTACACGGGCACCCAGGGCGGCCCCGGCAAGACCACCCTCACCCCGGCCTACCTCAGCTACTCGTCGGCGTTCCTTTCGCAGCAGTGGGGCCAGGGCGCGGCGATCGCGTTCGTGCTGTTCGTCATCATCGTCGCGCTGACGATCCTGCAGCGGTTCGTGCTGCGCGATCGTCCGGTCTCGCGACGTCGCATCCGCCAGTACGAGGTGCGCGCACAGAAGGGGGTCACGCGATGACCGCCACGGCCTCCCCGCAGACGACCGTCCTCGCCGAGCAGCGCGTCGACGGCCCCGCGCGCCCCGCGAAGCACCGCATGTCGGCCAAGACCCTGCGCTGGCAGATCGGCCTGTACGTGCTGCTGCTCGTACTCGCCCTCGTCTACATCTATCCGTTCCTGGTGCAGGTGGCGACCTCGTTCAAGACGGATGCCGCGGCCGCGGCCGACCCGATCTCGCTCGTGCCGCAGCCCTTCACGTGGGCGGCCTACGAGCGGCTGTTCCTGAACTCGGACTTCCCGGTGTGGTTCGGCAACTCCGTCGTGGTGACGGTGTTCGTCACCCTCGGCCGGGTGTTCTTCAACTCCCTCGCCGGATACGCGCTCGCTCGCCTGCAGTTCCGCGGTCGCGGCATCGTGTTCGCCGGCCTCGTCGCGGTCATGGCCGTGCCGGCCGTGGTGCTGCTGATCCCGAAGTTCCTCGTGATCAACCAGCTGGGCATGTACGACTCGTACGCGGGCATGATCCTCCCCCTCCTCGTGGATGCCGCGGGCGTGTTCATCATGAAGAACTTCTTCGAGTCGATCCCGCCGTCCGTCGAGGAGCAGGCCCGCATCGACGGAGCAGGCACCTTCCGCGTGTTCTGGTCGGTCGTGCTTCCGATGGCGCGACCCGCGCTGATCACGATCGTGATCCTGTCGTTCCAGGGCTCGTGGAACGAGCTCAGCCACTTCGTCATCTCCACCCAGTCGCCCGAGCTGACCACGCTGACCAAGGGCGTGGCGTCCCTCGCGAGCGGTCAGCTCAGCCAGGGCAGCCAATTCCCCCTCAAACTCGCGGCCGCGGCCCTGATGACGATCCCGGTCGCCGTGGTGTTCTTCATCTTCCAGCGCCGCATCATGAACGCCAGCGAAGGAGCCGTCAAAGAATGACCACCGCCCCCACCACCTCGCCGAACGGGACGACCACCGAGACCATGCCCCTGCAACCCCTGCTCAACGACGCCCTCATCGTGCTGCGCGCGCCGACCCAGGCGTGGTCCGACGGCTCGGGCGACATGGGCGCCGCCGCCGTCCACGGCGTCTACCACGGCGACGTCCGCCACGTCGCCTCGCTCGTCGCGTCGTGCGACGAGTCGCCCATCGAGTGGATCTCGACCGCGCCCGACGGCGCCTCGCGCGTGGTCTTCGGCGGCATCCTGCGCGGCGTCGACGACTCGACCCCCGACCCCAAGGTGCGCCTGCTGCGCGATCGTCGGGTCGACGACGGCGTCGTGAGCGAGGCGTGGACCGTCGCCTCGCGCGTCGACCGTCCCGTCCGGGCCACGCTGCGACTGCGCCTCACCCCCGAATTCGCCCAGCTGCACGAGGTGAAGTCGGGCCACGCGCGGCCCCGGCCCGCCCGGATCCGCGTCGAGGGCGACATCGCCCGCGTCGACGCCGGCCCGCAGGGGCTCGAGCTGGCCGCTCCGGGCGCCCTCGTGGCATCCGGTGCCGACGGGGTCGACGCGGCGTGGAGCATCGAGATCCCCGCGTTCGGCGAGGTCACCGTCGGCTGGACGCTGAGCCTGCGCGACGACACCCTCGTCGTGGGCTCGGCCACCGCCCCCGCGCGGTGGGATGCCGCGGCGGTCGCCGCGCGCTCCTCCGACCCGCGGCTCGCTCGGTGGCTGCGCACGGCGCTCGACGACCTCGACGCGCTGCGGCTCGTGCTCCCCGAACACCCCCGCGACGAATTCTTCGCCGCGGGAGCGCCGTGGTTCTTCACCCTCTTCGGCCGCGACTCGATCTGGGCGGCGCGCCTGGCCCTTCCCCTCGACCGCGAGATCGCGGCATCCACCCTCCGTGTGCTCGCGCGCCTGCAGGGAGCCGACGACGACGCGCAGACCGCGCAGGAACCCGGCAAGATCCTCCACGAGCTGCGCGCCTCGGCGCTCGAGATCCCCGGCGAGGGCATCGTGCTGCCGCCGAAGTACTACGGCAGCGTCGACTCGACCCCCCTGTGGATCTGCCTTCTCGCCGACGCGTGGCGCGCCGGCATGCCCGACGAAGAGGTGCGCGAACTCCTCCCGGCGCTCCGCGGGGCCCTCGGCTGGATCCGCGACAGCGGCGACAGCGACGGCGACGGCTTCCTCGACTACATCGACCGCCTCGGCACGGGCCTGTCGAACCAGGGGTGGAAGGACTCCGGTGACTCGATCCAGTGGCGCGACGGCCGCCTCGCCGAGGGACCCATCGCCCTGTGCGAGGTGCAGGCGTACGCGTACGAGGCCGCCCTGGCCGGAGCCGACCTGCTCGCGGAGTTCGGAGAGGCGACGGATGCCGACGACGTGGCGTTCTGGCGCGCCTGGGCCGCCGACCTCAAGCGCCGCTTCGCCGAGACGTACTGGGTCGAGACGTCCGAGGGCCGCTACCCCGCCGTCGCCCTCGACCGCGACAAGCGTCCCGTCGACACGCTGACCAGCAACATCGGGCACCTGCTCGGAACCGGCATCCTCTCCCCCGACGAGGAGGCGCACATCGCCGACCTGCTGCTCGGCGAGAGCATGTCGAGCGGGTACGGCATCCGCACGATGTCGACGGGAGCCGCCGGATACTGGCCGGTGTCGTACCACGGCGGCAGCGTCTGGGTGCACGACACCGCGATCGCCGCGCACGGCATGCTCCGTGCGGGACTCGCCGCTCCGGCGCGATCGGTCGTCGAGGGGCTGCTGGATGCCGCGGAGGGCTTCGCCTACCGCGTGCCCGAGCTGCACTCCGGCGACCCGCGCTCCCACTCGTCGGTGCCCACCCCCTACCCGGCCGCCTGCCGCCCGCAGGCGTGGTCGGCGGCGGCCGCGGTGGTGTGCCTGACGGCGCTCACGCCCTCCCCCCAGGCGTGAGCCGCCGGGCGGCGCCCCGCGTGCGGCGCCGCCCGGCCCTCCCTCGCGCGCTTCCTCGCTGCGCCGGAGCACCCCTCGTCCCGAAAAGGGCGGTGCTTGTCCCATATTTCGCCGGTGACGCACCGCCCGACCCACCAAAACTGGGACGAGGCGGGCGAGGGCGGCCCCGCGCCGCACCACGTGAAGGCCGGCGGCCTCAGGCCACGCGCTCGACCGTCCCGCCGGTCACCCGCACGAGCTCGTCGAACGTCAGCGGGAACACCGTGTGCGGCGTCCCCCCGGCGGCCCAGATCTCATCGAACGCCGCGAGGTCCTCGTCGACGACGGTCGTCAGCGCCGCGGGGTGCCCGGTCGGCGCGACTCCCCCGATCGGCTGGCCGGTCGCGGCGAGCACCTGTTCCGGCGTCGCCCGGCGGATCGCCCCGCGCCCGAGCCGCTCCGCCAGCGCCGCCGTGTCGACGCGGTGCGCTCCGCTGGTCATGACCAGCAGCGGCTCGTCGTCGCTCCAGAACACCAGGCTGTTGGCGATCGCGCCCACCTCGACGCCCAGGGCCGCAGCGGCCAGGGCGGCCGTCGACGCGGCATCCGGGAGCACGATGATCTCGCCGGGGATGCCGGCGGCCTCCAGCGACGCGGCGACGAGACGGCTCCGGGCGGGAAGGGCGTCGGTCATGCCCGACAGCCTACGACGGCCCCCGCGGTCGCCCCGCCCGCGTCGATCCCCCACGAGAGCACACGATCGGCGCGACCCGACACCTTCTGCACCGTCGCGCGCATGTGATCTCGCGCCGATCGTGTGATCTCGGCGAACGAGACCGCGCCGGCGTCGCGCGCGACGGCGTCTCGCGACAGAATGGAGGGTGGATGCCGCAACGCCGCGGCTCCGGAACGTGCCGCCCACAAGGCGGCCGACGACAAGGAACGCGATGACCAACGCCCTGCCCCTGCCCGACTTCGCCCACGAGCGCGTGGAGGTGATGACGGGACGCCGCAGCGGCCTGTTCATCGCCGTCGCCCTTCACTCCTCTGTGCTCGGCTCCGCCCTCGGCGGCGCCCGGCTGTGGACCTATCCCTCGTGGACCGACGCTCTCGGCGATGCCCTGCGCCTGTCCGCGGCCATGACCCTCAAGAACGCCGCCGCCGGCCTCGACGCCGGCGGTGGCAAGAGCGTCATCGGTCTGCCCCCGGGCACCGTGCTCGACGCCGACCGCCGCCGCGCCGCCTTCCTCGACCTGGGCGATGCCGTCGAAAGCCTCGGCGGCCTGTACCGCACGGCCGAAGACGTGGGCTCGACCACCGACGACATGCTCGTCGTGAGCGAGCGCACCGCGCACGTGGTCGGGCTCCCCGACACCGTCGGAGGCTCGGGCGAGCCCGCCGGCCCCACGAGCCTCGGCGTCTACGCCTCGCTCATCGCGACCCTCGAGCGCGCCGTGGGCACGAACGACGTCACCGGGCGCCGCATCACGATCGCCGGTCTCGGTCAGGTGGGAAGCCGCCTCGCCGAGCGTCTCGCGACCGAGGGAGCGATCCTCACCGTCACCGACGTCAACCCCGCCAAGCGCGCGCTGGCCGCCGAACTGGGCGCCGACTGGGTCGAGCCGGGCGAGGCCCACCTGGTCCCCGCCGACGTGTTCGTGCCCGCCGGCATCGGCGGCGTTCTCACCGACGCGGTGATCGACGCCCTCGACGCGCGCGCGGTCTGCGGCCCCGCCAACAACCCGCTGGCCGAACGCTCCGGCGCCGAACGGCTCGCGCAGCGCGGCATCCTCTACGCACCCGACTTCGTCGTCAACGCCGGTGGAGTCATCTACCTGGACCTCGTCGCCAAGCAGCGCGGAACGCTCGAGCAGATCATGGGCCGCGTGGCCGACATCGGCGACACCGTGCGCCGCATCTTCGACGAGGCCGCGTCGCGCGGGGTCACCCCGCTCGCCGCCGCCGAGGGGCTCGCCGCCGAGCGTCTCGCCGTCGGCGCGGGCGAGAACGCGCTCGTCTGACACGCCCGGGACGCAGAGAGCCGGATGCCGTCTTCACGGCATCCGGCTCTTCTCATGCGCGTCAGTGCGCGGCGTCGTACGCGGCCAGAACGGCGGCCGATATCCGCCCGCGGGTATTGATGGAATGTCCGTTCTTCTCCGCCCATGATCGGACGTCGACGAGATCCCTCGTGGGCGCCGGTCGACCGCGCGGGGCTTTTCGCGCCGGTCCGGCGGAGAATCCCACTGCGCGACCCGCCGAAATGAAGGGCGAGAACGCGTCGCGCATCTTCTTCGCATTCTCTTCGGACAGGTCGATCTCGTACGAACGGCCGTCGAGCGAGAAGTTCACCGTCTTTCCGTCATCGATGACCACGCCATCGAGATCATCGATCAGCTGAGTGATGTGCTTTTTCGCCATGAGGCGATCGTAGGACGGTGAATCACCCCGCCCCGGGGAGAAGGATTGCGAATTCACCCGCTCCTTCGTCAGCTTTCACCGTCCGAGAACATCGCGGGTCGACTCTCGACCGCGACGATGCGGTGATCCTCGTCATGTGTGAGCTCGGTCCGACGGAATTCCTCGTCTTCGGGGAGCTGCAACTGAAGTCGCGAATAGGCGGTGACGCGCAGCCGGCCACGACGCACGCGCACATCGAGCACGTGCCCGCCGACCTCGCGGTCGTCGCTGAGGAAATGCAGGTGCAGACCCGCGACCGTGATGCCCTGATAGATCGCCGGCATCCAGAACCCCACGAGCGACCCCGCGCGGTCGGTCGTCTCGGTCTCGATCTGCTCCGCGGCGACCTCCGCCAGCGGGCGGAACGGCGGGAGCTCGCGACGCGTCACCCGCGTCCGCACCTGCGTCATCACGCCGTCCAGTCGCACGGCGTGGAAGAAGTTCCGGCTGGCCAGTCGCTCGGCGACGAGGGCGTCGAGACCCGCGAAATCGACCTCTCCGACCGTGGTCGACGGCTCGGAGCCGAGCGTGCAGACGTCGACGAACGGAAGGGTCTCCTCCTCCGACATCCGCCGCGGCGGGCCGTCGGGGGTGCATTCGAAGGGCACGCCGTCGATCAGGACGACTTCTCCGCCCAACCCTTCGCAGCACCCGATACCGGTGTCGCCGAGCGCGGCGAGGGAGGAAACCGGGATGCCACTCGAATAGACACCGCCGAGAAGAGCGTCGAGTACGGCGAATTGCGTCACCGCACTCGACGCGATATCGGCCGCGGTCACGCGGGCCGACTCCTCGGGAGTGATATCAGGAATTGGCGTCCGCGTAGGCGTCGAGGATCGACGCGGGAACGCGACCGCGGTCGCTCACCGTGTGTCCATTGGCGCGAGCCCATTCGCGGACGGCACCGAGATCGACGTCGTTCGCGCGTCGCGGCGAACGCGAACGACGCGCTGTGGAGGCGCCGCGGGAAACCGGACGAGCGGCATCCACGAAAGGCGCGATCGCCGAATAGAACTTGTCGGCGTTGCGGTCGGAAAGGTCGATCTCATAAGCGCGGCCTTCGACCGAGAAGGTGATCTGCTTTCCCTGTCCGTCTTCGAGGACGGTTCCGTCGAGATCGTCGACGAGGTGGGTGATGTGCTTCATAGCCATAATACGAAAAACAATACACCGCCATTCGATGAATTACCCGCACGACTATTCGTGTGATATCTCGAGCGCGGCGGGTCGAGGGGGTGATGGTCACGGCGCTCCCGGGGGACTATCCTCCGGGGGTGGTGTTCGCTCCCCGGACATCGCCCGAGACAGAGATCCGTCGAGACAGGGAAGCGTCGCGTGAGCCTTTTCCGTACCAAGTCGGTGGAGCAGTCCATCGCCGACACCGATGAGCCGGAGTTCCGGCTCAAGAAGTCCCTCAGCGCGGTCGATCTGACCGTCTTCGGCGTCGGCGTCGTGATCGGCGCGGGCATCTTCACCCTCACCGGTCGCGCCGCCCACGACGTCGCCGGACCCGCCGTCGTCATCAGCTTCATCATCGCCGCGATCGCGTGCGGCCTCGCGGCCATGTGCTACGCGGAGTTCGCCTCGACCGTCCCGGTCTCGGGCTCGGCGTACACCTTCTCGTACGCCTCCCTCGGCGAGCTGTTCGCCTGGATCATCGGGTGGGACCTCATCCTCGAGATGTTCCTGGGCGCGAGCGTCGTGGCCCAGGGGTGGAGCGCCTATCTGGGCACGTTCCTCGAGCAGATCGGCATCACCCTCCCCGCCGCGATCTCGTACGGCGGGGTCGTCGACCTGCCCGCGATCCTGCTCGTCCTCGTGCTCGGCGGGTTGATGACCCTCGGCATCAAGGAGTCGCTGCGCGTCAATCTCGTGCTCGTGGCCGTGAAGCTGTTCATCGTGCTGTTCGTGATCATCGCGGGCATCATGTTCATCAACCCGGCCAACTACAGCCCCTTCGTGCCCGACTCGGTGCCCACCGAGTCGGCCTCCGGCCTCACGCAGCCGCTGCTGCAGTTCCTCTCCGGACTCGAGCCCGCGACCTTCGGCGTCGGCGGCATCCTCGCGGGTGCGGCCCTGGTGTTCTTCGCCTACATCGGCTTCGACGTGGTGGCCACCACCGCCGAGGAGACCAAGCGGCCCCAGCGCGACCTGCCGATCGGCATCATCGCGTCGCTCGTGATCTGCACGATCCTCTACTGCGCCGTCGCGGTCGTGGTGACCGGCATGGTCCCCTACTCCGATCTCAACCCGTCGGCGGCCCTCGCGAACGCGTTCGCCTTCCACGGGCAGACCTGGATGGCCACGGTCATCGCCGCAGGCGCGGTGGCGGGTCTGACGACCGTCGTGCTGACGCTGCTCATCGGCGCCACGCGCATCATCTTCGCGATGTCGCGCGACCGCCTGCTTCCCGGCGGCCTCGCCAAGGTGCACCCGCGCTTCCGCACGCCCTGGGTCATCTCGATCATCGTCACGGTCATCGTGGCGATCGTCGCCGGACTCACCCCCATCGGCGTCCTCGAAGAGATGGTCAACATCGGCACGCTGTCGGCGTTCGTGCTCGTCTCGATCGGCGTGATCGTGCTGCGGCGCAAGCGCCCCGACCTCAAGCGCGGTTTCCGCGTGCCGTTCAGCCCGGTGCTGCCGATCCTGTCGGCCCTCATCTGCACCTACCTGATGCTCAACCTCTCGGTCGAGACCTGGCTGCGCTTCCTCATCTGGCTCGCCCTCGGGTTCGCGATCTACTTCGCCTACTCGCGCAGCCACGCGCGACTGGCCACGGGCGCCCCGCTCGACCCGACCACCCCGCGCGTGGTGGCCCCGCCGAAGGACTGACCCCTCGCCCCGCGGATGCCGCGGCCCCCGTCTCGAACGGTCGGGCCGCGGCATCCGTCGTTCTCCGCCGCGGGGAGGACGACACGAGCCGCGCGCGTCATCCCCGAGGATGATTTCCCGCTCGCGGCGGCCGAACCGGCCGTCGTCGCGACGTGCACCCCCCTAGGGTGGGGATGTTCGATGACGACGATTTCCGTTCCGGGGGGTTTCATGGGGATCGCACGCACGTGGGTCTTTCCGATTCTGCGTATCCTTCTCGTCGCCGTGGTGGCGGCGGCCTTGATCAAGCTGGCGTTCTTCCCCGATCGCCCCGTCGATGCGTCTCCCGCGATGCCGACGGGCAGCATCGTGGAACCGACGACGGTCGCGGCCCTGGGCACCATCACCAACGACGTCGTCGTCTCGGCCACCGTGGCCGCCGACCCGGCCGTGGCGATGAAGTCGACCGCCGCGGGCACCGTGAACAAGATCTTCATCGCGCAGGGCGCGACGGTCGCCCAGGGCGACGTGGTCTTCGACGTCAAGGTCCCGATCGAGCGCGATCCCTCCGACAGCGTGGATGCCGAGGGCAAACCCAAGCCGGCGATCTTCCGCTATCAGGACGTCACGGCGCCGGCGGGCGGCATCCTGAGTTCGCTCTCGGTCATCTCGGGCCAGGAGGTCACGATCGGAATGGCGGCGGGTGCGGTGGCTCCACCGACCTTCTCGGTGAGCGGGACCCTCGAGCCGGCGCAGCAGTACCGCCTGCTCGACCGACCCACCGAGGCGACGGTGACGATCACCGGCGGTCCCGCCGCCTTCACGTGCGGCAACCTGCGCATCACCACTCCCCTCGCCGGCAGCGGCGGTGACGCGTCCGAGAGCTCGTCCGCCGCGGGCGGAGCGGCCGGCGGGTCGGGGGGTGCGGGCTCCGGCTCGGGCACGATGGCGACCTGCACCGTTCCGTCGGACGTGACGGTGTTCTCGGGGCTGGCCGCCGAGATGACCATCGCCGGCGGGCGGGCCGAGAACGTGCTCGTCGTCCCGACGACCGCCGTGCGCGGCGCCGCCCAGAGCGGCACCGTGTGGATCATGAACGCCGACGGCACGACCGAGGAGCGTCCGGTGGCGCTCGGCCTGACCGACGGCACCCAGGTGCAGATCACGCAGGGGGTGGCCGAGGGCGATCAGCTCCTGGAGTTCGCGCCCGGGGCGATGGCGCCGGCGAACGACGGCTGCACGACCTATCCGGACGGGTCGATGTACTGCGAAGCGGCAACGGCCGGATGAGCCTGCTCTCGCTGCGCGAGGTCACCCGCACGGTAATCCCGCAGGACCAGCCCGCCCTGACGATCCTCAACGGGATCGACCTGCAGATCGAACCCGGCGACCACGTGTCGATCGTGGGGCGGTCGGGTTCGGGCAAGTCGACCCTGCTCAACATGCTCGGTCTGCTCGATCTGCCCACCAGCGGGGAGATCCTCTTCGACGACCGCCCCGTGCGGTCGTACTCGGCGGCGCAGCGCGACCGTCTGCGCGGCGCCGCGATCGGGTTCGTGTTCCAGCAGTTCAACCTTCTGCCGGGGCGCACGGCGCTCGAGAACGTCACGATGCCGCTGCTGTACGCGTCGGGGCGCACGTTCTGGCGCCGCACGAAGATCGCGACCGAGATGCTCGCGCTCGTCGGGCTCGAGCACCGCCTGCACAGCATGCCCGACCGTCTGTCGGGCGGCGAGCAGCAGCGCGTCGCGATCGCGCGGTCCCTCGTGCGGGGGCCGCGGCTGATCCTGGCCGACGAGCCGACGGGCGCCCTCGACCTCGACACCGGGCAGAGCGTCATGGAGCTCATCGACGAGGTCGCCGAGCGGACCGGCGCCGCGCATGTGATCATCACGCACGACCCGACCATCGCCCGGCGCGCGCGCCGTCATTTCCGCCTCGACCGCGGCGTGCTGACGCCCGTCGACGATCCGTCCCTCGAGCCGCTCACGCGTCGCGACCGGCGCGAGATGGCTCCGGCGTCGGCGTCGGCGGATGCCGCGACCGCGGCCGACGACGGACTCGCTCTTCTGGGTCTCGGCGGGGCCACCGCGACCCTCGAGGACGAGGACCGCCCGGCGGGCCCCGCTGATCGCGAGCGGGAGGGGCAGGACTGATGGGCGCCGTCACTTCGATGGTCGGAGCCCTCCTCGAGGCGTGGCAGGAGGTGCGGGTGCACCGCACGCGCGTGCTGCTGTCGCTCGTGGGCGTCGCCGTCGCGGTGTGCTCCCTCACCACGGTGGTCGCCCTCGGCGCGATCGTGCAGCAGGCCACCCAGGAGCTCAGCGAACGGCAGTCCGGGCGCCCGGCGAGCCTGTCGGTCTCGGCCTACCGCACCGACGGCGGTGAGCTCACGGCGCCCCAGATCGACGCGGCCTGGAACGAGGTCGTAGAGCGCTACGGCATCACGTACGCCAGCCGCGCGCTCCCGCTCCAGCAGGCGGTCCCCTTCCCCGACGGCATCGTGCAGGTCGCGACCCAGGCGGTCGATCAGCCTTACGGCGAGATGCACCGCGTGCAGATGAGCGAGGGCGAGTGGTTCACCGATCTCGACGCCCAGCAGCTCGCGCCGCGCATCATCGTGAGCGAGATCTTCTGGGACCGCATGGGCCGCCCTCCGCTCGAGACCCACCCGGTCGTCGCGCTCGGCGGGCAGGGCGTGCCGAACGCCGCGTCCGGGATCCCCTCCGGCGGGGTGCGCGCCGTCGTCGTGGGGGTGACCCCGGTTGCGTCGTGGGAGACCGAACCCACCATGTTCATGCTCAACGACCAGCTGCAGGCGATGCAGAAGGCGACGGCCGGGGAACGCGGCGAGGCCGCGGCCTCACCGAACGACCCCTACGGCGGGCCGAGCATGCCGCAGTACGAGATGTGGGTTCCGCCCGAGATCGCCGACCAGCTCACCGACGTCGTCAAGCGCGATCTGCGCGCGGCTCTCGGGACCGGTGTCGAGGTGACCGCCGACCGGCGCGACTGGGCCACCTACGGCGACGACCCGTTCCTCGTGACGAAGATGGTCGTCATCGGCATCGCGGTGCTCGTGCTGCTGCTCGGGGCGCTGGGCCTGGTGAACATCGCCCTCGTGACCGTCAAGCAGCGCGTGCGCGAGATCGGCATCCGCCGGAGTTTCGGGGCGACGGCCAGCCGCGTCTTCTTCGCCGTCATGCTCGAGAGCGTCGTCGCCACGGTCGTCGCGGGGGCTGCGGGGGTGATCGTGTCGATCCTCGTCGTGCAGTCCCCCCTCGTGCGCGAGGTCATCGGCCAGGGCATGGTCACGGACTTCCCGCCGTTCCCGGTGGACGCCGCCATCACCGGCCTCGTCGCCGCGACGGTGGTCGGGGCGATCGCCGGTCTGCTCCCGGCCCTCGTCGCCGTCCGCGTCAAGGTCATCGACGCCATCCGGTACTGACGAGCAAGATCGCACACACCCGCGGGCGATCGCCCGCAGAGAGAGGTCGAGAACGTGACCGATTCTCCCCGTGAGACCCAGGCGGCGGTGCCGCCGACCGTGCTGCCGGATGCCGTGGTCCCCGCGTCGACGGGCGACGGACCGCCCGCGATGCGACTCGCCGGACTCGTGAAGCGCTTCGGGGAGAAGACCGCGGTCGCCGGTCTCGATCTGACCGTGCCGACCGGGTCGTTCTACGGACTCGTCGGACCGAACGGCGCGGGCAAGACCACGACGCTGTCGATGGCCACGGGCCTGCTGCGCCCCGATGCCGGGAGCGCCCTCATCCACGGCGTCGACGTGTGGGCGCAGCCCGTCGAGGCGAAGCGCCTGATCGGCAACCTCGCCGACGGCGTGCGCCTGTTCGATCGGCTCACCGGCGAGCAGCTGGTGACCTACACCGGCATGATGTTCGGTCTGGATCGTGACGAGGTCGCCGTATAGCTTGCTCCGTCCAAAACTCAGATTGAGGTCGCTCACGGTGACAGCCGAAAGTGGTCGCGGCTTCGCCGCGACGGTCCTACTGCAAGCGCGAGAAACCTCGCGCGGACGGCGCAGCATCCCTGGGCTGCTCGCATGGCTAAGGAACTCTCCCCCCAGGAAGCAATCGAGCGCGCGCAGCGCGCCCTTGACGACAGGCTGACGTCGGTTCGCGAGCTGGCCGAATCGCGGCAGAAACTCGCGGACGTGCGCGAGGCGTCCGCGGCACGGATCGCTGAGGTTGAGCGCCAGGAGCGCGAGAAGGTCGCTGCTGCCGAGCGTGACGACGCACGCGCCTGCAACGCGACGATCGACGCCGGTTGGACCCCCGCCGAGCTGCGCAAGATCGGCTTTGCCGACGCGGCTCAGAAGCGCGCACCGCGTAAGCGTCAAGCGCGCAAGTCGACGTCGAGTGAGGCCGCGGCGACGCCGCCGGCCGACGCCGCCGAGAACGGCGGCGAGGGTCAGTCGTACGGCGGCTAACGTATCCCCCTGACCACCTGTGGACGGCCCGAGCTACCTACGGGCTCCGCCCGCCCACAGGTGGACAGCGGGACCCTAGTTGACCGACCGCTACGCGGCCTCGTTGGGAGGACTCCCCCTCATTCTGATGCCCGGGATTGTGTCACAGCCCAACACCCCGTCAAGGGCGCTTCGCGTCACTCCTTGATGCGGCAAGCCGCACCCTTGACGGGGTGTCGTGCTGTGAAGGGCGGCATGTATCAGGGGGACGGGGAAAAAGCGGTGATGCCTGCTGGCACGATGAGCGTATGGAACTCGAAAGCTTGCAGAGCTGGGACCCGTCCGACCGTTGGGTGTTCCTTCTCGGCCGCGTCGCGGAAGACTCTGTGGCAATGGATGCCGGCTTGCGTGGGGTCCACGCTGCGCTTCGGAACCGACATGACCGGGAGGCGCTACTGATCGCACCCGCAAGCTGGGGCGCGGCACTGCGCGAGTGTCAGGAGATGCTGGCCTCTCGCGACCTCGATGAGGCAATTCGGCAAGCGATAGATTCTGCGCTGACGGATGCCGGGGACGCGTGGAACTCTCGTAATCGGTACATGCACGACCTACTCGTCGAGACCATCGACATTGACGACGAACCGCCCACGGTCGAGGTCAGGCCACGGGCCGCGGACGACCGGTACAGGATCCGCCTATCGCACAAGAAGGGCGCTCCCGCTTATGAGTCTGTGACCACTGATGACGTCGTGGAGCTAATCCGCAATCTTGTCGCAGCTCGGTGGCGCCTGCGCGCCGCCCGAATCTTCCTGGCGACCGGTTCGGACGTGTGGCGTGGAATGCTCACGGGGTCCGTTCAGGGAGAGTGGGATGGAAACGCCGGCTGGGTAGGCGGGTCCGACGAAAACGACAGCTAGGACGCCGCGCGCTCTTGTTGTTGGACCTCACGCGACAGCTCTGCATAGGCGCGGGAGGCGGTCGATTTGTCGACGCCGAGCACGCGCCCGATATGCGCGAAACTCAGGCCCTCGTCATCGCGCATCCGGCGTAGCTGCGTGAGCTGGTCAGCGCTCAGCTTCGACGGTCGACCTATGGCCTTGCCCTGCGCGCGGGCGTGGTCCATGCCGCGCTGCGTGTTCTCCCGGATCGTGTCGATGCGCACCTCTGCGAACACGGCGACGATCCCGAACAGGGCGCGGCCCATCGGGCTTGTCGTGTCGATCTGCGGTTCGGTCAGGGAGCGAATGTCGATGCGGCGTTCGCGCAGCTCGTTCAACGTGTCGAGGATGATCCGTTCGCTGCCGCCGAGACGATCGAGCCTGCGTACCAAGAGGGTGTCGCCCTCGCGGAGGTAGTCGAGGCACGCGACCCATTGCGGGCGCGCAGCGATGCGGCTGGACTCGCCATGGTCGACGAACACACGGGTAGCACCGGCCGCGCGCAGCTCGGCCTCCTGCGCATCCGGGTTCTGCTCCCGACGTGAGACACGGGCGTATCCGATCACCTTCGTCATTTCTCGAGCCCTCCTGTCGGGAACTGGTCGGACATGTAGCCGGGGCCGCTGCGACGCGCCTGGGGCGGCTTCTGGCCGCTCTGGCCGGCGCCCCGGGTCGCTTCCTTCGGGGACCGCTGGTAGCTGGCGCTGATGACGGCTCGGAGGTCTGCGAGAGGGTCGGCCGCGGGGGCCGGCTTCTCGACGCTAATCGCGTGGAAGATCGGCACGAGCGACGTCGGATCGGGAGCATGCTTGTCGAGGTCGGGTCGGCTCATGGCGGATGCCTGGTTCCACTGCTCGGGCGTCACGCGGTCGAACTCGAACTGGAACGGTGAACCTTCGGCCAGGTCGTGCATGAACTGTTTCGAGGTGCGTCCGTTGCCCTCGCGGAACGGGTGCGCCTGGTTCACGTACGCGAACACGGTGGCGCTGGTGGCGATGAAGTCATTACGGCTGATCGAGGCCCAGTCCGTCGACGTCGCGATCTGGTGCACCTCGGACAGGTAGCGGTCCACCTCGCCGTTGTCGACGCGACCGAACTCCCATCCCGGACCCTTCGACATGTTCACGGTGCGGTACTCCCCCGCCCACTCGTAGACGTCTTGGAACAGGTGCCGGTGGATCGCCTTCACGTGCTCCGCATCGAACGTCTTCGGGATATCGACCATCCCCGCTTCCAGCTCGAAACCGCGGCGAGCTGTCTGCCCGTACTCGCGGTCTTTCAGCTCGAAGAAGTCGCGCTCATCAAACTTGTTGCGCAGCGTCCCGTTGCCGAGCTGCGGGTTATACGTCTCGGGGTAGAAGTACGACTCCCAGGTGTCGAACCCGTCAGCCACGTCAGGCTGCGCCGACGACGCCGGCGGCGCGTCGAGACGCCTCGGCCGCGCGGTGAGCTGCTGCCGCCGAACGTCGGTCGTACTCGGCCGCGTCGATCGCGCCGCGCGCGTAGTCCGTCAGGTTCTCGACGTCCTCGCGGGTGGGCTGCCAGCCCTCGTGCCAGCCGGCGGCGAGCGACTGCACCACGGCGCGACGCTGCTTGTCGTTGAGCTGGGCGAACAGCTCCGGGTACTGCTGCTCGATCTTCATCTGCGACTCGGCCATGGTGGCTCTCCTCGGTCCTCAGCAATTCTATCGAATGATGCAAAAGGGGTCTACTCAATTTCGCATCAATTCGGATTTTGCAACGGGTTTTTGCATCGCGCTGATCCGCGACATTCCGGCACCTCGTCGATTGCCCCGTGGGTGGTGCGAAACCGATCGTTTTCGCACCATCACGTTGGCAGTCCTGCCGCAGACAGACAGTCACCTGTACCGTTCGACTATGGGGGAAGCCGAGGACGTCGTAGGCAGCCGCATGGAGTGGCTTTCTGAGAGAGCTAAGCCCCGGGTCGAACTCGCGCGCAGGCGTTCCAACGAGCTGATGGAGGACATCAGCCGATGGAGAAAGCCCGACCCGCTTAGAACGCGTCTCGTCGTCAAGGACGCCCCGAAATGCGGCTGGTACATCGAGGTAGTTTCAGTCGACCCACCGCCCTCACTTGATCAATGGGGCATTCAAGTCGCGGAGATCGCTCATCACCTACGCAGCATCCTGAACACCTCGCTGACGCGGATAGTCCAAGCGGAGGGTGGGGTGCCCTCCAAGGCTCTCCAGTATCCGATTGCTCTGACGGCGAAGTCTTGGCGGCAGCAAGCTAGCCGTATCAAAGGTCTTCCTGAACGAGTACAGCGGGGGATCTACGCGAGCCAACCGTTCATGTCGGCTAGAAGCAGCGGAACCTTGCCAGAGAATCAATTGCTGGCGGTGCTCGGCTGGGTGGACAACGAAGACAAACATCGTCTCGAGCTGCAAGGGACCCTCGCGCCCTCATGGATGGAGCACCAGGCGATGATCGTCACACCAGATGGTGTGGCGCGCCGTGTCGCTCCCCAGCTCACGTTCGATTGGAGCTTGGCTCCTGGCACTCGGCTGGTGGATGCTGACACCACGCCGCACGTCGTTGATCACATGCACAGCGCCACGTTGGATCTGCAGATGGAAGTTCTGTATCCGGATGAGCTAGGTACGACCACGGACGTCCCAAAGCTGGTCGAAGAAATGTGGGCCGGGTACCAAGACGCATTCATGGCTCTGATTGCTGCCTGGGCTGATGAGAAAATTGACTATCGGCTCCTCGCCGGCTCGTCCGACTTCCACCAAGGCGCGGCCTTCGGAAAGGCGGCTGTGGACGCACATGTTGGACCAGGAACATGGGACGACGACTTCGCCAGAAGGCGGTACACCCGACCTAGAAAGAAGATTGATCCTGCGGAACTAACGCTGCCGCCGGAATTACGCGAAGCGGGCTCATCACGACCATCCGAACGTGACACGGTGCAGTGGGACACGATCGATCACGGGCCATTGAAACGCTTCACCTAAGTCTCCGTGTTCAGCCCCCGGAGCGCTAAGGGCTTACCGATGCCAACCGGACGCCACCTTGAGTCATAGAGCCCACCATCCAGATCACACCCGGCCGAGGCCGGAGGGGGACGAGCCCCGATTGTCTTCGATGACCGCGAGGCGGGGCGGTCCTCCCCTAATGTGCAGTGATGAGAGCGACGAGGTACATAATCCCTGGCGAGGGCATCGCGAGGACCCCCATGCTGAAACTCGTTCGCGCGAACCGCCAAGCCGGGACGCTTTGGCAAGGATTTAATGAATGGTTGGCGTCCGTCAGTCCACAAACGCGCGCTGAGTTCAGCGATGGCGGACGGCGAGCGGTGTTGCTCGCAAACCTCCCCTCTGAACCGCCCACCGAAGAGTGGGCGTTGCAGTACGCAGATGCGGTCCATAACTTTCGGGCCGCTTTAGATGGCCTGGCGTGGGAGGTGGCGCACCTCGACGGAGCTAGACCGTCAGCATCCGCCGCCCGCTCTCTATATTTCCCATGGCCAGATCGGCTGAACAGTGGGATGCCACCGTCAAGAAGTCCCTGAAAAGCGTGCCGCGAGATGTTCTCGAGCGAATCAGGTCGGTCCAGCCGTTCATGGCTCGGACGACGGAGGAGCTGCCTACGGTCCTTCTTCACGAGCTTGACCGCGCGGACAAGCACCGCTCATCACTGAGCGTCCAGCTGACAGGTCGCGACCGGCAGACCCTCGCCCTCACGACGATGTTCCACACGAAGCACCGCACGGGTGAGGACCCCTTTATCTGGGACGCATACGAGTTTCTAGCCGACGGTGTGCAGCTGCGTGACGGCGTACCCGTCGCACGCGTTCGCGCGAAGGTCCCCTTCGCAGACGTGTCCATCGCAACCCTGCCTCTACGGCTGGACACCGAGGTCTCCGGTGTCAAATACGATGCGTTCTTGCTTCTCCGAGCTATCGACCGCCACGTCACCGGAACTTTTATGACCGTCCTACTCGGAGGACTCGTCAAAGAATGGGCTGCTTACGTAGAGTCCGGTGCTCCACGCCCCACGACGCCTTGGATCTGACGGGAAATGAAGACCACTTCCCACACGCTCGACGCTCTGCCGCCAGCGATCGCGCTGCCGCGCTCGCTCGAAAGTGATTGAGTCTGCGGCGTCGCCTACGGCGATTTCGGAGCCGGGGAGCTCGTGGGGAAGACTGGTGTGATGAAGGACGACCCTCGACCGCGGCGCGGCCGCCCGGTGGGCGGGACTGAGTTGAACCGCCAGGAGGTGCTCCGGGTCGCGCTGGGGCTCGTCGATCGGGATGGTTTGTCGGGGATGACGATGCGCTCTCTCGCTACCGCCGTGGGGGTGCGGCCGAGCGCGTTGTACTGGCATTTTCGGACGAAGGAACAGCTCGTCGGCGAAGTGTCGGCGTTGGTCTTCGACGACCTTGAGCTGGCAGACGACCAGGGAACAGCATGGGATCTCTGGCTCGCCGATCTGGCACGGAAGATGCGCAGTGCAATGCATGAGCATCCACACTTGGCCGGGATCGTGACAGGGCAGATGCTCGTCACTGACCGCGGCCTACCCTTGGCGGAACGCATCTTCCGAGTCCTTGATCGCGCTGGTTTCTCCTCGACCGAGCTGGTTGAGGTCTACAACGTCTTCTTCGGTGTCGTCCTCGGATGGGTGACGATGGAACTCTCAGCCCCTCCCGAGGGGGATGACGATTGGCAGACAACTCTCGCGGCTGACCTGAGAGCTGTGGACAGCACCCTTTTCCCCACGCTCGCACGAGTAATGCCGGTCGCCGCGGACCAGGCGTTCATGTTGCGATGGACCTCGGGGCGGGCCAACCCACTCGATTCCTCGTTTGCAGTGGTGCTTGAAACAGTACTTGCGGGGCTACGTGCACGGTTGAGCTGAAGCGACGCATCGCTCTCACTCGGGTCAGCTCGGTTCTGTTGCCGCGGCGGCGTTGGTTGCGGGCGCTTCTGCCCGAGCGGCGATCTCCTCGATCTCACGTGAGCGGGCTAGACCGTTGAGGAGAGCGTTGAGCATTGTCTCGAAGCTGGACTCGAGGGGCGATCCGGCCCCCGATTCCCACCGCAACATGTACGCCCGGTTTGCCGCCAGCGGCCAGAGATCCCGGATGTTGGGGTAGCGGTCAGTGTCGGCCGTGAGCCCTTCGATCGCGGAGCGGGCGCTTCCGCCGGTCTCTTCAGGGTTCGCAGCGAACTCACCGGTGATCCATCCGAAGACGGCTCCGGTAACTGCGTTGTATGCGCGCACGAGGTCGTGCCCGGCGAAGCCTGCACGCCGCAGCGCCGCGATCGTGTGTTCAGCGATGTCCAGGGAGGACTGGCTGGTCTGGATGTTGCTGACGAAGTATGCGGCGAATCGCGGGTGGCTTCCGATCACCTGCCGAGTCCGTAGGCCGAAGGTGAAGAGCCAATCTCGCCACGGGAGGTCTGCAGGCGGCAGCTCAATACGCGAAAGCACCTTCTCGCAGACCAGACCAAGGAGCTGGGATCGGTTGCCGACGTGCCAGTAGAGCGATGCCGGGAATACCCCCAGCTCGGATCCGAGACGACGCATGGTGAGAGCATCGATTCCCGACCGGTCGATGATGTCAAGCGCCGCGGTGACGATCTCATCAGGGGTGGTCAGAGCTCGCGACGTTGACGCCTTCCCGGTGCTCTCCCCACTCATGCCTTGATGATAACGACGCCAGTCATCACGACCCCGTGAGCAGGCGGGCGGGGTTGGTAACCGTCATTGTGTCGAATTCTTCGCCCGTGACTCCAGCTGTGCTGAGCGCTGCGCGGAAGCCGTCGAGGATGAAGCCAAAGCCGTTCCCACCTGAGGCGCGGAGGTGCGAAGTCAGGCACACGTCGTGACTCAGGAGGATGCGCTCGAGATGGCCGGCGCGAATGAGCTTCACGATCTGCGTCACGCGGAAGTCCACCGCCGAAGGCGCCGCGGTGTTGATCGTGTCGAAGCCGACCGTGACGCCTCTCTCAATGAGGCTGAGGGCGTAATCCGGGTCGGCCACGGTGTCGACGTGGCCAACGACGACGCGAGTGGGGTTTACTCCTTCATGGGACAGGATGTCGAGCTGAGCGTGCCCGACCGGCCACCGTGCGGCGTGGGTGTACAGCAGCGCGTTCGTGCGGCGGCTTGCTCGCGCCGCCGCACGGAAAGAGCGTTCTTCGGTAGCGGAAACGAACCATTGATCGGCGCCGATCTCGCCGATGATGCCGGCACGTGCATCCGTGCCCGGGATTCCCTCGGTGAGGTCGCGGACGATGTGATCGGCGACATCGTCGATGGTGAGCCGGTCGAAAAGTGCTCGGTCGATGAAGGGGTCTCGGTAGTGACCCGTTCCAAGCACCACGTTGACCCCGGTCGCGCGGGAGACGCGAGCCACAGCGAGGACGTTATCAGCCGCGCGGGTCTGGCCAGGAAACGTCGCCGTGAACAGCGGGTCCGCGGCGAGAGTCGAGCCGGGTGTGAGTTCTGCGGTCGTCAGATCCCAGATGGTTCCGCCGCCCTGGTTCGCAAAGACCGACAGTTCCTCGACAAGCAATGTCTCGTCGGTGACGAGACCGTCGCCGCGGCGCTCGCGCATCAAGTTGATGAACAGGTGCTCGTGCGGCAGAGTGACGCCGAGGTCAGCGACGCTGATCTCCTCACCGGTTGCGGTAGGGACTGTACTCATCGTGCCGACTCGGCGAGGACGTGGCCCGCTTCGAAGGCCAGGTCAGCTTCGACCCGGGTGAGGGCGCGGTCGAATCTGCTGATCAGATCGTCCACTTCCTCTGGGGTGATGGTCAGCGGCGGGGCGACAAGGACGGCCTCGATGTACCCGCCGGTGGTTGGGTACAGGAGAAGGCCCTCCGCTACGGCGGCTTTGAAGATGCGCCCCGCGAGTTCCCCTTGAGGCCGCTCGGTCGCGGCCGCTGTGTCGACGAACTCGACTCCACGGAGCATCCCGCGTCCCCGCGTGTCAGCGATGAGGGGGTGCTTGTCGGCGAGATCGCGCAGCCCCTCGGCGAGGGTGGCTCCCATGGATTGCGCACGGGTGACGAGCTGCTCGGAGCGGAAGACGTCGAGCACGGCGCCGGCCACAGCCGCCGAGAGAGGATTGCCGCCGTAGGTGTGACCTCCCAGCACACGGCCGCTGCCGGTCTCGATGGTGTGGAGAATGCGTGCGTCCACGAGTGTTGCGGCGATGGGGGTGTACCCCGCACCGAGTGCCTTGCCCACCGCGACAAGGTCAGCACGGACGTCGTCCTGGAAGGAGGCCAGGATCTCGCCCGTCCGGCCGAGGCCCGACATGACTTCATCGGCGATGAAGAGTGCGCCGAACTCGTCGCACAGCGCACGCAACCCCCGCAGGTACCCGCGCGGGGAAGTGGTGGCCGCGAGGGTGGCGCCACCGACAGGTTCGATGAAGATCCCGGCGAGCCGGCCGGCGTAGCGCTCGAACACAGCACGGGCATCGGCAAGGAGCTGCGCGCAGTATTCGTCCTCGCTCAGATCGCCCTGGTCTGCGAATGCGTAGGGGGTAGGTAGGGCTGGGATGTCGAGGGCGATGCCCGCGATGGCCTGGCGGCGGGCGTGCCCGGAAGCGGAGAGCGCGCCGAGGGTGTTGCCGTGGTAACCGCGCTGGGCGGAGAGAAAGACGGTGCGCTCGGGGGCGTTGATCTCTTGGAAGTACTGCAACGCGAACTGCATGGCGGCCTCGACGGCCTCCGAGCCGGAGTTGACGAACCATACTCCCGCGTACCCCGTGAGCTCGGCGAGGTGGTCAGCGAGCTCGACGAGCGGGGCGCTCGTGAAGGCCCCGCGATGCGTGAACGTGACACGGCCCGACTGCTCAGCGATCGCGGAGAGAACGGCGGGGTGGGCGTGGCCGACGGCAGTGACGACCGCACCTGAGCAGCCGTCCAGGTATCGGGTGCCGTCGGTGTCCCACAGCCAGACACCATCACCGCGATCGATGGTGGGCAGCTGGGCGTTGAGGGCGTTGTGGATCAGGGTGGAGCTCATAGTCACAGCACGGCTTTCAGGAATTCTCGGGTGCGGGCTTGTTGGGGAGAATCGATGACCTCGGCGGGGGTGCCGTCTTCGACGACGACTCCGTCCGCCATGAAGACGATGCGATCGGCGACTTGGCGGGCGAAGCCGATCTCGTGGGTAACGACGATCATGGTCATGCCGGAGGCGGCGAGGTCGCGCATCACGGCGAGAACATCGCCGACGAGTTCCGGGTCTAGCGCGCTGGTCGGCTCGTCGAACAGCATGACCTCGGGGTCCATAGCGAGGGCGCGAGCGATGGCGACCCTTTGCTTCTGTCCGCCGGAAAGTGCGGACGGGTAGGCGCTCGCTTTGTCGGCGAGCCCCACAAGCGTCAGCAACTCATGCGCCCGGGCGACGGCTTTCCCTTTCGGGATTCGTTTGATGCCGATCGGCGCTTCAACGATGTTCTGCAGCACGGTCATGTGCGGGAAGAGATTGAAGTGCTGGAACACCATGCCGGTGCGACGGCGCTGTGTTGCGATCTCGGCTTCTTTCAGCTCGTACAGTCGGCCACCGGCTGCCCGGTAACCGACCAATTCGCCGTCAACCTCGATGCTGCCGGCGTCGACGGTCTCGAGGTGATTGAGCGTCCGCAACAGGGTGGTCTTGCCGGACCCGCTGGGGCCGATCAGGCAGACCACCTCGCCGGACGACACCTCGAGGTCGACGCCACGGAGGACGTGATTGTGGCCGTATGACTTGTGCACTCCGAGTGCTGAGACGAGTGGACGTGCAGAAGTGGTCGTTGTCATCGGCGGACTCCCTTCGTGGCGGCCCGTTCGAGGAACGACTGGCCGATGGACGCAGCAACGACGAGGAGGAAGTACCAGAACGTAGCGACAGCGAGCATCTCGACGACGCGATAGTTGGACGCGGCGATGTTCTGCGCCTCGGTGAGTACGTCCCCACCCGCAATGATGGCGACGAGGCTGGTGGCCTTGATAAGGGTGACGAACTGGTTGCCCAGCGGCGGGATGATCAGACGGAAAGCCTGGGGAAGAAGCACACGGCGCATGATGTAGCCGGGCGGCATCCCGAGGGCAGCGCCGGCCTCGCGCTGTCCGACATCAACGCCGAGAATTCCTCCGCGGACAATCTCAGCGACGTACGCGGCTTCGTGAAGGGCGAGTGCGATCACAGCCGCGGTGAACGGTGCGATGAGGTCGTTGGTGTCGACCGCGAAGAACCGCACGTCGGTGAAGGGGATACCGATCGACACCTGCTGGATGATGAGGCCGATGTTGCCCCACAACAACAGCTGCAGCAACGCCGGGACGGAGCGGAAGATGGTCACGTATGTCGACGCGATGAGGCGCAAGACTCTGTTGTGAGACAGGCGGGCAATGCCGATAACCGTGCCGAGCAGGATTCCGAACACCATCGAGAGCACCGACAGTTGGATGGTGACCCACACGCCCTTGAGAATGCGAGGGTTGAAGAGCCATTGCCCGGTCACACCCCAGTCCAGACGAGGGTTGGTCGCGAGGGCCGTCACGACGCCGATCATCACCGCGGACAGGGCCGCAGCGACGATCCACGGCAGGATTGCGCGGCGCCGGATGACACGGGGAGGTGTGGGGGTGCCAGGGTCCGTCACCGGAGCGCGAGGCGAACGCACGGGGGGAGTGATCATGGAGTTCTCCGGTTGCGATCCGGCCCGAGCAGATGGTGACGCCCGGGCCGGATCTGTCGATTACTGGTTGACGGGGAACACGGCGGTCGACCCGGTGTTCACGCCGATCTGATCGGCCTCCAGCGCAATGTCGGCGACATCCCACTTCTCAAGGATCTGGGTGTACGTGCCGGCGTCGTACAGGTTCTTCAGCGCGCCCGCGAGAGCCTTCGCGAGATCGGCGTTGTCCTTGGTCACGCCCATGGCGAACGGGTAGTCGGGATAGTTCACGTCGGTCACAGCAAACGCTCCGCCGGAGGAGTCCACGATCCCCTGCAGGATCATCCGGGGAGCGACATACGCGTCCGCACGGCCGGACTGCACCTGCGTGAGCGCGTCCTTCGGGGAGGGGAATGCGGTCACCTGGACGGGATCGGACCCGCACGACTCGGAGCTGACCGTGTTCGCGCGCTTCTCCTGCTGACTGCCGGACACCACAGCGAGGACCTTGCCGCACATGCTCTTGATGTCGGTGATCGTCGACCCGGCCGGCACCAGAAGCGTGGAGGTGTTCTGGAACTGCGGCACCATCGTCAGCACCTGCTCACGAGCAGGACTGTCCGATAGGAAGCCCATCGACAGATCAATGTTGCCCGACTGGATCGCGGTCACGGGGTCAGCCGCCTCCTCCCACTCGAACTGCACACCGAGCACCTGGCCCAGCGCGGCGCTGAGATCGACGCTGATCCCCACGGGCTTACCTGCGTCATCCGTGAAGATCGACGGCTTGAGCGCGTAGGGCGCCCCGACCTTGAGGATGCCCGACGACTGGACGCTTTCAGGAAGCAAAGCATGCAGAGCTTCATCGACGGACGCGGTCGGAATCGGTTCGGACGTCTCGGTCGCGGCACCTGCATCAGAAGCGCCGGACGAACAGCCCGCGAGAAGTGACAGAGCCAGTGCGCCCGCGGCCAGGGCCGGAGCCAACCGCCGCACGCGAGTCAGAGTGGACATGCGATATCTCCAGGTCTAGTTGAACAGTGTGAAAGAGACTATGAGTACCGACTGTCGGATGCTAGTGTTTCGTCGCAGTTTCCGGCGGACACGATTCCTGTAAAACCGTTGTTCAGCGTTAAAGACAAGCAGGCTCCCTAGGAAGCATTGTCGTTCGCGCTCAGGATCAGACGACCTCGAAGGAGAGGGCATGCACCAATTGGGTTTGGGCTCGTGGCTCGGGACGCGCCGTTCGAAGACGCCGTTGAAGACGGCGCTCATCGTCGGTGATGTGCACATCTCGTACGGCGAGCTGGCGGACAGGGCGGACCACGCAGCCGGCTGGCTCTTGGCGTCAGGGGTCGGCAAGGGGAGCAGGGTTGTTTTCATCGGAGAGAACAGCGCTGAGTTCGTTGTCACGTTCTTCGCCTGCGCACGGCTCGGCGCCCTCTTCGTCCCTGTCAACACGCGTCTCGCCGCCCCAGAGATGCGCCACATCATCGACGATTCGCAGGCGGACGCAGTCTTCTACGACGCCGCCTTCGCTGCGACTGTCGCGGAGATTCTGCCCCCCACCGGCATCCGAGCCCTCGCGCGAACTGATCAACCAATCCCCGAGGTGCCGGATTATTCAATGAACGGCGCTGCATCATCCAGTGACCGGCAGTTCGATGACCCCGCGGCCATCATCTATACGTCGGGCACCACCGGGCGAGCCAAGGGGGCCGTACTCTCGCATGCGAACCTCACCTGGCAGGCGGTGAACTGCCTAGTGGATTTCGACATCGTCTCCTCGGACGTCGCTCTGATGATCTCCCCACTGTTTCACGTCGCGTCTCTCGGAATGGGAGTCTTGCCGGTCCTGCTGAAAGGCGGAACCGTTGTCATCGAGCGACGCTTTGACGCAGGGCGGGCTCTACGGCTGATTTCTCAGCATGGCGTCACGATGGTCAGCGGTGTCCCCACCACCTATCAGATGATGGCCGACAACCCCGCGTGGGAGGAAGCGGATCTGTCGACGCTTTCCAAGCTGACCTGCGGAGGGTCGGCGGTCCCCACACGCATCCTCCACGCCTATGAGGCTCGCGGGCTCGCTTTCTCACAGGGATACGGCCTGACCGAGACATCGCCAGGGGCGACTGTTCTCGACGCCGCGAGCACCCGCCGTAAGCAAGGGAGCGTTGGACTTGCGCATTTTTTCTCCGACGCCCGGGTCGTAGACGAGAACGGCGCAGAAGTCCCTCCCTACGAGGTAGGCGAGATCGAGCTGACGGGCCCCAACGTCTTCCTCGGGTACCACCGGCTGCCGGATGCCACCGCAAAGACGTTCACCTCAGACGGCTGGCTCCGCTCCGGTGATCTCGGCTATCAAGACGAGGACGGTTATCTCTTCATCTCTGACCGACTCAAAGACATGATCATCTCCGGAGGAGAGAACATCTACCCTGCCGAGATCGAGAACCTCCTCAACGACATCCCCGGAGTCACGGCAGCAGCGGTGATTGGAGTACCCGACAGCAGGTGGGGCGAAGTGCCGTGGGCAGTTCTCACCGTCAACGACGGCGTACCCCCCGACATCTCGACCGTCCAACGCTTTCTAGATGGCAAACTCGCACGCTACAAAATCCCCAAGAACGTCGTGATCGTCGATGACATGCCACGCACCGCGTCTGGGAAGATCCGCAAAGCACACCTCGCAGAGCAGGTCGGGGCACGCGATGACGGTTTCTTGGTGACTGCTCGCGGTAACGAGGAGCAACGGTGAGTCGCTACAAGTCTGCCGTCGTGACCGACGGACTAGCGGCAATAGACATGCATGTGCATATCGAAACCGACGGGCACGGACACGCCTCCCTGCCCCCCGACCTCGCCCAGGCTGCCGCAGCCTACTTCCGAGCCGGCGACGTCCTCCCTGATCTGGACGGCGTGGCCGCCTACTACCGGCAGCGCGGGATGGCTGCCGTCGTCTTCACAGTCGATGCCGAAACCTCGCTAGGACACCCGCCGCTCGATAGCGCCGCGATCGCTGAGGGAGCAGCTCGCAACAACGACGTCCTCATCCCCTTCGGCTCGGTCGATCCTCACCGACCCGACGCCCTCGAACGCGTCCACCGCCTCATCGAAGATGCCGGGGTACGCGGATTCAAGTTTCACCCCACCGTGCAGGCATTCGATCCGAGCGAACAGCGATGGTATCCGCTCTATCAGGCGATCGCAGAGGCAGGGGTCCCCGCCTTGTTCCACACGGGACAAACCGGCATCGGCGCCGGCATGCCAGGCGGACGCGGGTTGCGGCTGGGTTTGTCAAACCCCATGCTCCTCGACCCGATTGCCGCGGACTTTCCGGAACTGCAGGTCATCATGGCTCACCCCTCCGTCCCCTGGCAGGATGAAGCTCTCTCGATCGCGACGCATAAGTCGAACACGTGGATTGACCTGTCCGGGTGGAGCCCCAAATACTTCCCCGAGTCGCTCGTACGAGCGGCGAACACTGTTTTGAAAGATCGAGTGGTCTTCGGGTCCGACTTTCCCCTTCTCGCACCCGAACGATGGCTTCGAGACGCCGAGAGCACAGCGCTACGCTCCGACGTCATGCCCGGAATTCTCAAGGACAACGCCGCGCGTCTGCTCGGCCTGACTGTCTGAGGCTCGTTTCGCGACGAGGAAGGCGATGGTGGCCCCTCGAACGAGAGTCGACCAGGTGCTCGCCCTAGCGATCGCCCGTTGACACGAGGTGTACACACCCAGGGGCGGTTTCTGGCCAAATACTGCGTTACAAGGCCGTAACGCAGGAGTAATCAAATTGAACGCAGTTCATTACAAAATGAACGACGTACTTTTATGGTCCGGCTAGCGACCCCTCGCCGCACCCTGTCAACGCCTCTAAGGAACACATCGATGCCTCTTGCCCGCGCTGTCGTCAGCCACCTCGTCGACAGCTACCTCGCCGCTCTCGCTGCCGCCGACATCGAAGCAGTACTCGACCTGTTCGCAGACGACGGCGTTGTCAGCTCACCGCTGTATGGAGACCTGCCCGCGAACGAGTTCTACCCGCTGCTGTTCGCGGACACCGCTCAGTCCGTCCTCACCCTGCGCAAGACGCTCCATGACATCGACGGGGCGGACGCGACCGTCGCGTTCTGGTTCGACTTCGCCTGGACCCTCGCCGATGGGACACCTGCCCCCTTCACCGCAGTCGATGTCGCCGAGCTCAACGACACCGGCCGCATCACCCATCTGCACATCGTCTACGACACCCATCCGATCCGCGCGGCGTGGGAAACCCAGCAGGAACTCAGCAGCACCTCCGCCTGACCCGAACCCGAACCAGAACCCAAAGACAGGACCGCTCATGCAGCTAAAAGCCGAGCCGCACCGGCTCCACAACACCCTCGGCAACCGCCACGTCACGATGATCGCCATCGGCGGCACCATCGGCACCGGACTATTCCTCGGCAGTGGCATGGTCGTCCAACAAGCCGGCCCCGCTGTCATCCTCAGCTACCTCGGCATCGGGCTCGTGCTCGTCCTCATCATGAGAATGCTGGGGCGCCTCGCCGCCGAGCAGCCCGACCCCGGCTCGTACACGACCTACGCCGCGCGACGTTTCGGCCCGTGGGCCGGGGTCATGACGAGCTACGTCGCCGTCTATTCAGGTGTCATCCTCATCGCGCTGGAGTGCTCCGCGATCGGCATGATCATGAACGGTTTCGCCCCCGCACTCCCGGTGTGGGCATGGAGCTTCCTCGCACTGATCGCCCTCGGCGGCCTCAACCTCCTGCCTGTCCGTGTGTTCGCGGAGATCGAGTATTGGATGGCCATCATCAAGGTCGTCACAGTGGTCGTTTTCCTCCTGATCGGAGCAGCAGCCATCTTCGGCTGGCTTCCCCAGTACCAGTCCCCGGGTTCGACGAACTGGGCGGACTTCGCTCCTGCCGGCTGGCTGCCCGTGCTCCTCACCGGCGTGACGGTGCTCTTCTCCTACATGGGCACCGAGAACGTCGCAACCGTTGCAGCCGAAGCCACGGACCCGCACAAGGCCATTGCCCGCGCTATTCGCTCCGTGGTGACCCGCATCGTCATCTTCTACGTGGGATCGACCATCATCGTCA